>JAGRDI010000311.1:0-25483 GCA_020432765.1 Anaerolineales bacterium | reverse complement strand
GCCTACGAAAACCAAACCACACCCACATGTCCGGCAACCACCACATTATTTGTAGATCAAAATGCTACTGGCAACAACAGCGGTGACGATTGGCCCAATGCGCAACCGGATTTAGCATTGGCACTATCAGATGCTGCTCGATGTGATGTGGAAGAAGTTTGGGTAGCAACAGGAACCTATCTTCCAGGCAGTGAACGGGCAGATAGTTTCCACTTAGCGCCGAGCGTGGCAGTTTATGGCGGTTTTGCTGGCAATGAAACTGAACGTGATGAGCGCAACTGGGTCAGCAATCCAACCATCTTAAGTGGTGATATTGGCACACCCAATGACACCAGCGATAACAGCTACCATGTCGTCTATGCCGAAGGTGCTGCTGGCACCGTTATCACTTCAACAACTATTATAGATGGCTTCACCCTCACTAAAGGGACAGCTGACGGGCCTGGCTTAAACAGTATGGGCGGCGGTATTTTCTGCAATGGCATAGGTAGTGGTAACGAGTGCAGCCCGAGCTTATCCAATCTTATCTTTCAAGAAAATACAGCATCATTTTGGGGAGGAGGCATATACAATCAGGGCGAAGGAGGTATCAGCAGCCCAAGTTTGACTAATGTGGTCTTTTATAACAATACGGCCGACCGTGGAGCTGGTATCTATAATTATGGGTATAATGGCATTAGCAGTCCGAGCCTGACTAATGTCACATTCTTTGGTAACACAGCCAACCGCGGAGGTGGCATGTACAACTATGGGTTTAATGGGGACAGCAGTCCACTTTTGACTAATGTGATTTTGTGGCGAGATTCCGGCATTGGTCCGGAAATTTACAATCTCGATGCATACCCAACGGTTAGCTATAGTTTGCTCATGGGCGGTCTTGAACATATCTCAAATGGCGGCGCTAGCATGGTCATTGATGGGGGAAATAATTTAGACCTGAGCCCAAAATTTGAAGATGCGACAAATGGTGATCTACGCTTGCAAGATGGTAGCCCGGCTATTGATCGAGGTGATGATAGTGCACCAGGATTAAGTGGGATTGCTACAGATCTGGATGGAAATCCTCGCTTTGCTGATTGGTACGGCGACAACATAAATATAATAGATATGGGAGCTTATGAAAATCAAACAACTCTCTACTGTCCATCCACAGCTACCATTTATGTAGATCACTATGCTTCCGGTAACAACAGCGGTGATGATTGGCCCAATGCGCAATCAGATTTGGCAGTTGCGTTGGCACTAGCGGCCAATTGTGACGTAAACGAAATTTGGGTGGCAGAAGGCACATACTACCCGGGTAATGACCGTGCAGATAGGTTCAACATCGTGCCAGGAGTCGCCGTTTATGGAGGCTTTGAAGGAGATGAGACAGAGTTTGATGATCGGGATTGGATTGCCCACCCTACTATCCTGAGTGGTGATATAGGCACCCCAAATGATAATAGTGACAACAGCTATCATGTAGTCTATGCTGATGGTACAACCGGTATACCAATTGAAGCTTCAACAATTTTGGATGGCTTCACTATCACAGCTGGAAACGCTAATGTAGATTATCCAGATAATCAAGGTGGAGGTTATTATTGTAACGGCGTAGGAAGCAATAGCCAATGCAATCCTAATTTGACCAATATCACATTCTTAAACAATTCGGCATCTGGTGGGGGAGCCTTAATCAATGATGGTTACAATAATGGTAACAGTAGTCCAAGTCTGCTGAATGTTAACTTCTTTGATAATTCAGCCTTTACTGGTGGTGCAATGATCAATTATAGTTACCTCGGCACAAGCAGCCCAAACCTAACTAATGTCATCTTCTCTGGCAATACGGCCGTTAGTGGGGGAGCAATACACAATTCATTCTTATTGGGTAATAGCAACCCAAGCTTGATTAACGTCACCTTTTCAAACAATATTGCTGATTATGAAGGTGGTGCAATATCAAACGAAGGTGATTATGGCTCCTCCGGGACTAATAATATAAGGCTCTCAAATGTGATTATGTGGGGAAATAGTTCACCAAATGGCAATCAGATTTATAATCTAGATGCTACTGTAAGCATTACTAATAGTCTGATACAGGGCGGAATTGCTGGCATATATAATGAGGGAATCAGTAATGTCATTGATGGCGGCAATAACATAGATTCGGATCCGCTTTTTATTGACGCTGCTAATGAAAATTTGCGATTGCAAACTGGTAGTCCGGCAATTGATGCGGGGGATGATGTTGTTTGTCCGGCAGCAGATTTGGATGGTGTTATACGGCCGTTAGGCACAGCCTGCGATATGGGCGCGTATGAATTTTGGGGGTTGGCGATTACGGCCGTTTCCGCCATCGATGCTGAACTTGCCTGGCAAGACCCCATGACAAGCTGTACTTATGACGTATTTGAAAACAGTGAGCCTTATTTCACCCCGGCCACACCCACTTATCTCAATGTCACATCGGCACATCCACTCAACGGCCGTTTAGGCGACCCCCTCACAAACTACTTCTTCATCAATCGTGCGACCTGTGCTGGTGGAACGATGGTCTATTCAAATACAGTGGGCGAATTTGATTTTGCACTTGTACCAGGGAGTGAATGAGGGCGGATTGCGAAATTTAGAATACGTTGATGCAATCTTCTTCGCGTAAATTCGAGCAAATTCGATGCAGAAATTTTTCCCTGCGTCCACGCGGGGATTGATTCGAGCTTTTGCCTAACCCTGTTATAATTCGCGCTGATATGGAAAAGCAACCCAACAACGGCCGTCGTCAATTTTGGTTAGGGATGCTCATCAGTCTTTTATGTCTGGCGGGTATTTTTTTCTTCATCAGCCCGGCGCAAATTCTAGCATCATTACAAAGTGCTAATTATGCTTACCTGCTGTTAACTGCGCTGGGTATCACCGGCTTTTTGGTCATCCGTGCCATTCGATGGCGCTTTATGCTCAGCAATGATGCACCCTGGATTACTGTTTTCCACATTCAAAATATTGGCTATTTATTGTCGGTGCTGCTGCCATTGCGTCTGGGAGATGTAGCACGGGCAGTTTTAATTGGCAGTGTGCCGCCTATTACCATTTCACGCGGTGTTTCCACGATGGTCGTTGAACGCATCTTGGATATGTTGTTTATCGTCACTCTATTGCCATTTACGTTGTCGATTGTGCAGCAATTGCCAGGCTGGATGCAGGCAGGTGCCCAAGGATTTGGCTTTATCGGCATCGCGGCGATGTTGGTTTTGATTTTGGCGGCGAATCAACGGCCGTTAACCCTCCGCGTCTCAACAGCTATCTTGAATCTAATCCCTTTTATGAATACAGAGGCATGGCTAGGACGCGTCGAAAGCTTACTCACTGGTTTAGACTGTTTGACCAGTATCAAAGACGGATTGGTGCTAATTTTGCTGACCGTGTTGACCTGGCTGCCGATTATATGTGCATATTACGCGACGCTCTTAGCTGTCAATATTGAGCCGTCTTTTTTGATGGCTGCCTTTGTGGTCTGTGCGGCGGCATTTAGCGTGGCACTGCCTTCTTCCCCAGGCCAAATTGGTGTTTTTCATGCGGGTGTGATTGCTGCGTTACAACTATTGGGACAACCAGAAGGAGCATCGGCCAGTTTTGCCTTTCTTTATCATGCCGTCAACATCGCTGTGATGGTTGGTTTTGGCATCATTGGCATTTTGAGCACTGGCGCAACTTTCCGTGAAGTGATCGATTCCGCGCAAGCGTTCCTAAATCGCAAACAAAACGACACACAGGTGCGCCAATAAACGCTTTAGAATGTATAAATATTGGAATCTTTGGCTCGGGTTTTGTCTGCGAAAGTTGCTCCATCTAAGCTGATTTTAGTTGACTCGGATAAAAAGAAACACGCATGGAAATCATTAAATCCGTGTTTCCTTACTATCTTTGTCTTAAAAAACAACTCATGAAAATTCTTGAAGTACTTACATACTATCGGCCCTGGATTAGCGGCCTTACTATCTATGTTGAACGTCTGAGCAAAGCTCTGGTCGCGCAAGGGCACGACGTGACCGTGCTCACGGCGCAATATGACCCGAGCTTACCGCGTTATGATGTGATCGATGGTGTCAAAATTATTCGTGTGCCGGTGGCGATGCGCGTGAGCAAAGGGGTGATCATGCCGGAGTTTGGCCCTATGGCGTGGAAGTTGTCGCGTGATGCCGATGTGATCCATTTGCATTTGCCCCAATTTGATGCGCCCGGCGTCGCTTTACGTGGTCGTTTGATGAACAAGCCAGTGGTATTGACTTACCATTGTGATCTGCAACTTCCGCCCGGTGCATTTAACCAGCTTGTGAATCGGGTTGTGTTGACGATGAATAATTTGGCTGGTTTATTGGCTGATGCGGTCGTCACTTACACACGCGATTATGGCACACATTCCCCTTTTCTTGCGCAATATTTAGATAAAAAACTGTATATCATTCCGCCGCCGGTTACACTGGCTCCGTGCAGCGTTGCAGAGGCAGCTCAATTTTATAATCAACATCAATTGAATGGGCATGAGGTCATCGGCTTTGTTTCCCGTCTGGCAACTGAAAAAGGTGTAGAGGTTTTGCTTAAGGCATTGCCAAAAATTTGGCAGGAATTTTCGAATGTGCGCGTGCTGCATGCTGGCCCGTACAAAGACATTTTAGGTGAAGAGGCGTATCGTAAACGGGTCTTGCCGGTTATCGAAAGTTATGGAGATAAATACCAATTGTTAGGCCCGATTGAAGGTGCGGAATTGACTGCGTTTTATAAAAGCCTGGATGTGTTGACGATTCCTAGCTTAAACAGCACCGAAAGTTTTGGCCTGGTGCAAATTGAAGCGATGCGTAACAATGTGCCGGTGGCGGCTTGTGCGCTGCCTGGCGTACGCCAACCAGTCACGATGACGGGTATGGGCGCAGTAACGGCCGTTGGTGATCATGAAGCTTTGGCAGATGCGATTATCGATATTTTGCGTGATAAAAAGAAATATCAACGTGACTCAGAATTAATTAAACAGAGTTTTGATCCTATGCAAACGGCCGTTGAGTATATCAAACTATTCAATGATTTGCGCCGTGGTACGTTTGCGCCCAAAACAACCGAACCGCCAGTTTATGATGAACTACGGGCGATGCGTGATGCGTATGTGAACAAGGAGATTAGCGCGTGAGCGACGAAGCAAATCTAGAAAACGCTGCCCCCAAGGATGATTTATTATGGCGGCAGTTAAAAACAATTCCTGCCTTTCGTGCTTTGCTGCGTGCTGTCGAAACGCGTTTTTATCAGGTTATCGAACTGCCGGAGCCGGTATTGGATGTGGGTTGTGGCGATGGTCATTTTGCGCAGGTAACATTTGATAAACGTATTCAAGCAGGTATTGACCCCTCATATGCGGTCGTAGAAAAGGCACAGACCACCGCTATGTATGAGCTTGCATTGGCTTCTGGCGGCGCGGACTTGCCTTTTCCAAATGAACATTTTGCCAGTGCTTTCAGCAATTCGGTGCTGGAGCATATCCCGGATGTGGATGCGGTTTTGGTTGAAACCAACCGTGTGCTGCAAATGAACGGCCGTTTTGTCATTACCACCCCCAGCCATTATTTCACCGAAAATTTAGGTGGCGCGGCGTTCTTTCATAAACTGGGCATGGATGGCATGGCAGATCGGTATCGTGACTTTTTTAACAAAGTTTCCCGCCATGCCCACACCGACTCACCTGAAAGATGGGCTGAACGTTTTGCTGCTGCAGGATTTGAAATCGAACGCTGGCAATATTATTTTTCGGCAGAAGCGTTACATGCGCTCGAAATTGGGCATGTACAAGGGCTGCCATCGTGGGTAATACATGCGCTGACTGGGCATTGGGTTATTGCGCCTTGGGAAAGTAGTTTGAAGCCGACCGAACGTTGGGTACGGCCGTTTTACGAAGAAGCATTCCAGGATACAGGCGCCTATATTCTCATCATCGCAAAAAAGGTAAGCGATGGTCCTGTGGACGTACCGTTACCCCCCGCGCAGCCATACTCTCTGGATGAACTTAATGCAGCTCTCTTGCCGACAACTGAAAGGACGGCTTCTGTGATACCGGATTTGCCAACGGATGAGCCATCAGAAGAACCGATTATACCCGCTTCGGTTAAACATGAGACGCCCGTAGCCCAGGAACCTCCTCCCGCAGTCGCATCATCAAGAGTTAATCTGCTCAATTTGGCCCTGATTGGTTTGGCGCTGCTGCTCGCGATGATGGGGCAATCTGCCTGGCGTGCCGATCCGGACAATCCGGGTCGTGGCTTGTTATGGTTTGGTTTGAGCGCAGTGGCACTGGGATTGTTTTTTTGGCTGCGCGGTGAACGGCCAGGCCGCCTATTTCACCGGCCGCAGATTGGAGAAGTTCCAGCAAAGCGTTGGTTGATTTTCCTGGCTTTGTTTTTAGCTTTGTTAGCTCAACGATTTGTGCTTCCGGGTGGTGAGCAGCGGCCGTTGTTGGCTATTTCCGTCTGGCTGGTTGCGATCGCACTTGCATGGTATGCGTTGTACACACCAGCAAGTCATGCTATCTCACGCCCAACCCGCTCGACTATCATCATTAGCCTCTTGCTGTTTAGCGCAGCTTTGCTGGTGCGCCTTTTTAACTTGAGCAGCCAGCCATTCATCCTCAACGGCATTGAAGCCGATATTGGTCTGGATGCGCTGCATGTTGTTGAAGGCGTGAGCCGAAACCCTTTTGGCACTGGCTGGTTGACCAATCCGACACTGCCGCTGTATTTATTGGCCGTTCCTTTACGGTTATTTGGCCCAACAGTGTTTGGGTTACGTTTTTTATCGGCTGTCGCTGGTGCGTTGACAGTGGTTGCAACCTTTTTAATTGGCCAGCGTTTGTGGAGTCGTGCAGTTGGCTTGGGAGCGGCCGTGTTGCTGTTAGGCTCCCATTTCCATCTCCATTTTAGCCGCTTGGGCATTACCAATGTTTGGGATGCACTGCTCATTTTGCTGGCCTTAGGTCTCATCGGTATCGCCTGGCAGCAAGAAACAAACGACAGCCGCTTGACATGGCTGCTGGCAGGCTTGGCGATTGGTTTGAATACATATCTGTACACCAGTTCACATTTATTGCCAATTATGCTGTTGGCATTATTGTTGTGGACGCTGTTGGTGGATCGCCAGCGCTTGCGCCGGCAATGGCGGCATTTACTGGCAGCTGCTTTGTTGGCCTTAGTCGTGGCACTGCCGCAAATGCTTTACTATCGTGCAATGCCCGGCGTGTTTATGGAACGTGCCAATGTGTTGGGTATTTTAGATAGTCAAAGCGGTTGGTTGGGTCGCGAAACGGCCGTTAGCGGACAAACCCAATTACAACTTATCGGCCGTCAATTTGGGCAGGCGGCACTGGGCTTTAACGCCACTCTGGATCAGAGCAATGCCTATGGTCCTTTTGTACCCTTGCTCAATTTTGTTGCTGGGGTTTTATTCATTATAGGCTTTACTTTGGCACTCTTCCATTGGCGTGATTTACGCTACAATTTGCTCGCAATTTGGGTATTGGTGACGGTTGTTTTTGGCGGCGCTTTGATGTTAAATCCGCCCAGCAGTCATCGTTTGATTATTGCTGCACCGGCACTTATGCTGCTGGCAAGTTTGGCGCTTGTGATGTTGGCAAAAGCTGTGTTTGGAACGGAGCAGGGCGATGATGAGGCACCGGTTGGGGAAAACGGCCGTTTGTCATCCCACCGCTATTTACTCATAACCGTCCTCATCATCACGCTAATGTTGGCGTTTCTTGACCTGGGTTATTATTTTGGCCCCTATCAAAGTCAACATCATTTTGGCGACCGCAACACTGAAATTGCACATGAGATGGCAACCTATCTAAACAATTTGGAAGGGGAATGGACAGTCTATTTTTATGGGCCGCCCACTATGTATGTCGGTTTTCCCAGCATTACTTTTCTGGCGCAAGATTTTCAGGATGGTACAAACCTGTTTGACGTTTCCGCTCCCAATGCTGCCTTGCAGCCAGCCGCAACATCCAACGTCGTGCATATTTTCCTGCCCGAACGCCAAAATGAGTTAACGGCCGTTCAAGCTGCATTTCAAGGTGGGCAAACAGAAACAGTTGATGGCTATTATGCCAGCCCGCTATTTTTGACTTATAAGACCCCAAAATAACCGCTAACATTGACGATATTACGAAGGGTATGGTACGCTCAATAAACCATGATCGAGCAACAAGAACCTGTCTCACAATTGGATAAAAACCCAGAGACACAAGCTGATGCTAAAAGCGAAGTGCAAGCTGAGTTAACCGTGCCACAAACGGTTTTGGTAGACACACATACCATGTCTGTTGATCCGCTGCCGGAAAATTATTCTCCGCTGTGGGGGCGCAGCACAAAACTCATTGTTGTGGTTATCGGGCTGCTGCTGATTACATTTACAGCTTACCGTTTTCAAAGCTTAATCACCTTATTGGTTCTCGGTAGCGTCATTGCTTATATTATTAACCCGTTGATTGTTTTTGTGAATGAGCGTACACGTATCGCCCGTGGCTGGGTTATTTTGGCTGTATATTTATTGTTGGTTGCTGTTATTGTTTTTCTGTCAATTGCGTTGGGGGTTGCCACCTTTGAACAAGCCAGCTCTTTTATCAATCAGGTGCCGGCATTGATCGACCAGACAGCATCTCTTTTGGAATCAATCCAATCCCAAACAGAACCAATGGTTATCGGCCCCTTGGAAATTAATCCGCTGCAAATACCCTGGGATAGCATTACCAATCAAGTGTTGAGCTTGGTTGAACCTACAGTTAGTACCAGTGGGCAGTTCATCACACAATTGGCAACAACTACAGTACGGTTGGTTGGTAATCTCTTTTTTGTGGTCATCATTTCGATTTATTTGGTTTATGAATTCCCCAAATTAGGTGGTTATGTGGGTGGGATTGCCAATGAACCGGGTTATCGTTATGATGCTGATCGTTTTGTGAAAGAACTTGGACGAATCTGGAGTGCCTATTTGCGTGGACAAGTTATCCTCGGTGTGATCATCTTTTTGGCGGTATGGTTGGGCCTTTCGATTTTGGGCGTACGCAATGCATTGGTTTTGGGTATCATTGCAGGGTTGCTGGAGTTTGTCCCCAATATTGGCCCGATCATCAGCGCTGGCATTGCCATGGCTGTTGCTTTTTTCCAACCAACCAATCGCTGGGATATTGAAGGCTGGCAGTTTGCTTTACTTGTTTTAGGCTTAATGTTCCTTATCCAACAAATCGAAAATAATTACCTTGTGCCGCGTATTGTTGGTCGTGCCTTGGATTTGCACCCTATTTTGGTGATTTTAGGCGTCTTCATGGGGGCGTCACTTGCGGGTGTGTTGGGCGCGGTCTTGGCCGCACCATTATTGGCCACGATCAAGCTGTTGGGAACTTATGCCTGGCGCAAATTATTTGATTTACCCCCATTCCCTGACAGTGAAGAATTGGACGAAGTTCCTGCATGAAATACCTCTTGCTTTTAAGCTGCATTTTATCCTTTTGCGCCGCCTGTACGGCCGTTTTTCCTCCATCCTCACCTTATAGCGCTGCCTCCCAAAAAGAAGACATAGTCATCAGTTTCAGTGAAGCCGGCAACACTCTTTTTATCGACGTTACCAGTGTCAGCGGCGTTGGCACGGCCGAAATCCAACGTAATATAGATTCATGGCCACAGGATATTGTGCTGCGGATGCATTTGAACGGGTTAGAACAATTTGAGTTTATGTATGCTGATACGGCCGTTACGCTCGCCATCAGCAGCCAACAAGACCAATATATGCAACAAAGCGTGCGTCAAATCAATCATGCTGCGGAGCCACTCAATCCCACCAGTGATTTCTGGATGCAAACTGAGATTGTCAACGATGATGGCACGCCCGGCACTATTCCGTTAACCAATGGCAGCATTAATATGCATGTCCCACAGGATTTTCTAGATAAAAACAGCGCGAGTTTTACTGTTTCGTGGATCGACTTTTTTCGTTGAGCTTAGTTGCTCCGTGTAACAGCTATTACCGCAAAATATCTCGCCACTCTTGTTTGATTTCTTCATCCTCTAACTCGTTTTCTAACATCCATCCTAACAGTGTCGCACAGTCATAACAAAATTGGTAACTGTCATGGGTATTGATTTGAAACGGCCGTTGCCAGACAACCTTCCTGCTCACTTCTTTGGGCGCACAGATGAAAATCGCATCATGCACGAGTGCTTTCATATTGTTGATATGCACCGAACTGGGATTTTCCGCATGAACCACATAACGGTTGATTAAGACAAAGTCGGCATCTTTAAGTGCTGTTGTTAAGGCTGCCCATGCTTTTGGATTCCAATGATGGAAGGTGAAAATGAAACGGCCGTCGTCTTTGCGCAGGACACGTTGACATTCAGAAAAAATGGCGCTTAACAATTCGGTATATCGGCTGGTGCGGTCGCTTTTATGTGGGTCAACGGCCGAATCATTGATGTTGAACGTCCAATTTGCGCCATCCGGCAGCATTTGTCGCAGCCACACCCGAAAAAAGGCGGATAAGTCGCTGTATTGCACACTGTCGAAATAGGGCGGATCGGTGACAATTGCGTCCACGCTGCCGTCGGGCAAATCAAAATGGGTGGCAGACCCTTGTTTTAATAAAAAGCGTTGTGTACCGCTGCGCAGCTCATGTACATCACTGACTTCAACACCCGCATCGACTTCGCCAGGGATATCAACAAAAACAGATTTTTCCTCTGAAAGGTCGCGCTCACGCGGCTGTCGCGCCCAAGAGCGGCCGTTGCGGATACGTGACTGAAACAGTTTCTCCAGCGTTCCCGATGCCTTACGATGATACAGTGGGTTGTTTTCTAGTGCTGTGTAAGGAAATGAATACGCATGATGCGAAAACGTATGACGAATGGCACCGGCACGCCGTTTTTGTTTGCCTTTGTAGCCGCACAACATCGAATTAAATTCCAAAGAGGTTGAGACCAACAAGGCTAAATTAAGCTGAATAAGTGGCTCGTCTTGCGGTAAAAAAGCCAGCGCATGCTCTAAATAAAGCAGTTGGCGGCTTGAAAATAGATCGAGGTAATTATCAATACCACGCCGCTGCAAATGGCGCGATTTACGACCGGGTTCAATCACATAATCTGCACGATGTAGGTTAAGCTGCCCACGTCTGTCATCGGCTCTCTGTAACGCTTCACGATCGATCCAATCAGGGGTTTTGAAAAACAGGTTGTGTCGTTGGCAGTGAGCTACAATCACCAGCGGTTCGTAACGTGCAAAATAGGGAGTGGTTAGATCATCATGAAAGAGTTGGTTGCATTGGGTGCAAACGGCCGTTTGCTTTTCAATAAGCGGTGCAGGCAGTGACTCAGCGTCCATACCACCACAACCGCATACTACGTCACCCTGCACAATTGCATGACAATCTTGGCACAAACGGATCACCGATCCATCCATTTCTTGCCGCAATATCAGCGAATCGACAACCAAAACTGGCCCGCAGCTGCACCTACGCCGCGCTGCATACAAGACAAACCAAGTCTGTGTTTGAATACCGCAGGTCGGGCAGCGAGTCATAAAATAGGGGTCTAACTCGGTACGTAGTTTACGAAAAAAACGTTGATAGGCTTGCTCTAATGCCAATTCGGACACATCTGCGAGTGTGGCGCGTGCCTGTAAAATTGGAATCGGATCAATGTCGCCGCCAATCACATTGGCACCCAGCCGAATCGCCTCATGCAGCGTTGTGCCGCCGCCCATCATCGGATCCATAATGATTTTGCCGGTTAAGCCGCCTGGGGTGTAATAACCACGCAAAACTGGGTCTGGTACTAAATGTTTTAAGATCAGACGGAATGTTGTACCGCAGCGCCGCGCCCACCATTTATGCAGGTAGGTGTTGGGTCGGTAATGATGTTTGTTATACGCTTCGAGTTGTGCCAGCCCATCGGCCAAAGTCACATCAAAGCTCACGTCAATTTGCACAAAGGTTTCCCTCGTCGGAAGTGGCGGTGTTTTAATGGTTTTTCCCAAATTTTTCCTCTACAAAATACACTCTTGCAATGATATTGTAAGTCAAATTCACTGGGATTGAAACAAAACGACAAAAACAACCAATTCGTTTATAATTCCAACATACTTTCAGATATGGTAAGATTAGATTATGCAAGCAGTTCAAGATTTTTCAAATAGGGTCATCAATAATGTTGAGAAGGTGATCATTGGCAAACGCAATGTGTTAGAGTTGATCATGGTCGCTTTTTTATGTGATGGCCATATCCTGCTCGAGGATGTGCCGGGTACAGGCAAAACGATGTTGGCGCGTGCGATGGCTGTTAGTTTGGGTATTACTTTTAGACGGCTGCAATGTACACCCGATCTATTACCGAATGATGTCACTGGCGTCTCGATTTTTGACCAACAGAAACAAGCATTTACTTTTATTCCTGGCCCGGCTTTTAGCAATATTTTATTGGCAGATGAAATTAATCGCGCCACACCACGTACCCAATCAGCATTACTCGAGGCAATGGGTGAGGGGCAGGTGACTGTTGATGGGGTGACGCGAATTTTACAACGGCCGTTTCTTGTCCTCGCTACCCAAAACCCTATTGAATATGAAGGCACATTTCCCTTGCCAGAAGCACAGCTAGATCGCTTCTTCATGAAACTAAGCTTGGGTTACCTGGATCAAAAAACCGAAAGCCAAATGCTGCTCAATCTGGGCGGCGAGCACCCGATTGCTTCGTTGGAGCAAGTTGTCGATGGTGCTATTTTGCCTGGTTTGGTACGCCAAATTTGGGATATTCATGTTGATGAAACCGTGCGCGACTACATCGTTAGCATTGTTTTGGGCACACGTGAGCATACAGATTTGCTGCTGGGTGCCAGTCCGCGTGGCAGCCATGCACTCTATCGTGCTGTTCAAGCGTATGCGGCGCTGCAAGGGCGCGATTACACATTGCCCGACGATGTAAAACGTCTTGCTCCCTTCATATTGAGCCATCGCTGCATCGTGCATCCAGAAAGTGCTTTACGCGGCAAACAGATCAACGCTATCTTAAACGAGATTCTAGCAGATGCACCGCTGGAGATTGGGGAAATGTAACAGAGTGACAAGGTGGAAAAGTGGCAATGTGACGACAAAGAGATCCGACTTGCAACCCTGTAACTCTGCAACTCAAGGATTTTAAGCAATGGGTCTAGCTGGGCTAATCATCGCGCTTTTAGCTATCGCGTTTCTGTTACGAATCAGCTTCATTTTTTACATTATTTATGTTGTGGCAGGGTTATATCTGCTCAGCCTTATTCTAACGCCGCGCATTTTACGCCAACTGCGTATCAGCCGCCTCTACAATGACCATGCCTTTTTAGGCGAAACCGTTACAGTCAAAATAATTTGGGAGAATGTCAGCCGTTTGCCTTTGCCCTGGCTTGAGTTTTCTGAGAGTATTCCGCCCTCATTACGTTTGCAACAATCTATGCGGCAAGCGTTATCACTGCAAGGTCATCAGCAAACCAGTTATGAATATGTCGTCCAGGCTGGCAGACGTGGCTATTATCGTTTGGGGCCATTGCAATTAACAACTGGTGATTTGTTTGGCTTTACGCCGCGTAAAACTGGTTCACTCGCCGCCAATTATCTGACCGTCTATCCACGCATTGTCCCACTGACACGTCTGGGTCTGCCCTCGCGTTTGCCTTTTGGCACCTTGGCCAGCCAACAACGACTGTTTGAAGACCCGGCGCGTCCTGGCGGCGTACGCGCTTATCGTTCTGGGGATTCGCCGCGTCGCATTAACTGGAAGGTCAGTGCACACACCGGAGGGCTGCTGGTGAAAACATTTGAACCAGCGATTTCATTAGAAACGGTTGTTCTGCTCAACTTACATCAAGAAGATTACCAACGCCGCGACCGCAGCTATTACACTGAATTGACGATTACGGTGGCGGCCTCCTTGGCAGCGCATTTGGTGGACTGCCGTCAATCTGTCGGGCTTATCACAAATGGCATCGATCCGATTCAATCCAACGAAGAGGCGGATGCTTTACCTTTTGATGATGAGAGCGGGCGTTTATTATTAGGTGAGGCTGAGCAAACAAAATTGATTTTGCCATCGGCGCTGCCTGCACGCAACGGCCGTGTGCATCTTATGAAAATTTTGGAACGTTTGGCACGCATCGAAGCCGCCAAAACAATACCATTAGATCAGTGGATCACCTCAGCCACGTTAAACTTGAGTTGGGGTGTTACTATTTTTGTGATTACAGCGCGGGGTGAGGAAAAAACCTGCCATGCGATGCATCGCCTGGTGAAAGCGGGGTATAATCCTTTTCTTTTTGTGGTGGAGCCAGATTATAACTTTTCACAAGTACGAGAACGCGCACGCCGCCTGGGTTTTCGTGCGTTTAATGTGACAACTGTTGATGATCTGGAGCAGTGGAAAGGTCAACCAATAAGATGAGACGACGAGTCATCCCCAATTTATCCTCTCTGTCAACCAAAGCTGATCCCGATGCGATTGCAAAGACGGTCGATCAATATCGTGCGGGTAAATGGCGACGGCGGGTAATACGGCCGTTGGTCATGACCCTCATTGTGATGGCATTGATGCTGGGCATAATTGTGTTGATAGTAACCATCAATCTGGATACACGATGGTATAACTTGCTGCCCTTTCTCTTTCTGGTGGCTCTGGAAAGTGTTTACACCACGCTTTGGCTGCGTCGTCCCGACCAGTTACCGCTCAATCGCAGCGCTTATCGTGCCGCCGAGTTTTTATTCTTTGTTATTCTTGCACGAATGGTCACATGGTCTGTTTTTGCGGAAGGTATTCCCTCTTTGCCTCTTGTACGCGAATATTTAGTCAATCCACTGAATTTTTTCATCAAAGGTGCTTTTCCAGTTACATTGATTTTAACTTTGCTCACATGGCGCATAGCCATCATACCGGCATCCACATTTAGTCGAATAGCACTCAGCCATTTTGAAATTCAGTTTTACAGTTTGCCTCTATCGGTTCGCAAAGCGCGTATTGATGACCAGCCTATAGAAATCGGCCGAAACCAAATCACGAATAGTTTGATGCAATCCTGGTTATGGGGCGGTATTTTATTGGTTTTATGTGTTGGTCTCAGCACGATTGAAATCAGTTCATACACGCAAGGTACAAGTTTTCTTGATATTGCCCGCACAAGCTTAACGCCGCCGCTTGTTATCGCTGTACTCATCTATTTTTTAGGTGGATTTTGGCTGTTGAGTGAAGCACGCCTGGCAGCCTTGAATTCACAATGGCTGTTAAAGGGCGTGAACAAACAACCTGCAATCGAAAAAAATTGGCAGCGCTATAGTTTGTTTCTTATCGGTGCAGTCGCTTTGCTGGCTACTTTTTTGCCTATAGGGTCTGCTGCACCAATCGGCCGTATCCTTAATTTCATCATATTGGTTTTTATGTATCTGGTACAGGTTATATTTGTGGCATTGATGTCCATCCTCTTTCTTTTGCTTTCCTTGCTGCCCATCCCCGGGGCAAACCCAATTGAAGAACCGCCGCCACCACCGCCCGTGGAAAGTTTATTTCTACAGAACCAGCAAGCGACCGATGCGATGAACGAAACCGCAGCTTTCATTTTTAGCTCTGCTTTTTGGGCGATTTTCATTTTTGTGGTGATTATTGCGATTCTTTTTTATGTGCGTGAACGTGGCTTCCAGTTTAGCCGAGCGCAAGTCGGACAAAGTTGGCAAACTTTTCGGCAGTGGCTGCGTGATACGTGGGCAAATCTTTGGCTGCGTATGAACGGTTTGCACTTTTCGATTTCTTTTTCTGCAAGAGGGAAGGATGTACAGAAAACCGCTGCAGACACACAAAAGAAACGACGCTGGCGTTTTATCCGTGTGAATTCGCTTTCACCGCGTGATCAAATCCGTTATTTCTATCTGTCTACCTTGCGGCGTGCAAAGGATAGGGGGGTTGAACGGCAAGAAAGTAAGACGCCACTTGAATTTGTCGATGATTTGAAGGCTTTTTGGCCAGATACTGAGGCGGATGTCGATGTCCTCACGGATGCTTTTCTTAAAGCGCGTTATAGTGCAGATATGATTGATGATGAGGATGTATTGCCCATCAAGGATACCTGGAAAAATGTGCGTTCCAATCTGCGGAAACCCACTAAAGATAGTGGCGTTGATGCGATTGAGAAAGAATAGTTTCGTCACGAATCACGAATATTGAGCTTTCCCCCCATAACTTTGTGTTTTCTATGCCTTCCTTTGTGGTGTGTCCCAAACATTCAGTACAGCCTTAATCTTTTCGCCCAATCCCATTGTTCGTGATAAAAAACACAGCTTTCCCAAATTCAGGATTTAAAAGGAGCAATTTCAAATGCAACAACTCGTTGAATGTGTCCCGAATTTTAGCAACGGCCGTAACCCGGCCATTTACAATCAAATCGCTGCCACCATTCGTGAAGTCGTTGGGGTTAAAGTCCTGAATGTGAGCGCCGATAGTGACCACAATCGCACCGTGATAACCTTTGTTGGCGCACCTGATGCTGTCGAAGAAGCCGCTTTTCGTGCAATTGCACTGGCGGCACAATTGATCAATTTAGATCATCACACTGGTGCACACCCGCGCATCGGCGCTACGGACGTTTGTCCCTTCATTCCTATTAGCGGCATGACCCAAACAGATTGTGTGCAAATGGCACAGCGGCTGGGCAAACGAGTCGGTGATGAATTAGGCATTACTGTTTATCTTTATGGTGCCGCTGCTGCACAGCCAAACCGTGAAAAACTGGCTGCCATTCGCAAGGGCGAATATGAATTGTGGAAACAAGAAGTTGCCACGAATCCAGAGCGTAAACCTGATTTTGGCCCGGCAACGGCGCAGCCATGGGGTGCAACTGTGATTGGCGTACGGCCGTTTCTAATTGCTTATAACCTGTATCTTAACAGTGACAAAGTCAAAATTGCCGAGGAAATTGCACGTGCGGTGCGCTATCTCAGCGGCGGCTTACGTAATGTGCAGGCCAAAGGTTTTTTGGTTGATGGACAGGCACAAGTCAGCATGAACCTGACTGATTTTCAAAAGACACCTATTCACCGTGTGCAAGAGATGGTACGACGCGAAGCGGCACGGTATGGTTTAACCATTACCAAAGCGGAACTTATTGGCCTTACTCCGCAAAAAGCGCTGTTTGATGCGGCAAAATATTATTTGCAGTTAGATGATATGCAGGATAACCAGGTGTTGGAAACCCAACTCTATGCCGATCCTGATAAAAATCCAGCCCCCTTTGCCTTCTTGGATGCAACGGCTGCGGCTACAGCTGCGCCCGGAGGTGGCTCTGTCGCTGCTTTGGCGGGTGCTTTAGCTGCAGCACTCACCCAGATGGTGGCTGGTTTGACAATGGGACGCAGGAAGTATGCGGAGGTAGAAGACGAAGCGCAGACTATCGCCCAAGAAGCACACGCATTACGCAAACAGTTGACTGACGCCATCGAAGCGGACGCAGCTGCGTATGCGGCTGTGCTGGCAGTGTTTCGCGACAAGGGGTTAAGTGCAGAAGAAAAGGCAACGGCCGTTGAATCTACGACAATCAAAGCGGCTGAAGTACCGGGTGAGGTTGCACGCTTGAGTCTGTTGGTTGCGCGTCTTGCACAACAGATCGCCACGAATGGTAATGTGAATGCGGTCAGTGATGCCGCCGCCGCCGTTTTTATGGCGCGTGCGGCTGTGCAAAGCGCGGCATTGAATGTTAAAATCAACGCAGTTAGCTTACAAAACAGGGCGCTGGCACAGACAATGGTTCAAAATGTGGAATTATTAGAAAAAGAGGTGGCGCAAATCGCAACAGCCGTTGCTGTAACCGCTGCTGAACGTGGGGGTTTTTAACAGTGTCCGGCACGAGGTTATGGCTCTTTGGCAAATAGAAGGCTAAAACCCCGTGCCTGACACTCCCGAACATAGAATGACACGAAATTTACTCTTACTGGTTTTGGTTGGATTACTGTTAGCCGCCTGTCAAGCCGATATGCCAGCAGATAATGATGTTACCACCGTACCCAGTGCAACCCTGATCCCCTTAGCAAGTGGCCAAACTGCCTCGATTGTGACGCTAGAGCCAGAAACGGCCGTTGTTGTCGCCATCACCATGCCTGCCTTTACCCTGCCGACCGACACCCCGATCCCCACCGATACCCCAATTCCCACCGCGACAATCCCGCCGACAGATACGCCATCCGGCCCCCTGCCCACACCAACCGCAACCGCAACTGTCCCACCAACATTTACGCCGCCCGCACTGCCCTTCACATCCATAAACGAACATTATTGGCTGCGTCGTCCCATTGCCGAAGGCGGAACGGTGTGGACCGACAAAACCTATCCTTATGGCAGTACACGTGGTGGTGAACTGCGCCCACATACAGGGGTTGAATTTTATGTGCCAACTGGTACTGAAGTGATTGCGGCTGCTAGTGGCACTGTTGTTGTCGCTGGCAGCGATAACGAAATCGTTTATGGTCCACATGCAGATTTTTATGGCAACCTCGTCGTGATTGAACTCGATACCAGTTTTGAAGGCCAGCCAATCTATAATTTATATGGGCATCTTTCGCAATGGTTTGTCAATGTTGGCCAACATGTTGAAGCCGAAGAAATTATTGCCTACTCTGGGGCGACCGGTGTGGCTGATGGAGCGCATCTGCACTTTGAAGTGCGTGTCGGTGAAAATAATTATGCAAGTACGCGCAACCCGTTGTTGTGGCTTTATCCATTCCCCGAACAAGGCACCCTGGCCGGGCGTGTCACCTGGGCGAATGGTGAATTGGCGCATGAGGTTCCCATCACCTTACGCCGCCTCGATGCCTCATCCAAATACGCAGCTACAACATCCTATGCGAATCAGGATAATGAACTGAATGCCGATCCAGGTTGGGATGAAAACTTTGCTTTTGATGATGTAGTGGCGGGTTACTATGAAGTTGAAATCAAAATCGGTTCAAAAAAAGTAACAGAAGAGGTGTGGATCTATCCACGCCAGACCAGCTTTGTTGAAATCGAATTGGAATAACAATTTATTGGAGCAAGATATGCCGACAAAATATGAAACATTATTAGAGAAGATTTACGAAATAAATGATTTGAATAAGGCTCTGTCTGTGTTGAGTTGGGATCGCGAGGTCAATATGCCTCCTGCGGGCATCACTGGCCGTGTGCAGCAAATGACGACCCTGAGCCGTTTCACGCATGAATTAGCTACAACAGATGAGTTAGGCGAATTAATTGAAGCGGCCGCTGCCGAGATTGATGGTGCAGACTATGACAGCGATGAAGCCAGTTTGATTCGATTGGTCAGACGTACCTATGCTGATGCCCGTAAGCTGCCACCGGATTTTGTGGCACGGGTCAGCGATGTGAGCGGCCATGCGCATCATGCTTGGGTAGCAGCGCGTGCCAATAATGATTTTGCCGCGTATGAATCATGGCTGGCACAAATCATTGAACTTAGCCAGGAAATGAGTGACTATTACGGCTATGAAGATGAGAAATATGATGCGCTGTTGGATAAATATGAGACTGATATGCTCACCTCTGAAGTACGTGCAATATTTGATGCGGTGAAAGCGGAATTGGTGCCTTTACGACAAGCGATTGATGAGTTTGGCTCGCCTGTCGATGACAGCATATTGCACCAATCCTACGAAATTTCCAAACAACAAACCTTTGCGCGTTACATTGCCAATGCAATTGGTTATGATTTTTCACGTGGGCATTTAGGCACGGTCGTCCATCCCTTTGCTATCTCTTTCAGCCGTGATGATTGCCGCATTACAACGCGCTGGAATCCTGATTTCCTCAGCCCGGCACTTTTTGGCACCTTACACGAAAGCGGCCATGCCATGTACGAACAAGGTACTCATTCTGATTTGGCGCGTACACCGTTGGCGCGGGGGACATCGCTGGGCGTACATGAATCCCAATCGCGCATGATGGAGAATGTTGTGGGACGCAGCCGTGGGTTCTGGCAAACCCATTTCCCGATGCTCAAAGCGACTTTCCCAGAAAATCTCAATGGCGCGACCCATAAAGATTTTTATCGGGCGATTAACAAGGTGCAGCCCGGATTTATTCGTGTTGAGGCGGACGAGTTAACCTACAATTTTCATATTATTTTGCGTTTCGAGTTGGAGCAAGCGATGTTGAATGGTGAATTAGCAGCGGCTGATGTGCCTGCGGCCTGGAACGACAAAATGCAAGCATTGCTGGGCATTGTACCGCCAACAGATACGTTAGGTTGTTTACAAGATGTGCATTGGACACGGCCGATGTTGGGCTATTTTCCGACGTATGCGTTGGGTAATTTGTATGCGGCACAGTTTTATGAAACGGCCGTTACCCAAAACCCCGCCATCATCGATGAAATGGCGCAAGGGCGTACCGATAGTTTGGTGGCTTGGTTAGTCGAAAATATCCACCAGCATGGCAAAAAGTACACACCACGCGAACTGGTGCAGCGTGTAACCGGACAACCGCTTGACCATGCAGCGTTTATTCGTTATGCAACGACTAAGTTTAGTGATATTTATGGGTTGTGAGGATTTAGCGTGTTAGCAGGTCAGCTTTAAACAAAGCATACCTGCTAACATGTTAATCGGCTTTCTCGTTGGTTACGGCCTCTTCATTTTCATCTGCATCTACATCGGTTTCTGGAGCGGGAAACTCAACTCGCACACGTGTGACAGCTCGGCGGTCCACATCCAGAACCTGAAAACTGACTTGTTTGCTGAAGACAGCTTTGTCATTTAGCTTGGGCGGACGACCTAAAACAGAAATAACCAGCCCGCCAACTGTTTCCACATCGGGTAAGTCGGCCGTTTCGCCCAGGAAAACATCTTCTTGTAGATCAGCTACCAGATAATCACCCGCAACTTCTATCACACCAGGCGCGATTTCGACATAAGGCTCTTTTTCCAGATCGAATTCATCACGCACTTCACCTACAACCTCTTCTACCAAATCTTCCAATGTAACAATACCGGCCATACCACCAAACTCGTCCAATACCACTGCCATATGTAGTTGTTGACGCTTAAAGGCCGCCAGTAGAATTTCAACTGACTGGTCTTCAGGCACGGCTGGTGCGGCACGTAAAATCAGGCGTAGATCGAAAGTACTGGTTGGTTTAATCGCCTGGCGTATCAAATCTTTGAGATGCAAAATGCCGGTAATATGGTCTAAGTCGCCTTCGTAAACCGGAAAACGACTATGGCGGCTTTCGGTGACAATTTTGTAAATTTCTTGCCGCGAAATCTCCAACGGAATCGCTTGGACTTTGGTGCGCGGGGTCATGACCTGGCCGACGAACCGCTCGCTAAAATCGAAAATGTTGCGAATCATCTCTTGTTCATCTTCGTCGAGCAGTCCCCCTTCGGCACTTTCAGCAACGATCAGTTCCAGTTCATCAGGAGCCATTAAGTGGGCTTGTCCGTGTGCAGGGGGGATGTGTAGAAGTTTTAGAAGCAAATTGCCGATCGCATTAAGCGCCATAACTGGGTACTTTAGGATCGCTTGCGAGATTTGCATGGGACGTGCGAGCCGTAAAACCATCGTTGAGGAGTCTAAGAGTGCTAATGATTTTGGTACCATTTCACCCAAAACCACGTGCATGTATGTGAGTAAGCTCAGCGCAATAATGTAGCCGATGGTCGTAACGGCCGTTTCACTCAAACCAAACCAATGCATTAAATACGGCTCGATGAAATGCGAAATTTGCAGTTCGCCATACATTGCTAATCCCAAAGAGGCGATGGTGATACCCAACTGGGCGGTCGCGATATATTGATCCTGGCGCGGGCGTGATTCCAAAATGTCGAGGACATTCTGCGCTTTTTTATTTCCTTCCATGACCATTTGTTCGATTTGAGTCGAACGTACGCCAATAATTGAGAATTCGGCCGCGACATATAAGCCATTGAGCGCCACCAGTGCGATAATAATAATCGTAGGTACGATCAACATGCTCAAGGCGGGGAGTTGACCCTCTTCAGCCGCTTGCCATATCAAAACAACAAAACTCAGACTTGGCACAGTCGCTGCCAATAAGATGGTCTTAATCATGATCCGCCACCTCCCATTCGGTAAAGGTGGAACTTTTGTCTTCGCGCACAGGCAGGTACAACGATAATTCACGCACTCCCAAATCTTCCAGCGCTTCAACTCGAATCATGATACCATCAATGGTGACTTCATCTCCTTCGATAGGTGGTCGCCCCAACGCACTGAAAACGAGGCCGCTGAGTGTGTCGGTTTCGGCTGGCAAATTAAGTTCAAGGTATTCATTCACATCTGTAACCAACAAATCGCCGCGCAAATAGACACGGCCGTCCTGATCACGGGCAATCAGCGCCATCTCATTATCAAACTCATCTTGTAATTCACCAAATATCTCTTCAATCAAATCTTCGAAAGTGATTAGACCGGCCGTACCGCCAAATTCATCAAAGACAATCGTTAAATATTTTCGACGCGTGTTCAATTTATTCCATACATCCATTACCGGCAACGTTTCGGGCAAATATTCAACCTCACGAATGATTTTTGTCAGTTCTATATCGCCTTGGGTATGTAACCTGAATAAATCTTTGACATGTACAAATCCAACGATATCGTCAATTGACATGCGATAAAGTGGAATGCGCGAGACACCAACCTTTATTGCTAAATCAATGATTTCCAAAACTGTACTGTCAACGGGTGCGGCAATGATTTTTGTGCGGTGCAGCATCACCTGCTTAGCCGTCAAATCGCGCAAGCGGAAAGCATTGCGCAGCATTTGCCTTTCGGTATCATCAAGTAAACCACCTTCGTAACTTTCAGAAACCAACAGTTCGATTTCTTCAGGGGAGTGGATGTGAGCCGGTTTATCTTTGCCTTTGTGCCCCAATAACCGTAACACAAGCGAGCCGCTGCCATTGAACAGCCAGATCAACGGCGAAAACAACTTGAGCGAGATTTTCATGGGCCAAACGACCGCCAAGGCGATGCGTTCTGGATATTGAATGGCGACAGATTTTGGGAATAATTCGCCCAAAATCACTTGTAATGTCGTGATAAAAACAAGGACAATTGTTATTGATATGGAACGTGCCAGAGAAAAAGAGGCAGTTACTGTGTCACCACCTAGCAAATTTGTCAGCGAAGGTAGGGCATCTAATAATGCAGCGATGGCTGGTGTGATTGCCGTCGCAATCACATTTTGCCCATACGCACCAAGTACTAATGAAGAAATGGTGATGCCGATCTGGCAAGCGGCTACATAACGGTCTAAGGTCTTTCGGTCTTCTATAAATGGTAACAGGACCTGCGCCATGCGGTTGCCTTGGCCAGCCATTTGACTTATTTTTGTACGCCGAGATGAGACGGTGGAAAATTCTGCTGCAACATATAAGCTGTTGAAAAAAATCATTAACGTGACGGCAGCAATTATTATTATTGGGTTCATTTTAGTTAGGTTTTGGATTACGGAATCACAGAGTTACAGGGTTGCAGAATTGCAAGGTTGCAAGTAATAGAGAATTGTTTACTATGCCACTTTGCTTCTTTGCCACTATGCCACTTGCAGTTTGGGTGATAGGGTTCAGGAGGTTCTGAAACAGGATTGGACACCGTTATTGTCCTCTTGGGTGTCCAGCTATTTGATTAATCCACAGCATATAAATATTGGTCAACATGCAAACAAAGTCGCGATACGTTTTCAAAATATTTTCGAATATCCGAACCAAATGTTGGATATACTCAATTTTCTGTATTCAGAGGTTGAGTTGATTCAGATTATAGAACAGTGAGGTAAAAAGTCAAACCAGCGCTTTAAATTTTTTTGTGGGTTGACAACTGCGTTTTGATCTTTATAATGTTGGCATCCTAAAGGATGTTTCGACATCATTTTGAAGCTGGCACTCATTCGAATTGTTAGCTTAACAAATTCAAAACGTTGAACGGGACGAGTAATTTTTGAGTCTGTTACAGAGAGTAGTGGTCAATCGGTTGAGAGCCGCTGCAGCAAAGACAAAAATGAAAACCCCCCGTGAGTGATTTTCTGAACACGGTCTGGCTTTTTTCTGCCATGAATGGTACCAATTTCACGAATTAGATGCTTTTTCGTGTAATTCGTAAAATTAATGGCAAAAATCTGTTGCTAAATCTCGTTAGTAAGAATTTCCGGTTGGCCTCGTTAACGGCTGAGACAGTCCTTGTGCTGTCGAACAGAGGGTATGTTCTTGCCTATATTGTATTTAGGCGCATACTAAAATTTGGGTGGAAACGTGATGCCATCGCCCCAAAAGGGGTGATGGCATTTTTTGTTATATATTTTTGGAGGTTTTGATATGAGTAAAAAAATTCCTGTTGGTATTCTGGCCGCGACGGGTTCTGTGGGCCAACGTTTTATTGAACATTTAGTGGATCATCCCTGGTTTGAGATTGCCGCTTTGACTGGCTCGGAACGTACAGCGGGACGGCCGTATGCCGAAGGTGTCAATTGGTTGCTGCAAGGGGATCCGCCCCAAAAGATCGCTGACATGATTGTGCAGCCGACTGAACCGAATTTGGATGTGCCGATTGTTTTCTCGGCCTTGCCGTCTGAACAAGCACGTGAAGTGGAACCTAAATTTGCGGAAGCCGGTTATATTGTGCTGACAAATGCTTCGCCTTATCGCATGGATCCTTATGTGCCGCTGTTAATCCCGGAGGTTAATCCCGACCATACGGGTATTATTCCTTACCAGCAAGAAGCGTATGGTTGGAAAGGTTATATTGTAGCGAATGCAAACTGCTCCACGACGAGCATTGTATTGCCCTTGAAAGTACTGAAGGAGGCATATGGCCTGAAAAGCGCCGTGGTTGTCACGTTACAAGCGGTTTCAGGTGCCGGTTATCCAGGCGTTCCTTCTCTGGACATCATGGACAATATCATTCCGTATATTGGTGGTGAAGATGGTAAGTTGGAAACCGAACCACGCAAATTGTGTGGTACATTCAAAGATGGCAAAATTGAAATGGCGGATTTCCTGGTGAGTGCTCAGGCTAATCGAGTGCCGGTCATTGACGGTCATTTAGGCAGTGTCTCCGTGAAACTGGGGCGTGAAGTCCCGGTGGCAGAGGTGGTCGAATTATTTAAGGCGTGGCAGCCGTCCGAATTGGTGCGCAAGCTGCCCAGTATGCCGCAGCAGGTATTGATTTACCGACCCGAAAAAGATCGGCCGCAGCCACGATTAGACCGCGATGCTGGCAACGGCCTGGCGTGGACAGTAGGCGGCTTTCGCAGCTGCCCGGTTAATGATTTACGCTTTCTGGCAATCGCTCACAATACGTTACGTGGAGCAGCCAGCGGGTCAGTTCTTAATGCCGAATTGTTGCTGAAACAAGGGTATCTCGGGTAATTTATGCTGGTTATAATAGACATTGAAATGAGT
>JAGRDI010000310.1 GCA_020432765.1 Anaerolineales bacterium | reverse complement strand
TGCATCACGTAAATCATTGGCCGCGGGGTCTGGGTAGATGTGGAAGAAACGGCCGTTAGCCATTGCCTCAAGCGCACGTGGTGAAGGACCGTATGGATTCTCGTTGGCATCCAGTTTGATGATATCTTCTGGTTGACGCCCCAAGCGTGCCGACAACACCTCAAATGGCACAATCGGGGTGTAGGGCTGCATGTCTATTATTTCTGGACGGACAAATTTGCTGATCATGATTAGAGTCTCTTTGTCGCTGCATTTTGGTGAGCTGTCAACCCTTCGGCCCGGGCAATGCGTGCGGCGTAGGGACTGAGCTTGGCAGAGGTGGCGTCATCGAGTTGGATGATACTGCTGATTTTGACAAAATCGAGTACATTGAGCGGTGAGGCGAAGCGGGCTGTGCCGCTGGTAGGCATCACATGGCTGGGGCCGGCAACATAATCGCCTAACACCTCAAACGAACGCTCACCAATGAATAAGCCGCCAGCATTGGGTATTTTGTCAATATAACGCTCTGGTTTTTTTGTGGCGATACAAGTATGTTCAGCGGCAAAATCGCTGGCGAGTTGGCACGCTTCGTCCAAATCGGTAGTGATGACAATGCCGCCCTGATTATTTAATGATACGGCGATAGTATCGGCGCGGTTGAGGTTTTCCAACTGGCGACCAATTTCGATCTGTACGGCCGTTGCCAACTCAATCGAAGGTGTAAACAAAATCGCAGTCGCCAACACATCATGTTCTGCCTGTGCCAACATATCCGCTGCAACCCAGGCTGGAATGGCGCTGTCATCGGCGATGACAACTGTCTCGGTTGGGCCGTATAAACCATCAATGCCCACAATGCCATAAACCTGGCGTTTGGCGAGTGTGACAAATAAATTGCCGGGACCAACAATCTTTTCAACGGCGGGCACGGTTTCTGTGCCAAATGCGAGTGCGGCAATCGCTTGTGCGCCTCCAAGTGTGTAGACCGTATCGATGCCGGCGATGTGGGCGGCGGCCAGAATGATGTCGGGAATACGGCCGTTTTCTTTGCCCGGTGGTGTGGTAACTACTATCTCTTTGACACCCGCAACCTGCGCAGGAATAACCGACATGAGCAGTGACGAGGGCAAAGGTGCTGTGCCGCCCGGCACGTAGACGCCAACACGTTTAAGGGGCGTAACCCGTTGTCCTAAAATACCTCCCATCTCAGTAGTCGTCCAAGAAATAGCGGGTTGGTGACTGTGGAACGTGCGGATTCGGTCTGCTGCAAGATTTAACGCTTCAATTAAATCGGCAGGGATGTGGGTGACGGCCGTTTCCATTTCCTGCTTATTAACCTGCAAACTGTCCAGTTTGACGCCATCAATGCGTTGCGTCCATTGGTACAAGGCTGCGTCCCCTTTTTGGCGTACTTCATTCAAGAGGTGTGACACGGCCGTTTCTGGTGTCAAGGCCTCACCGAAAATACGCTTTATGCCAGCCTGCAATGTGGCGGGAACGTGTGGTTCTAAAACCCTATCACGGCGTAAGATACTTGTTTGTGCTTCCTTCACAGAATAGATCATCAACATCTAAAACCTTTCCCTAACTTAAGCTTATTGGAGCCTGACAATGCCATTTGTCCCATCGACAAAAATGATAGCACCATCAGGAATGCGTTGTGTGGCGTTGCCTGTGGCGATAACGGCCGTTACCCCATATTCGCGTGCTGTGGCGGCTGCATGTTGCCCGACTGAGCCGCTTTCAAGCACCAATCCTTCTAACAAAGGAAAGAGCGGTGTCCAACGTGGTCCTATGTTATGAGCGACCACAATATCCCCTACGGCTACCGCGTGCCAATCCGATTCGTTGATGATCACGCGCCCACGCCCGATTACTTGTCCGGCACTTGCCCCTAAACCTCGAATTATTGTTGGGTCAACGGCCGTTGCCGGCTGTGTAACATCATCGGAAAGTGGCGGTCGTGCAGGCAAATCAGCAGACGGTATGCCTAAAGTTGATGGTGCGCTTAACTTCGACCAAACTGCATGCTGCGCCTGGCGTGCGTTTATTTTGGTCGAAAAGTCGATGGGATTTTTTGCGCGTAAAGCCGCATCTATTTCCGCAAAAGTTAACCAAAAAACAGCTTCATTGGATTGCATACGGCCGTGTGCAACTAACCAGCGTGCCGCTGCCATGACTGCCTGGTGTAACTGACCACAGGCCATTTGGTCAATGTAATGGTTGTGGGTTTCCAATACAGTCCACCAGCGACGGCCGTTTTGCCATAGACGTTTGAATTCGGCAACAACTTGTGGATCATCACACCTTGCACAAAGTGCCGCTACAATATCATCACGCTCTTTTTGAGTTTTAGCACGCAGCGCCGCCGGAGCCGTTTGTACCGGATTAAGATAGATCGCTGCCAGGCGTAAAAACTGTGCTGGTTGTTCTGTCCATGTGGGTGTATGCACAGTTGTGTGTGAGCCGTAGCCATGTCCTACCCGTTCGCCATATCCATTTATTATATCTATTAACTGTTGTTGAAATTTTGCAACGGCCGTATCTGCTGACAACTCGGCTAATTGGTTCAAAATTGTGTCGATTGAACTGTTGGGTGGCTCGGCCAACAAAGCTTTCAAAACCGGGTGTGTACGTGCTGTGTGGCCGAGAGCATAAAGGGCATCAATGAGGCGGGTTAACGGCGTATCTTCACCGTCTAACAGTTTGAGTGCTGCAACCTCGGCATCAGAGCCGGTTTGACCCGATACGGCCGTATATGCTGCTAAATAGGCCGCTTGTGGACGCCAAACACATAGAGGGTGAATCATTGCATGGCGCCGCTGTGCAGCCAATGCATCCTGTAAATGATCGGCCAATGCTGGACCATCTGCTTGTTTGATGTCGAATGCACGCAGCCGCTCTGTGGCTCGCACAACCTCTGGCCCCCAAACATCCCATAGGGTGCGTCCTTCTTGGAACAGGCGGTCACGTTGATCGTTTAATGCCTGGTGACGCAATTGGCGATCTGCCGCACTCCATTCAATTGGCAGCGCACGGAAAAAAGGACGGCCGTTGAACCGCCGCATAGCCACATGACGCTCAACACCCATCAAACGACATGTTTCTTCACGAATACTTTCCTGAACTTCAAAATGGTCGTATTCTAACGGCAATGGCACGGCTTGCTGATGTGCTTTGTAATGCGCCTGTTCCCAGAAATGATTATGATCATCGTTTTGCCAGGAAATAGGAAATGGTGTTGTTTGCCGCAGTTCAGGTGGTAGTGAGGACAAAGGCCGACTCTGTAAAATCCAAACTTGGTTGTTGGCAACTGCCCATTCGACATCTTGTGGTTGCTCCCAAAACTGCTCCAGGCTGACCGCAAAATGAGCGATGCGTTTCAGCCAACTTTCCGGCAAACATGCGCTGCGTACATGGTCAGCGGTCACCGCCGTGCGTTGTAACTGACCTTGAGTATCTAATAAGATTTGCTCCGTCTTGGGCATAATATGGCGCTTTACTACGTGCCAATTTATCCGCTCGACCCGATCCGTATCGGCTGCAACAATGCCATCGACAATCCCAGGCCCCAGGCCCCAGGTGCTGTTGACCACTACATCCTCACGCATGTGGGTAACAGGATCGATAGAGAAGGCGACACCGGCACAATCAGCATCAATGAGTGGCTGCAGCAGTACCGCCATGTTTGCATCAGGAAGCAGACTATTTGTTTGAGCGCGTTGGGCGAGGGCATTGGCACTTAAAAATGAGCGCCAACAGTCGATAATGGCCTGTTCAACCGTATCTTTGTTATGACAAAAAAAAGTAGCATATAGCCCGGCAAAACTAGCGGTGGCGCTGTCTTCATCTGTTGCGGATGAGCGCACGACAACGGCCGTTTTCCCATTCATAATCTGTGGCAGCAAATCAAACAATGTTTCACGCACTGTTGGCGGCAGTGTTAGGTTGTGTAGTAGTTCACGAATCTGTGCAGCGACTTTTGTAGCGGCTGCAATGTTTGTCAAGTCAACGGTTTGTAAGTATGTTGTGATGGTTTTTTGATACGGCCGTAATGCCTGCTTAAAAATCTCCGTGGTCAGGCAAATACCGGGCGGCACAGGATAACCGGCACGTATGAGGGCCGCCAGCCGCGCCGCTTTGCCGCCAACGTGCTGCACAGACAATGCCTGCTCATTATCCAAAAGGATGACTAACCTTTTTGAGTTTTGCATACGTTTTCTTAACCGTATTTACATAAAATATTAGCTGTTGTCATCTGCCAATGCTTCTAACATAGCGCGATAGCGGGCTGGCTCCTCTTCAAAAATATAAGCACAAGGTGTGACGATAACGCCACTGCCACCGATGCTGCGTAATTCAGCTACCGCTTCAAACAGTTGATCTTTTTGCACGATGATGTTGATCGCATACCAATTTGTGCCGTTACGCAAATTTTCACGGGCCACAACTGGTGCAATTGTGGGTCCTTGTAATCCGCCAATAGATGTTTGCGCAAAAACCTTCTGCGCGATGGTTTCTGGAGAATTACCGCGCATATTGACTGTAATGGAATAAGAGCCTTGTGCACGCAGATAGGCTTCTGTGTACTCGAGTAATTTTTGGGCTACGTGCAGCACTTCTGGGCGTGTTTTCAAGGCGATTTTATTTGCAGCCAGAACGGCCTCGGAACGTAAAATTTGCCCATCTTTTACCAGACGCAGATGATTATCTCGTAAGGTGATGCCAGAGGAAACCAGGTCGGCGATCATATCCGCATAGCCAATCGCTGGTGCAATTTCTAAAGTGCCCTCGGCGCCAATTAGTTTATAGTTCGTGATAGCATGTTTTTCGAGGGTGTCGCGTGTTAAATTAGGAAATTTGGTGGCGATGCGCAGCTTTTTGGAATCATGCGCTAACGTCTCTGCCCATGCGTACACGTCTGCCATTGACCGTATTGGCAGCTCTTCTGGTACGGCTAAATCGAGTGTACACGGGCCAAATCCCAGGGCGTCGTGCAAAATGAGGATGTCGGGATTGGCGTAAGCCTTTTCAGCTAAGATATCGTAGCCGGTAATACCAAAATCGACACTGCCTTCGCGTATGCCAACGACGATGTCGCCTGGCCGTTGAAAAAGTACGCTTACCCCGGGTAAGTTGGGAATACTGGCTGCATATTGCCTTGGATTAGGGCGAAAAATATTCATGCCGCAATTTCTTAAAAAATCGACAGCCCCTTTTTCTAAAATTCCTTTGCTGGGTAATCCAAAACGGATATCTGTTCGTGTCATGGTTTAATTCCTGGTCTTACGGTTTGCTCGTTTTTCACTTTGGGCATGGGTAAATGGGTAAACCGTAGCGGATTCGTTTTTGTCAAATCTAAGCAAACGGCCGAACCGTTTAATCAAAAAACCCTCCCTGGGAGTCCAAGGAGGGTTTATATGTGCGAAATTTATTTGCGTGAAACGTCCACCTTAGCCCAGGGCTTTTTTGCGTGTATGCGCATGATGATGACCACGACGGTCGTCGACAAGCATATATTGATGGGTTAGACGTGGATGTTTGTTCATCATGTGCAAAAGTTTAGCACACACAGTTTGATAGGGCAAAATATTGCAACATGGCAGAATTGCAAATGTGTGCAGCTGGTATTTTACCAGGTTGGTACCTTAAAATTTTGAACACGTTTGCCTTTGCCCTTTGATTATGATAGCATTCTCGTTCGTGAGAAATCACTCTATGGCGGGTATAGTGTAGTGGTTAACACGTCTGGTTGTGGCCCAGAAGACCGTGGGTTCAAATCCCACTACTCGCCCTGAAAACGGCCGTTTCATCTTTAACGAGATTGGAACGGCCGTTTTGTTTGGTTGGTAAAGTCCGAATTTGTGGTTACAGTTGAGAGACTTGACAATCTATGTGGAGTATAATGTCATGTAAGATTAGCGTTGAGTGACCCTCAAAAGAATTCAAACTTCTGTAGTGGGCATTATTTCAAGGAGATAATAAATGGCTGAAGAAAAAGATACAGAATTGGTAATTGCTTATTTTCCTTCGCTGGATGCAGCAAAAGCAGCGGGCAATGAGATGAAAGAGTGGGATAAGGATCTTAAGCATTTTGAACTGGGTGCAATAAGCATTCTAAGCATGGATGCTAACGGCAAGTTGAAGGAAGACAAAATAGGTGTGCGGTCTGGCGGGAAAGGTGCCAAGTGGGGTGTAATAGCTGGTGCGGCATTAGGTATTCTCAGCGGCGGTGTCACACTCATTGGCGGTGCGCTTATTGGCCTGGCGGCGGGTGGCATTGGCGGCTCCCTCATACACAAGAAGATAGGCATGACTGACGAAGATCAGGCTAAGCTGGAGCAGCACTTAAAAGATGGTGGCGCGGCTCTTGGAATCATGCTGGACCCTGAGGAGATGGAAGCGGTTGTTTATGAGTTAAAGCAACTGGATGCTGAAGTCGCTACCTATAATATACCACAAGCGGTATTCGATGAAGTGGATCGGATAGCCAAAAGCAATCAAGTCATGCACGATCTGGCTGAGGGCTAACGCTTTAAATTTGCCTGCTGGGATTCACCGGGTATTTATTCAAATCAAATTCAGACCTTTCGGTTTAATATAGTTCCTTGTTTTTGGGCCAATAAAGCCGCCTCTACACGGCTGCGTACCTGTAACTTTTGCAGCACATTGGACATATAATGTTTGATGGTTTTTTCAGCTAAATGTAAGCGATCTCCAATTTCTCGGTTAGTCAATCCTTCCGCCACCAGTTTAAGAATATCGCGTTCGCGCTCAGTCAAATCATTGAATGGATCGTATTGTTGTTTAGTTGTCATTTCAAAGAGGATGCCACCGGCAAGTGTGGGGGAGATGTAAACATCTCCAGCAGCAACAACTCTTAGAGCATTTGCCAGCTCGCGTGCCGTTACTCCCTTCAATACATACCCGCGTGCTCCTGCTTTTAGTGCGGCCATTAAACTATCTTGTTCTTCTGAAACGGTGAGCATCATGATGCGTATAACTGGCCAGGCGGCAGCAATTTTTCGGGCTGCTGCGATGCCACCTTCACCCGGCATAGTTATATCCATGAGTAGGACATCTGGCAGCAGATCCGCTGCCAGATCGCAAGCTTCTTCACCAGTGCCGGCTTCTGCCACAACTAACATATCAGGTTCGGCAGTTAGGGAACGGGCAACGCCATCACGAAATAAGGGGTGATCATCGGCAATAAGAATACGAATGGGTTCAGACATTGTCAGCCTCCGGAATTTGTAAGGGTAATGTGGCGCGGATGGTTGTGCCATATCCGCGCACACTGCTGATTTCAAACTGTCCGCCTAACAGTTCCACACCTTCGCGCATCCCCGATAACCCTAAACGGCCGTTGCCAACTGCCTGTCCCGGTTCAAAACCTGGCCCGGCGTCGGAAACCACCACAAATAGTTCGTCATTTCGCGTATAAACATTCACTGTCTGATCCTCGCCGGCAGCATGACGATAACTATTTGCCAACGATTCCTTTAATACGCGATAGAGGGTTATTTTCACCGGCAGCGGTGCTTCATGCGGCAGTTCGCCCAAGGTAAGTACCACATTGCTTTGTGTTTTTTGCTCATAATCATATACGGCACGCTGCACTGTTTCAGCCAATGACTTAACCTGGATTTGTGGCAGCCGTAAACCGGCAGAGATGGCACGCAGCTCTTGCATGGCTGACTCTATTGCTACATGTACCGTACGCACGTCTTGCATGACAGCAGGGTAGGCAGCAGCAAACCCATTTGTTAAGGATTCAATACGCAGCAAAGCCAGGGCTAAATCCTGCGCGGGTCCATCGTGCAGATCAGCAGAGATACGCCGTAAATACTGTTCATTAAGTGCTGTGGTGCGAGCCGCCGCACGCCTAACCCGATTGTGTAACTGTTGGTTCTGATCCAGCAAACTATGCAGTTGGGTCACGTTTGCACTCAATTGGTTTTTTTGACTGACAATGGTTTGGCTGGCTCGGTTTACCAATCCGGCCAGCAGGATATAAACAGCCGTCATGACAACCCCTACCAGCAGCCAACTGCGTAATTGAGCCGCACGAATCTCCGACGCCAAGCCCTCGTTTGTTTGGTAAAACTCGGACACAGCCAGAATATCATCACTGCTGGCATCGCGTGAAGGTGCATATGTCTCAATAAGCTTCTCCCAATATTGGCGTTCATAAGCTTGTTCCTCTTTTTCTAACTGGCTGACTTCTGTGACCACATTGCCGCGCAGAGCCTCCGCCAATCCACCCTCAATTGCAAATTGCTGGCCAATTAAGTCAGGGTTTTCACTGTAGAGAATGACACCATTGGGAGACCATATCTTATAGGAGACTATTTGCTGGCCCAAGGATGTATCCGTGAGCAGATGCTGTAAAGTCTGGATATCGTTTGCATCAAGGGCAGCATTGTTTTTCAGGCTTTGTAAATGCGGGGAGATATAGCTGTCTACATACAGGGCTGTCACAGCAGCGGTACGATTGGTAACGGCCGTTTCAATTTGCTGACTGATCCAAAGACCAATTATGATCATGCCCGCAAGCATCACCAATAGGCTCACCAACATATATTGACGTGCCAGCGTTAACTTTTTGAAGGCAATCATCTGTGTCTCCTACGGTTCAGGCGAATTGTGCTTGCCCCACTAATTATAACGGCTTTTGGTCTTTGTGGGCATGGACTAAGGTCTGAAAAAGTGCCGACAAGTGTCTAAAATAATTCAAGACTTCCTGCCATTGTGGGGCGATTTGCCAATATCTACAATTCTAAGGTAACAGCGGTGGATATTCATAATCCGTCGAACGAGACCATCATCAAGGATGACGCAGTGCTCAAACACATACACTCAATTGTGGCTCCACATGCAACACTTGTGACCACACGTGCAAAACGAAAAAAGGACACCCTTCAGCGGACTGTCAGCTGGCTAGATTGGTCAGCTATTGCTGCTTTTAGCCTGCCTTTTTTGCTCTACTGGTTGACGGCCGCACCCACCATTTATAATCTGGATAGCGCCGAATTTACAACGGCCGTTGCCACCAACGGCCTTATCCGCGCTACCGGTTATCCACTTTATCTGCTGCTGGGCAAATTGTGGTTATGGCTGCCGTTGGGTACTGATATGGGCTATCGCCTGAACCTCTTATCTGCTTTTTGTGGCGCGATGACTATCCTTTTGGGCGAGCGTATTTTGCGCCGTTTAGGTGTCAGCAGTTGGGCACGTTTAGCAGCCTTGGGACTCTTAGCAACCGCCCCCTTTTTCTGGGCGCTGTCTCTGATCGCCGAAGTGTATACCCTGCATACGGCACTCATGGCCGGCGTCATCCTGGCTTTGATGCGCTGGGCTGCAGCACCCACTGCATGGCGATTTGCCTTGTCTGTTTTCCTTATGGCGCTCAGTCTGGGTAACCATGCAGCAACGGTGCTGTTGATTCCCGGTTGTATTTGGTTTGTCCTGACGCAACATCCCCGAAAGGTATTGCAACCGCACATGTTACTGATAGGCATGGGCGCGTTACTGTTGGGAACGGCCGTTTTCCTCTTGCTGCCTTTACGTTATGCGAGCCAGCCTACCTTTAACTACGCCGGCCTATATGATTCATTTGGCGTTTTCCATCCCATCAATTTGCAAACATGGTCCGGCTTTTGGCAGCTCATCAGTGGCCAGACCTTTGCCGGACAGATGTTTGGTTACCATTTAACCGATTTAGGCCCGCAAGTTGTCACCTACGTCTCTCAATTATGGCGTGCTTTTTTTGCCATCGGCATTGGACCGGGGATCGTGGGCATGGTGGTATTGTGGCGCAGAGATTGGCGCTTAAATGGGCTGTTGTCCCTCATGTTTCTAGCCAATGCCATCTTTTATATTAACTACCGCGTCGTGGACAAAGAGACGATGTTTTTGCCGACATACCTCATCTTTGCCATATGGGTGGGTATAGGCTGCCAATGGCTGCTGAATGAGGTAATGCCAAACCCAAAAAAGACCGAAACGCTTGCCTCAGTCAAGCTAAACACATTTGTGCCGCTGTGCATAATGCTAATTGTCGCACTGCCAGTTGGCGCTAACTGGCGGCAAGTTGATCTTTCAGATGATTGGAGCACCCGCCAGCAAAGTGAACTTATTTTGCAGCAAGCAGAACCCAATGCCTTGATTTTTGGTTGGTGGGAAACTGTGCCGGCTATCCAATATTTGCAACTGGTGGAAGGACAACGCCCAGATATCACCGTTATTAACCGGTTTTTGATCAGCGCAGAGGATATGAACCGCTTGATTACGAATGCCGTCAATCAGCGACCGGTTTACATCAACAACCCATCTATCGCTTTATTACGCGAGACTACAGCAACGGCCGTTGGCCCATTGTATCGTTTAGAGCCGCAAAAACCGGCTGTAATTGACCCGCATAAGACAGTGATGGAACAACAAAATTAGAGGAGATATGATGCATCAATTGAAACAAGAAACGGCGATTCGATTTGTTTTAACCCTGGCGATTTTATTAGCAGGGGTCGCCCTGATTCCCTTCCTTGGCCAGCCGTCAAAAGTAATTGGCTGGGAACTGTTTGCCGGTATTTATTCACCTACTCTGGATGTTAATGCCACATCAGGGGCACCAGGCAGCACCTTTGCCTTTAGCGGCAGCGATTATCCGCCTGACAGCCTGGCAGCTATCTATGTCAATGGTAATCCTGTTGGTACCGTGCTAACCGATTCCAGCGGCGCGGCATCCTTTTTGCTGAATACAATTGGTGCCGCTCCAAATCAGTACAATGTCACGCTGGAAGTGGATATCAATGCTTCGGCCACACAAAATATTGAACTGGCAGCGGATAGTGTAGTCGTGACCCCGCCCCCTGGATTTAGCGCAGAAACGTTTTTCATCAACCATGTCCGTTTCTTGCCAGTTATTCAGAAAAATTAGGTTTTAGAGCTTGGATATTGGTTGAATCTCAATATCCAAGCTCCTTTTTTTATCATTATGGAATTGAGACATCCAAAACCTGTTGATAAAGCGATAACGCTCACCCAACCATTGACGGTAGCGCGTTGGCTGTGGATGCCACTGCTGCTTTTTGTAGTCACACGCCTAGGGATTATGCTCATTGCCTATCTGGCTGGGCCTCTCATCGCCGATGGTACAGCGCCGCTCTATCATCTACGTCCGCCGAGCAATCTTTTAATGGATGCGCTGGGCAGCCGTTGGGATACAGGGTTTTATGTCAGCATTGCCGAGGAAGGCTACAAGTTTACGGGCGTACCGCTGCCTTCAGTGGCCTTTTTCCCGCTGCTGCCGTTGATAATGCGTGCGCTGACGCCCCTGGTAGGCGATACGCTGGCAGCCGGATTGTTGATTAGCAATACAGCGCTGCTGCTGGCAGTGATATTGTTTTACCGTCTGGTGGCCGATTCATGGGGTGAGCCGGTAGCGGATCGTGCTGTCTGGTATCTGCTTATTTTTCCGACAGCGTTTTTTGGCGCGGCGATTTATGCGGAGTCGCTGTTTTTGCTAACGGCTATCGGGGCGTTATATTTTGCACGGCGGCGTTACTGGGAGATCGCTGCTTTGTTGGGAATCGCTGCTGGAATGACGCGCCTGGTGGGCGTGATTGTGATCCCCATGCTGCTGTTGGAGTGGTTGCAACAATGGCGGGTGGTGAAAGGTGGCAAACGGCCGTTTCTCTTCACATTTCTAGCTCCCTTCTCCCCATTAGTGGGATTGGGTGCATTTATGGTGTACTTGCAGCTTACCTTTGGCGATCCATTGGCGTTTGTGCATGGTGCTGCAGCATGGGGACGTGTGCCCCAATCGCCATTGATAACCATCGCCGAAATAGTACAACGACCCGCAGAAGGATGGTGGTCAGCCTTGTTGGCGGGTCACATCCACCTCGACAACTGGATAGATTTCAGCATGGTGCTGTTATTTCTGGCGTTAGGCATAAGCTTGCTCATCAATAAACGCTGGAGCAGCGCCGCATTTGTCCTTTTAGGCACACTGATCCCTTTTAGTTCAGGGCTACTTATGAGCCAGCGCCGTTACGTGTGGGTATTATTCCCAGCTTTTATTTTGCTGGCACAGTGGGGACAGCGGCCGTGGCTGGATAAAATAATTACCACCTTGTCATTGTTAGGCTTGGCTTTGTTTACTGCCCTTTTTGTAAATAATTACTGGGTTGGGTAAACCCCTCTTCATCTATTTTCCAATTTTGTGATCCAAAAGCTAATATTGATCCTTGACAAGGTTTCGTCTCTCTGTTATATTACTAACACGATTTACTAACACGATTTAGTAACGAGTTAGCAGAGAAGATGGGAATCAATTACAATTGGGTCATGAAAACAAATAGTAGTAAAAAGAAACGGCCGTCGATGAAAGATGTCGCCCAACAAGCTGGCGTCTCGCGTACCACGGTCTCATTTGTAATCAACAAAGTGCCCAATGCCAATATCCCGCAAGAAACCCAGGATCGTGTATGGGCTGCGGTAGATGAATTAGATTATCGGCCGAATGCCCTGGCCCGTGGCTTGCGTGCACAGCGTACACATGCGATTGGCTTTGTATCGGACGAAGTGGCGACAACACCCTATGCAGGCAATATGATTCAAGGCGCCCAAGACCAGGCGTGGATACACGATAATATCATTCTGTTAGTCAATACCGGCAGTAATCAAGAAATGAAGAAAACGGCGGTCAATATGATGCTCGAACGGCAGGTGGATGGCATCATCTATGCCACGATGTATCATCGCGAAGTACACCCTCCAGCAGAAATTAACCAGGTTCCGGCTGTGCTGCTGGATTGTTTTGTGGCTGATCGTTCATTACCTTCAGTGGTGCCGGATGAAGTAGCCGGGGGGCAGCAAGCAGCAGAGTATCTGCTGCAAAAAGGACATCGCCGTATTGGTTTTATCAGTGATGCTGCCGACGTTCCTGCACGCCACGGCCGTTTACAGGGTTACAAAAATGCTTTGGCGGCCAATCATATTTCTTTTGTGCCTGAATTTGTGTTCCACGGAACAAGCAACCCCAATGGGGGCTATGATGCGGCAATGGCTTTGATGAAGTTGCCTGTACCACCCACGGCTCTGTTTTGTTACAACGACCGCATGGCTATGGGCGCTTATGATGCCTTGCGTAAACTTAATTTATCTATTCCCGATGATGTTGCGATTATAGGCTTTGATAATCAAGAGATTATTGCAGCATACCTTTATCCGCCATTGACAACTATGCAACTGCCTCATTATGAGATGGGCAAATGGGCAGTGAATACATTATTGCAACTAATCAATAATCCTGACGAGAAACAATTTTCCCCTGTGCAGGTAATGCTTCCCTGTCCACTCGTTGAACGTGAGTCAGTTTAGTCAAATAATGAGGAGGTGGTGCAAATAGCTTAATCAACGAATACAGTTTTTCCATATTTGACAGCAGTATCTTCACTTAGTTTACCCTATTTACGTATTTTCTAACTCAAGGAGAGAGAATCATGAAACCCAGCAAAAAATACTGGTTTAGTTTGGCTTGCCTGTTAATCCTGGCAATGATATTGGTAGCCTGTGGTGGAAATGCCGCACCGGCAGAAGAACCGGCAGCGCCAGCAGAAGAAGCAGCGCCGACAGAGGTAGCCGCAATGGAAGAGGCGGCGCCCGCAGAGGAATCAACAGAAGCGACCGTTCCCAGCGGCGAAGGAAGTTCCGTAACGTTATGGTCTCATTCGGCCGGTAATCCCGACGAAATTGCTGTCGTCGAGCAAATGATCGCTGATTATAATGCCATGCAGGACAACTACGAAGTTATCCTGGAATCCTTCCCTCAGGAATCATACAATGACTCCGTTGCTGCGGCGTCCATTGCCGGCAGCCTGCCCTGCATCGTCGACCTTGATGCGCCAACCGTACCAAATTTCGCCTGGTCCGGTTATATCCAACCCCTGCCGGTTGACCGTGCGGAGATCGACGCCCTGAACATTCTGGAAAACGACATAGGCGTCTACAACGGTGAGGTTTATTCCCTGGGTCAGTTTGATGTCGCCCTGCTCATTTATGCCCGCCAATCTATTCTGGACGAATACGGCATCCGCACGCCAACCATTGAGGAACCCTGGACCCTCGAAGAGTTTAATGCGGCCTTGGATACGTTGAAGGACTCCGGTGAGTTTGAGTATGCCTTGGATGTTAACGCCGGCTATAGTGGTGAATGGTGGCCTTATGCCTATTCGCCCATGTTGCAAAGTGCCGGCGGTGATCTGATAAATCGCGACACTTTCCTGGAAGCAGAAGGTGTGCTCAACGGCGATGAGGCCACTACCTGGGCCGAATGGTTTGGCGGATTGTTCGAAAACGGTTATACCCCGGCCACACCGGCTGATGATCAAGGCTTCAATCAGGGCAAAATCGCCTTGTGGTATACCGGCAGTTGGGCTGCGGATTCTGTCCTCGAGGCCTGGGGCGATGACGCGCTATTCCTGCCACCACCTGATTTCGGCAACGGTCCGGTAATCGGTGCCGGTTCCTGGCAGTTTGGTGTCAGTTCCACTTGTGAACATCCAGAAGGGGCTGCCGAGTTTGTCATGTTCACCATGACTCCAGAAAATGTAGCCTTAATGTCTGAAACCTCTAGTCTCATCCCTACCACTGCTGAAGGTGCGGCGCTGACTGAGAAGTATGCTGAGGGCGGCATTTTCCGGCCCTTTTTTGATATGGCCCAGGCTTATGCGTTTATCCGTCCGCCCACACCTGGTTATCTGATGTTATCCAGCCAGTTTGAACAAGCCGGACTTAGCATTCGCGATGGCGGCAACGTGCAAGATGCCCTGGATGATGCGGTCGATGCTATCGAACGCGATATCCAAGATAACAGCGGTTATGGTTTTCAGTAAAGAATAAGAAGGAACTTGAGGGAACTGAGGGAACAGAAGGGAACTCATAGAAATTACATGAGTGACCACAAGTTCCCACGAGTTCCTGAAAGTTCCCTTCAGTTCCTTCTTGCAATTAACTCATTTTTGTCGGTATGGTAGATGTGACGAGGAGAGGCGATAATGCGAACCAAGATATACTCTCGATTTTTGATCGTGATGCTAATCGCACTCATCCTTGTGATATCAGTTGCCTGTAAAACATTCGCACAACTTACCCGTAATGAAGCGCTCCCTATGGCGTTGGATGAGCCGTATCGTCCCCAATATCATTTCACTCCGGCTGCACAATGGATGAACGATCCCAACGGTTTGCTCTATTATGATGGTGAGTACCATCTCTTTTACCAATACAATCCCGATGATACAGTCTGGGGGCCGATGCATTGGGGACATGCGGTCAGCACAAACCTGGTGAACTGGCAGCATTTGCCAATTGCGCTTTATCCTGACGAAAACGGGGCGATTTTTTCCGGTACGGCCGTTATCGATTGGGAAAACACATCCGGATTTGGCAAAGAAGCGATGGTGGCTGTTTTCACCCATGCCAATGGTAACCGGCAAAGTCAAAGTTTGGCTTATAGCAATGACAACGGCCGTTCCTGGACAAAGTACGCGGGTAATCCGGTTATTGAGCCACCCAACAACATCAAAAATTTCCGCGACCCCAAAGTCTTCTGGTACGAAGATGAAGCTGGCAGTGGGCATTGGGTCATGGCCGTCTCTGCTGGCAATATCATCCTATTCTTTAACTCAGCAGATCTAAAAAACTGGGAAACAACGGGTGGCTTTGGACTTACGCACGGTGCAACCTGCGGTATATGGGAAACGCCTGACCTTTTTGAGCTGCCGGTAGAGGACAGCCAGGAAACTCGTTGGGTGTTAGCTGTGGCTATTGGCGGCTGTGCGCCGGCCGGCGGCAGCGGCCTCCAATACTTTATTGGTGATTTCAACGGCCAAACATTCACCAATGAAAACGATGGGGACCTGGTTCTTTGGGCAGATTTCGGCGCTGATTTTTACGCCCCCCAATCGTGGAACAACACCCCGGATGGCCGACGTATTTGGGCGGCATGGATGAACAATTGGGCCTATGCCCAGGAAATCCCTACCTCAACCTGGCGTGGTGCCTTGACTTTGCCCCGCGAACTGTCGTTGGTGGAAACGGCCGTTGGTCTGCGCCTGCAACAAAAACCTATTCCGGAACTGGAAACACTACGTGACCAAAGCTGGTCTTGGGCAAAGCAAATCGTCAGTACAGACAATCCGCTACAGTTGGATGAAGTCAACGGAGAAGCTTTGGAAATCAATGCCGAATTTGGTGCCACAAATCTGCTGGAAGCCGATCGCTTCGGCTTCAAAGTGCGGACAGGTGTTGATGAGGAAACGATTATTGGTTATGCCGCCAAAAGTCGTAGTCTGTTTGTCGATCGCGGCCGTTCTGGCGAAGTTGATTTTAGTCCCAATTTCACCCCTATCCATACCACCGCTATGTCTCCTGTTGACGACACCATCCGTCTACATATCTTTGTTGATCGTTCCTCTTTGGAACTGTTTGGCAATGATGGATTAATTTCTTTTACTGAGCGTATCTTCCCTAGAGAGGAGAGCCTGGGCGTTGAATTTTTCGTTGCGGGCGGCCAGGTGCAATTAAACAATTTAGATATTTACAACCTCGACTCGATAAAAATCACGCCGGCCGAGGTTACAGGAGAAAATGAAGATGGCTGAAGATACAAACAACAGCAACCTTGTGGCCATCGCCTATGATGGGCGAGCGACAGCCACAGAGGTGCTGCACGAAATTCAAGCGCTGCAAGCCTCCGGTGATATCGTTCTTGAAGACGCTGTCATTGTTGAAAGGCATCAAGGCACGCAATTGGAAATCAAGCAAGTACAAACGCCTGAATGGAAGTCCACCAAGCGCGGTAGTGGTATCGGTCTGGTTGCCGGGCTGCTGCTTGGCGGCCCCATCGTAGGTGCTATGGCCGGCGCCGGTCTGGGATATATGATCGGCAAACTCAGAGATCATGGTATCCCTGATAAATTCATCGAAGATTTGAGTCAGAGCCTGGAACCGGACAGTTCAGCGCTGTTTTTGCTTGTCAAAGAGGCCAACGCCGAAAAGGCGTTGACAACGATTAAACCATTCAAAGGGTGCGTTCTTTCGACAACCCTGGATGAAGAACAAGAAGAGAGATTGCGCAAAACGTTAAGGTAAGGCCATTCAAACAAATGGCACACGCCTAAAGGAAAAATAATCATGGCTTCAATTTCCACACAAAATTCACGCTCAGAGCGCCAATGGATAACCGGGCTGTTAATGGCCGGGTTGGCAATCATTTTATTGCTCGTTTTTCTCATTGGCCCCTTTTTCGGCGGCATATATTTTAGCTTTACCAATCAAAAGTTGATCTCGGCCAATCCAACCGAATTCATCGGGCTGCGCAATTACACACGCCTTTTGTCTTTTAACGTATTGACTTTGAACCCGGAGATAGACGAAGCGACAGGCGAAATCGCCCGCGATGAAGACGGCAATATTGTCTTTCCGCGCTCACGAACATTCACTCGCGATGAAGAGAATTATCCTCAATTTGCCGGCTTAACCGAATGGTTTGGTTTTACCATAGGCAATACACGCTATGTCGTCCTGGCCGGAGATCCCGTCTTTTTACGCGGTATAGTGAACAACTTCTTTTTCGCTCTGGTAGTCATCCCTGTACAAACCGGCCTGGGCCTGGCTTTGGCCCTGCTTGTCAACCAGGGATTGCGAGGGCAAAATTTCTTCCGCACCATGTACTTTGCGCCGGTCGTCACCTCCATGGTTGTCGTCTCCTATGTCTGGCGGTTTATATTTGATGTTAACAATGGTTTGCTCAATGAGATGCTGGCCGCAATTTCCTTCGGCTATATGCAGCCGGTCAACTGGCTTGGCAATCCCAGCACAGCCATGTGGGCGATCATCATCGTCTCTGTCTGGCAAGGAGCCGGTTTCCAGATGATGTTATTTGTCGCCGGTTTGCAGCAAATTCCAGGCTCGTTGTACGAAGCAGCCAGCATAGATGGTGCCAATCGTGTACAGCAGTTCATTAATGTGACCATACCTGGACTGCGCAATGTGATGGTTTTCATCTTCTTGACGATTACCATCGCTGCTTTCCAATTATTCGATCAGGTCTTTGTTATGACCAATGGCGGCCCGGATAATGCCACAACAACAACGGTTCTGCACATGGTACGTACGGGCTTCCGCGAACAAAACATCGGTTATGCTTCGGCCATCGCCGTTATTTTCTTCCTGATCATCATCGCCATCAATTTGATCCAACGTTACGCGGTACGTGACTAAAAAGAATATAAAAGGAGATTTATCATGACTTCTTCACAAGTGATCGTCAGTCAACCATCCCCAACCAGGAAGAGATTGCGGCGCAGGCTGGGAACGGTGCTGCGCTATATTCCCTTATTCTTCTTGTTATTTGTTTTTACCTTTCCCCTGGTATTTATGATCGTTAGTTCCTTCAAGACGAGCAATGTGCAAGTTTTTAGTGATCTGCGCTCTGTGCGTGCTTTTTTGCCAGTAGGCGATCTGACCCTGGATAATTACAAGATTGTCTTCCAAAACAGCAATTTCCCGCGCTACCTTTTCAACTCCGCCATGATCTCTATCGTGACTATTTTTCTCGCTTTGGCAGTCAACAGCATGGCTGCTTATTCCTTATCGCGCTTAAAGTGGCGCGGCCAAAAGCTGATCTTGTCGGTCATCATTGCCACCTTAATTATCCCGGGGCAGGCAACAATGATGCCGCTCTTATTGCTGGTATCCCGCCTGCCAAACTTTTCCATTTCAGAAGGGTTTACCACGGGTTGGCTGGATTCTTACCAGGTGCTGATCGTCCCGGCTATTGTCAGCGCCATCACCATCTTCCTTTTTTACCAGTTCTTTCAAGATATCCCTAAAGAGTTGGATGAAGCCGCGATGGTGGATGGTGCCAGCCGTTTTCAAATTTTCTATAAAATCGTCGTGCCCATTTCCGGCCCGGTGTTTGCCACCGTAGCCATTTTGACTTTCATCGCCAGTTGGAACATGTTCCTCTGGCCAATTATGACCATTCAAAGTGATGAGCTACGGCCGGTCATGGTCGGGTTGTTATTTTTCTTTCAGCGCGACACGCAATGGCCGCAAATCATGGCTTATTCGACGATGATTGTGATCCCGGTGTTGGCCTTCTTCTTTGCCTTCCAAAATGCATTTGTGAAAAGTGTGGCGACTTCCGGTTTGAAGGGATAACAGGAATTAACAGTCAGCTAATCAGCCAGTCAGCCTTTTCCTGGCTGAGCAGCTGACCGGCTGACAGCTTAACAAATGAGGAGATAAAAAATGGGCGTAATTGTCTGGATAATCGTTGGGATCGTTGGCGCATTGATCGCCAACAGGATGCCTGATGTTACTGAAACAAAAGATAAGGTATTAAATTTTGTATTGAGCATAATTGGCGCAGTGGTCGCCGGGTTTGCTGCCAATTTGGTCATGTTTATGCCGGTGTTTGGCATCACCTGGGCGAGTTTTGCCGTGTCTATTTTAGGCTCACTTGTATTTCTATC
>JAGRDI010000309.1 GCA_020432765.1 Anaerolineales bacterium | reverse complement strand
TTTGCCAAATTGCAACGCTTCAGGATGTTCGGTCACAAACTGTTTGTAGCGTTCACTTGTCCCCGGATAATAAGCTTTTCGTGTTTGGACTTGGGCAAGGAAATCTCCTAGGGCAGTATTCAATTTCTCCCGCTGATCCCATTGCTCCCAATTGATGATTATTCGTGGTGTTACACAGTTGCAGCCAGCATTTATCGATAACCACGATCCCAACCGGGCAGCTTGCGCTTTAATATCAGACTCTTTCCACGGGCCAGGCACGACAATTATGGGGGATATATTGCCTAATTCTGCGCTGATTGGTTTTGTTATCTGTGGGGCTCGCGCTGCTTTTCGTTGTGCGCCATCCTCACCCGGCCCAAAAACGATGCTTTCAAACGTTCTGTCCGATCCGGTCATGTGAATTTCGTCTACCAGCGGGTGTTGTACCAGAGAAGTTCCCTCTTTTACCCCACCATAAACCACACGCATAAAGTTGCGCTTGATCAACCCTCTAAACCCTTCTTCGATTAAGGGGCCAATATATTCATTAACAGGGTTCGGCTTGAGGATGACAACCTGCCCCTCTGCAAAGAGTTTGTGCATAAAATCAGCCACAATCAATGCTGAAACATTCCCAGCGCCCAGCACCAACGCCACTTTTCCCTCTCTGTTTTCGGAATGGTAAAAAGAGGCCTGTGCAGGATTCCCATTTTTCAGCGGGGAGTCCTGCATCATCCATATTTCGGCTCTGACACCCAACATGGAGAGTTTGTCATACCAGGTTTGGGGAAAAACCTGCGCCACAAGCTGCCCGTTGTCCCGTTTAGATACAGCGCCAGGGATGCGCGGATTCCCGGTCTGCTGGATGTCAATCAGAGATTGGCGATATAGGCGCAAGATTCGATATACCTAAGAAAACATGACATGTTTTTCGCCTATACCATATTGGTTGGCTTGTAAATCTTGAGCCTCGATACCGGCATTAATCCAGCGTTCAGCCACATTTTGCACATCGTTTATAATCTCATCTAAAATATTAATACGTTCTTGAATAGCCAGACTTGCCCACACATTTTTGTGTGCCTTCAAAGCCGCCAGCGCAGCATCAATTTCTATTTTTGAGCTGGGGGGAACCTTCATTACTAATTTGGGCGTATTGTTTTGGCTTAACATTTCACCTCGATCTTCTTGCTCAATATTCATCTTTAACTCCTGTGTAAATCGAACATCCCTGAAATAGATAGAGACCAAATACAAAGAGGGATCGCGCACTTTTACTCATTTATTTCCTCCAATTTCTTTTTTTTGAACTAAAGACAGTTTTTGTAAGGGTGATGATTTTCAAGGTGATAATCGCCGGGGTAGAAATCATCATGAACAGGAACACTGTAAAAAAATAAACGACATGTTTCATGAGCCTATTCCTTACACAATCAAATCTTTCAGGAATCGGGGAGTTATTAATGCTCGTAACTGTCCGCTTTCCTCTTTTACCTCATCCCAACTTCCCAAACCATCGAATGCAAGACAAGCAGCTGCTGCAGTAACCATATGTAGGTGGGCAGCTATCTTCCTGCCGCCTTCCTCATCTAAATACGCTGCTAGATTTCCAATACCAGGATTATGGCAAACCATCACAACATGATCGCCCTGTAAATCGTGAACGACTTCCAACAGTTTTTCATGACCAGCATTATACATGCGCTGATCGATCTTTATTTCCTTGGTGTAGCCAGCTGTTTTGGCAAAAAGTTCTGCGGTTTTGCGGGTTCGGACAGATGGTGAGCACACAATCAAGTCAGGCGGCATATCTGCAAAAAACTCACCCATTCTTTTAGCATCCTTGCGCCCCCGCTTTTTGAGCGGGCGTTCGATGGGATCGTTGACTGGCACATCCCAGTCTGATTTTCCATGTCTTAATAATATCAGTTTCATGCTTTAATCCCTTTTAGTTTACCAGGATTTCAGAACTACAATGACACAATTTGAGTGTGAAACCCTGGTAAAACATAGTTAAAACTGGCAATCGTCTTTTGTCTATAATTGGCAGACGCTTTTCCTAATCAGACGCCATTCTGATTAAGTAAGAACAAATAATTAGCATCATTTATCTCGTAGAAACGAGCGGCCGTCCACCCTTTTAGCCATGTCTCTTTTCTCAAGCGTTTACCAACAGTACCTTGATCACTTATTTCGTGGGCATGCATCAGGCCTGTTGATTGTTTCAGAAGTAACAGGAAATTTTTGTCGTTTACTGTATAAAACTCAGCTGTCGTCCAACCCTCGCTCCACTGATATGCCGCAACTTGATCCCCTATTGATCCATCTAAGTTCATCTTATGAATATGGACATTCTTACCATCTTGTCCAGTCCCAATCTTTTTGAGCAAGAACAGATATGTCGAGTTGCCAACCTCATACAACCTGACAGTTGTCCATCCCTGTGACCAATTATAGGCGGCGATCTTAGGATAGATCACACTGCCATCATTGTTTATGCTGTGAATATGGACAGTTCCGTTTGATTCTTTATACAAAAATAAGTATGTCGTACCGTTTACTGCATAGAACTTGGCCGTCGTCCAACCCGCACTCCATTTGTAAGCTGCAATGGAAGCCCCTACCGTACCATCGGCATTCATCTTGTGAATATGGACATTCTTCCCATCTTGTCCCATCCCACTCTTCTTTAGCAAGAATAGATATGTGGTATTGTTTACCTTATAAAAGGTGACACTTGACCACCCCTCTGACCAAGCATATGACTTAACCAATGCGCCGACTCTACCATTTGAGGTGATTTTATGAATATGAACGTTCTTTCCATCCGTCCCATTCCCTTGCGCTTTCAACAAAAATAGGTATAGATTCCCATTTACTGAAAAGGTCTCGCTTGAAGACCACCCTGATGTCCAATTGGCACGGTATATTTCTCCGTTGACAATCCCATTGGAGCCAACCTTGCGAATCAATACATCATGTTTATTCTTTGCCACATATATTTTGGCGGTTTTGGCATCCAGGTCTTTTTCCAGAACAGTTATTGCGACACCGTCTTTTGTATCTTTGACAAACTGACGTGGGGATCGCTGTGGATCAACAGTCTTGCGCAGTCGCTGCAAGTAAGATTTGTGGTTTTTAATCCGGTGGATTAAAGCTGTTGTCTCTGGAATTCCCTGATCCCATTCTTCTTTTGTACGAAATTCCACAGAATAATAATTTGTAGAGTCAATGTGAACGCGAATTGATCTTGGGCACTTAGAGATTTTATAATTCTGACTCAACGAACCAATTGTGACATCCTCCCAATCAGGCGAACCATTAGTCACATGATGAACCTCACCATTTTGCAACCACCCTAGTTGACTAAGGGCAAAGGTGTTGAGTCCCGGACCAACACTTGAGTTTGCACCATTGTTAAATGTATGAACGTGCCGCGCACTCATAAGATCCCATTCGTCATCATATTCTCCAGGTTTTGACCATTTCGCATTCTGGTAGGATTCATCGTCAGAATACGAGTGCCCCAGCTTAAATGTGTGGCCTATTTCATGGGCAATGAAACTGAGGGTCTCGCGATCAGGGTGATTTAATAGTATACGGCCGTTACTCGAACCATCATCTTTAACCGATTCATTATGTACTGCTATGATATGGTGCTTAGGCAGAACCTTGTACCCTCCACTTAAAGCTGCATCGACGACGGCCTGGATTCTTTCTGCTCTTGAATTCTGCACTTCTCTATCGCGAACCGCTTCCCATGATGCTGGAATTGTGTACCATCCCATCACAACTGACCCTTCAAGATTTATTTTTTCTCGCGCGATGGCCTTCCAATAATCTGCGAGTAGGCCTTGGCCAGCACCCGCTTCGGTCAATAATTTTTCGTAAAATTCAACAGAATGCGGTTCCTCTGGGTTGATACGCTTGCCTACAGAACCATCCTCATTGATTGAATGGAGATGTCCAGCACCAGATGATGACTTTAGCAATGCCAGATATATCTTATTGTTTTTATCATTTTGATAAAAGGTGGCATTTGTCCACCCTGCTGACCACGCGTAACTGTCGATCTTTGGATATTCGACCTTTCCATTGCCGTCCATACGATGGACATGAACTGTTCCATTCGATTTTTTGAGCAAAAATAGATATGTTGAGCCGTTTACTTTGTAAAATTCAGCAGTAGTCCAATCTTCACTCCATTTATAAGCTGCCACAATGGCGTCTACTGAACCATCTGATTTCATTTTGTGAATATGGACATTCTTGCCATCTTGTCCGAAACCACTCTTTTTAAGCAGGAATAGGTATGTATCCCCACCACTTTCAAAAAATTTAGCGGTTGTCCATCCTTGTGACCAATCGTAATTGGCGATCTTAGGATAAACGACTTTTCCGCTGTCATTTATACGATGGATGTGAACAATTCCGTTGGATTCTTTGAGCAAGAACAAATATATTGAACCATTTACTGTATAGAAGGCAGCGGTAGACCAACCTTCACTCCACTTGTAGGCAGCTACGGAAGCCCCTACTGAACCATCTGATTTCATTTTGTGAATATGGACATTTTTACCATCTTGTCCTGTTCCACTCTTTTTGAGTAAGAACAGGTACGGAGTATTGTTTACTTCATAAAATGCAGTGTTTGTCCATCCTGAACTCCAACTACTTTGCCATGTACGACTGTCAATACGGCCGTCGCCAAGAATTTCGCGTGTTTGTACTTTCCCTTGGGAAGCGTTTAGTAAAAAGTAGTAATGCTTTTTGCCACCATCTTTACCAGTACTGAAATATTCTGCATTCGTCCAACCTGGCCTCCATTTTGACTTAAATTTACCAAGTAGAATGGAAAATGGTTGCGATCCTTCAATTGACATAATTTACTCCTTGAACTATCGTGTCAGCGCCAAGATATAAAACTTTGAAAGAATCGTTCCGGTTTATTCCAGGTCTGGCACAAAACTAAAAAACTCTGCCGCAACCTTACTAAATCAAGCGTTATCAAATCGTTAGCACACGTTATTTCGCTTGAAATTGCCTCATTTGATACAATGAAGTGCCTTATTTTGCTGCTGCAAACCAAGTATTCAGTTTTATGTCTGATAAATTGTCGATTACATTATTGGGAGCACCGCAGATAGTCCTTAACGGCCGTTCGCTTCATTTCCGCTCTGTCAAAGTTGAAGCCTTATTGGCTTATCTGGCTACATCAGGCATGCTGCATGATCGCGCTGAATTAGCGGCATTGTTGTGGGCCGAATCGGACAATAAACGGGCACGGGGGGCACTGCGCTATACACTGTCACTGATCAAAAAAGAGTTGGGGGACGGTTATCTGATTATCAACCGGCGTCAAATTGGCATGGATCCGGAAGCAAATTGGGCAGTCGATGTCGTACAAATGCGCCAACTGCTGGGCCCGGCATTAGAACCAGGTAACGGTTTGGTTGATGAAGCAGTACCCGATATAGAAAAAGGAGTTGATTTATACCAGGCTGATTTTTTGCAAGGATTTACCTTGCGGGACAGCGATAGTTTTAACGAATGGGCAGCTATTCAAGGCGAGGCATTGCGGCGCGACCTGGCGACGGCATTGAAACGATTGGTGGCTTATCACCAGGAACAACAGCATTGGGATACGGCCGTTACCTATGCCCATCGTTGGCTAAACCTGGACCCCCTCAACGAATCTGCGCATCGTCAACTGATGCAGCTTTATGCTGAATCTGGTGAATGGACGGCCGTTCACAACCAATACCAGGCCTTAACCGACCTGTTGGAAAAAGAGTTAGACGTATCTCCACAACCAGAAACGACGGCGCTTTACCAACAACTATGTTCAGAACGCGAAGCGGCCGCTGTTTCAGCAATACCGCAAACGGAACTTTCACCCGATCAACGCAGCCGCCATGTACTTATGGCCAAAA
>JAGRDI010000308.1:7528-8348 GCA_020432765.1 Anaerolineales bacterium | reverse complement strand
ATGGCCTTGCTCGGTCTTGAAAACCACATCGGCACCTTCGGAACGGCCGATCCAGTTAGTCTGCATCACTTTGACACGCTCAGGCCAGTCGATTTGCGAAAAGTTCAACAGTTCATCGGCGTAATCGGTTATGCGGAAAAACCACTGCTCCAACCGCTTTTTGATAACCGGCGTACCGCAGCGTTCGCAATGGCGGTCTTCACCCCATACTTGTTCGCGTGCCAGGGTTGTATTGCAGGAGGGGCAAAAATCAACGGCCGCATTTTCACGATAAGCCAGCCCCATCAGATACAGTTGTTTGAAAAACCACTGTGTCCATTTGTAATAGGAAGGGTCGGCCGAAACCGCTTCGCGCTCCCAATCAAACATCGCGCCCATACTGCGCATTTGTGTGCGCATACGTTCAATATTTTCAAACGTCCATTTTTTAGGCTGAATATTATTTTTGATGGCCGCATTTTCGGCGGGCAGCCCAAAGGCATCAAACCCCATCGGGAAAAGCACATTAAAGCCTTTCATGCGCATAAAACGCGCACGTGCATCGCTGGGCGTCATCGCATACCAATGGCCGATATGCAAGTCGCCCGACGGGTAAGGCAGCATGGTCATGGCATAATGTTTTTGTTTGTCATGGTCGATTACCTGTCGATAGAGGCCGGTTTCTGCCCATTTTTGCTGCCATTTGGCTTCTAGTTCTTGCGGGTTGTATGTCTTTGTCATGAAGATTTCTCCACTGTAAATCGAATTGGTAATTCGATTCGCGATTTGGCAAATCGCGCTACGGTTTGTTCAAAAATTTTAATGCCTGTACAGCAAAATC
>JAGRDI010000308.1:6896-7466 GCA_020432765.1 Anaerolineales bacterium | reverse complement strand
TACGGCCGTTGCAAAAGCATCAGCCACATCAATCGGGATCACCGGATCGTCCTCTGCCCAGGCCAATAAAACCGGCTGCTGCAATTCAGGCAATCTTTGCGGCTGACGAAAGGCGGGTGCAGTCAAGATCAATTTGCTGATACGCTGTGGAAAAGTGAGCGCAGTGCTTAGTGCCACACCGCCTCCCCAACTTTTGCCCATGAGAACGGCCGTTTCCTTTTGTAAACCGTCCATAATATCGATCACAACCTGCACAGCACGCTCACCACCAAGCGGCGAAGCAGCCAGCACAGGGCTTTCACCCCATCCCGGCATATCAACCGCCACAACGCAAAAACCACCGGCCGCCAATGGTTCCATCAATGGCTGCCAGGTATGCCAACCATTGCGCTGACTCCAGCCATGTAAGCCCAAAATCAGCGGAGCCGATGGATCACCAGCTAATTTACCAAACACGGTCACAGTCTGTAATTTGATAAAAACATTTTCTAACATAAAGCATATAACACAAAAACCCCTTTCGTTCAGAGACGAAAGGGGTTCCGCGGTACCACTCTGATTGATGGGTAC
>JAGRDI010000308.1:0-6762 GCA_020432765.1 Anaerolineales bacterium | reverse complement strand
GGCCAAATCTGCCTATCACCTTCACAACTCCCAGGCGAGTTCAGTACTATTTGTTGTTCTTCCACTCTTGCGAACAACTCTCTATAGACTCGTACTTACTACTCCTGTTCGTCGTTTTTATTGTATCTTATTGTTTACATAATGCAAATTATTTGTACGGCGATTCCAAAGTCGTCAGATGTGTGGAGGCTGAGCCTGTCGAAGCCGGTTCCGCTTAAGAAACCGCCTTCGACAAGCTCAGGCTCCAATGTTGCTTATTCGGACTTTGGAATCGCCCTGAATTATTTGTCATTATGCTTGTGGACCTGAAGGGATTTGAACCCTTGACCTCTACAGTGCGATTGTAGCGCTCTCCCAGCTGAGCTACAGGCCCGAAAGCGAAGAATATGGTAGCGTAGCCAGTGACTGTTGTCAAGCAATTGGGAGAATGTTAAACTTGAATCAAATACAATCAATGCCTTCGGAGAAAAAATGGCAAATAAATATGTTATTACCCTCAAATATTGTGTACCTTGAAACTATGCGCCCAGAGCTGTCCGTGCGGCAGACGATGTTTTGAGTAATTATCAACACCTGATTGAAAGTTTTACCTTTTTAACAGGATCAAAAGGTGTTTTCGATTTCACGGTCGATGGTGAACTGCTTTATTCAAAACAGGCGACGGGTAGGCACGCAGAAGCGGGTGAAATCTTAAACCTGATGCGGGAATATGTTGGGCCTAATATACCCACCTATCCACAATCTAAGTGATCCAATCCCGGTTAAAAGCATCCCAATGTCGGTGCGCATAGGAACGAACACAATCTTTACAAACCAAGGCTGAGTCCACTTCACCACTTGCCCGCCAGCGCCACCGAACGGTTGACAGGTGAAAACGACAAGTGGGCTGATAACAAACAAGACAGATAATTCCTTCTGCTAATCCGCCTCCACCATACCGTTTTTTGATAAATGGGTCTTGATCACAAATATGACAGCGTTTAACCATCCGCTAAATTTACCACAATGCACTATGCTTGCGAATATTCTCGACAATGCGAGTTATTAATATCTATGGAAGAAAATTTAGCAGTTGGAAAATCTGATAAAAACAACTCTTCAGATAGTCGCGAGCTTTATCATGCTTGCCGCTACGGCTCGCCCCAAGAACAACAAGCAGCTTATGAGATTTTATGGCCGTATCTTGTGCGTGTAACCCTGCAAGTACTATATGATCAAGCCAATGCAGAAAGCCTGGCACAAGAATGTGCGCAGCGAGCTATGATCCGCGTCTACAAACGTATCGCCGACTGTCACGAGCCAGCAGCTTTCCGTACCTGGGTACGCCGGATTGGCGCCAATTTAGCGATTGATGAGCTGCGCAGGCGCAAACGCTTGCTGCCGCTTGATTCTGTCAAAGAACCAGATGCTTCTGATGTACTGGGAACAATTGATATGGAAACGACCGTCTCCCAAAATCTCGACCTGAACCAATTACGCCGCTTACTCAACAGCTCACCCATGAGTGAGCGCTCACGACGGCTGGTAATTGGTCGTTTTTTGGATGATTTACCCGATGAAATATTGGCGCAACAGGAAAGCGATTTAGCCGATAGGGCGGTACGACCCAGCCATATTCAGGTTACACGCGCCAAAAATATCGCCAAACTACGCGAATGGGAACCAATTCGTCTGTTTTTCGAGGAAAGGTAACAGGCTCTTGCTGCGTCTATTATGCAGAGTAAGAGGAAAAATGCTTGTGAACAACAAAAACTTTACCATCCAACAATTGCATAAAATATTACAGACTGAATTAACCACAGACGCGTGTCATTATTATCTTGACCAGATTAGTGATTACATCACCTATCAATTCATTGGCGAGGATTATAGGTCTAAATGTGTGGAAACGGCCGTACATTTAGATAGCTGTCCCAATTGTTCTGCCGCCTATGCGCGTCTCTATGAACTAGAGTTCGCTGCTGCCCAAGAAAGTCTGCCTGAACTGACAAATCTACCGGCGCCTGACTTCTCATTTTTGAATGCCGGTGTTGTCACAGAAAACGGCCGCTTGGCGAAAATAAAATCCGCCATTCAAGAAATTGGGGACAAATTTGTGCTTGTGTTAACAGAGGAATTAGTAGGGTTATTACGGCCGTTGCCCAATACAACTCCTGTATTACGCAGCAGCAGCGCCGAACGCTACGCAGAAATCTTTTTTCAACTCGACCCCACAGACTTACCCTACAGCAATTTACCCTTCACCATCACCGCTTTTCGGGATGCGCAAATGTCTGACAACTGCCTGGTCGAAGTGCGCGTACAGCCGCCCGAACAAAGTTGGCCAACATTAAGTGGCAAAAAAGTGAATTTAAAGATGTCTACACAAACAATAGCGGGCACAACCGATGCCTGGGGGTTGGCTGTTTTTAATGATGTTCGCATCACAAATCTTGCCACAGCAACGATCGAAGTGTCACTCTAACCAACCGCTGCTTTACTGGTAATCATGCAAAGAATTACGTCATTATATGTTTGTGTCGGTGCAACAACCAGAGCCGGTCGCTTTTTGCTGGCAGTCAAATCGGTGAATGAAAAAGGCAAAACAACAACATCCCCTTTTACAATTAAGACGTCCAGCCAAAACATTTTCAACAAGTATGTAATTCACTAAATTATTAGGACAAATGCTGCCCAATATTGCGGGTGGGCAAATGGAAATGTTTCCTGGACAAATATTCGCGGAATCATATCCTCTTCAAGCCTATAATCGCGTTTTAGTTTGTTGATTGTTTCAATAACCGCATACAACGGTACCGTCTGTAGCCAAGATTGGGCCTGATGCAACGCCGCACTCAATTCAAGACCGCTCTCTAATAATTCGTAAAAACGCATAATTAACAAAAAAGCTGGCAAATCGGCAACAGGCCATTGGGTGACTAAAACAGCACCAGCACCCGCATACAAAAAAGCACGCGTTAAACCCATGGCTTCATCACCGCGCAAAATGTGACTGACCCCGGTTTGGCAGGCAGACAATACAACCAATTCAGCCTGAATTTGCCAGCTTTTGATGATTTCGCGTGCTGTCAACTGCTCATCAGGCGCGATTACCAGATATGATTCTAGGGGATCTGCCTGATTGAACCAGCCATGGCAGGCAAAATGCAGGCGTCGATATCCCACGGCCGTTTCCCGCAAATTATCCCCACGTAAAACACCAGCTTCAAAACAATCACCACCCAACAGTTTAGCCGCCGCCCGTGCTTCAAGGGGCGCAAACTGCAAAAAATGATCATCACCCTCATAGCTAAGTGCCAAACAAGTTTTGGTAGGCGCTAATTTTTCTACGCCAGTAGATTTTCGACTCACAAACATCGTTGCGCTGGGCGTATAGGTTACAGTGGAACCAGTTGGATTCACAAGCGGTACACCATTTGCGTCCAACAAAGCGTTAAATGGAATATGATGTAACGGCCCATGTGGAATAATGATCAAGTCGGCTTGCGTACTTCGAGTCAATGCCGGTAAGATCAATAATTCGTAAAGCTGTTTTGATGTCGCTGGATGCCAAAACTGCTCTACAACATTGCTGCGTGGCGACGAAGAAGCTAATAAATTGGGATCGATGCCACAATCAAAAATTTTTATTTGCGTCTGGTTAATGGCAAAAAGCAATGTGTGACCTGGCACGCGCAGCATGGTTCGCAATGGGTTGTCAGTGCTTAAGTTTGACAACATGGGGGCGTCTTGTGCCAGCACACCAGTTGTAAAGTAACAAAGCAGCTGCGAATCTGCGTCTAAATATGCCTGCACGGCCGTTGCCGATACAACCTCAGACTGATCAGTCAGAACCGCTTCGGCATAAGCTCTGGCACGCGCACGTTCAGCCCAGGAGAACGCTGCTGCATCACGCCCCAATTGGACACATAACAACACCAGTCGCTCAAATATTTGCTGCCAGCGTCCCAACAACGATATCTTTAAGGCTTCATCTTGCATGGGGTCACGGCTGGTTTCGATAATAGCAACGGCCGTTTCCCATTGCACCAGCGCCGCATCAAATTCACGATTGCGCTCCAATATCTCACCCAAACGCAGATAAATATTGGGCAGGACATCGCGACGACCAATTTCGAGGGCAATAGTCAGCGCCCGTTCATACGCATTTTGTGCAGCCGTGCGATTGCCCATCGCTTGGTAGGCTAAACCTAAATGCACAAAAGTATCGACGCGATAAACGCGGGTTGTCATTAAACCCAAAGCTTCTTGAAAAGCAGTCAGCGCATTTTCAAGCTGCCCTTGCAGCAAAAACACTTCACCCATGTTATTGAGACCCCGCCCGACTGCATCTTGTGCGCCTTCTAATCGCCGCTGATCAACAAGGTGGGCGAAAGCAGCTAATGCTTCGTCCCATTTACCCTGATCGCGCAACACAAGGCCTAGTTCATTTTGCGCCGCCGCCAACCATTGGGCTGACCCATGTTGTGAAAACAGGGCTGCAGCCGCAGTCAAACGCACTTCGGCAGTTTCATAATCCTGCAGCTGATAGGCAACAATGCCCAAATTCAATAAAACCTTGCCGCTGTTTAGCTGATCGCCTAATTTCTGCCACAGCGCCAAACTGTCTGTATATCCATTCAGCGCATCCTCCAGGCGTCCAAGCAAGCGGTAACAAATCGCTCGTGAATTTAATACCCGTCCGCGTAAATGATCTTGTAAATCTGGTGCAGCTAATAGTGCATCAAATTTTGCAACGGCCGTTTCATATTGTTCGGCTTTACGCAAAGCCACAGCTTCAAAGTACTGGATTGTATAGTGAGTCGACACGGCCGTTCCCTCCAATTGCTGCATTTCCATAACAACAGCCATCAAGCGCTCTGGATCATCTTTTAGCAACCGGTTCGCCAGGCGTTCAAAGACAACCGCAAAAGCAGATTCATAGGTAAAATCGCCCTGGCGCAAACTGTTGGCAAACACGCTCAAAACGTGTTCATGCATGTGCCGATAAGCAGTGGCATCGTTATTTTCTAATTGTGTCAGTAAATGGTGGGCAATATCTGGTTGGATATGAAAACGGCCGTTGACTAACGCCACACCTTCTTGCCCTTGCACCCACTCTAGAAGCGCCTGCTTTTCGTCAAATGGGGACATCTCAACCAAGATAACAGGGCTTACCTCGCCACAGATGGCAACCAGATACAAAAGTTGATCTTGATAGTCTATTGAAATTGCTTGCTCTGTCATGCTACACTGTACACATTAACCTATTTGCTTAAAACCTGGTTAGCTGCCTATTCATATATGCAGAAAGGTTTCGTCCCAATTATTCGTCTCATTATTAATGATTGCGTTTTGTTACAAAGAAGGAAACATCTTGACTGCAGCGCATCGTTCGATCGGATTAATAATCCGATTTCCATAGGAGACGCCACGCCGCTGCGCGGCATCAACAAATGAATGAAAATGGAGCGTAGACTGCCAGTCTGTCAATGAACGCAAGCAAGCTGCCCACGCTCCATTTACAAGGGAGATACGTATGCATTTACGTAATAAATCAGTAGTTTACCTGCTTTTCTTAATGCTAACACTCATGGTCATGATCAGCATATCTACGGAGACAGCTACATCCAGCTTCATCACACCTAAACAAACAATGAAACCCGTTCAGGAGAAAATTGTCTTTTTAGATGCTGCACAACAAGTAATTGATGCTGAACAAGTACGGGTAATTTGTTTTACAACCCAAACCGGAGTACCTTTCTCCGATTTTTGGCTAACACTAAACAACGATGGCACACCACAAGACCCATTACCACCTAACTGCAATTATATTGCAGCCATGCGTTTATTACATACACAACCATCAGGCAACCCAGACCATGGCCCTGCTTATTGGATCTATGCAACAAGTTGGACGGCCGGTGAGGATACACCACAACCACTTGCTGAGACCATCGTCATTCCCGATGATCAAACCCTGGTTTTATTCAATGTTGTCGCTAGTTTAGCATGGGAGCCCGCGGCCGACAGCCTATTTGAAAGCCAACTACGTGACGGGCTTAAACAAGCATCTGCCTATTTATATGATGTCAGTGAAGGGCAAATGGCTTTGGGACCATTAACCATTTACAATAACGGTCAAAATTGGAATCAAGCCGATTTACGTTTTCTCACTGCCAATGATGCCAGACCATGGGCATTTGTTGGTGGTATCCTGCCAGAACGCACCGCCTATACATCGCCACAAACAGGCCGCTCCTCGCGCTTTGGCAATGGGGCCACTTTTTACGGCCGTTTCTGGGATGGCAGCGACGCATTCGACAGCAATGCGGGTAGTTGGGACCAACAAGATGCCTATCGTACCATTATCCATGAATGGTCACATTATGCCCTGTTCCTGTACGACGAATATCGGAATACCTTCGCCGATGAAACCCATTGTACGGGTATCGACAACCGCGATGAGTCCAAAGATAAAACCAATGCGAGCATCATGGATTATCAATATACAGCCAGCGAGTTTTGGAGCGGCCGTGTGCATGGCTTCCCAACAGGCTGTCAAAATACAATCCAATTTGAAGTGCATGGTGAAGATGATTGGACTACATTAAGTCATTGGCATTGGATCCAACAACTGCCTACAAGCGTCGATCCCCCCATCATCACGCCCATCGCGCTTGAGGAAGGGCCCAATCTGGGCTTAACAGCTGCCTTGTTTGGACGCGAACCAGGACATTTTCTCTACCTGCCCATTATCCGTAAAGCAGGAACTTGGACAGC
>JAGRDI010000307.1 GCA_020432765.1 Anaerolineales bacterium | reverse complement strand
GCTAAGCTGCCAAAGGCACCACTCTCTAACCACACCGATTCACGGGTAGATAACCAACGATAATAGAGATCGATATTATGATCGATAAATACGGGCTTGGGTGGGATGCTCCACTGCACATTGAGCAAATCCCTATATATAGTTGATATCCAACGACGCGCTACATCTGCCTGAAAAAGGAGTACGGCTTCTTTTTTTTCTTTCGAGAGAGGGAGTCTGCGTAAAATTTTATTAAAAAGCTTCATTTTTAATAACCTTAAAAGTGTTGGATTATTTTGAACAGATTACAAGTTTTCGGATTGAAGGAGATAAATCTAATACTTCGATTGCATTAAACTGCTTTTTGGCTGCTTGAATAAAAGTAGATAATGAATACCATTCTTTGTCATCTGACAATTGATTGTTTAAGAGGGGATCATCTTTGGGTATAAATTCAATGATTGCGATTTTTTTAGTGAAACTGGCTATCGTCTTTATTATCGGCTCAAAATAGACATGTTTTTCTAAGACTAAGCGATGAACGACATCAATTGCAAGTGTAACCTCAGCATGAAATCTTTCATATGCGCTGGGCACACCGAAGCTGTACCCCCAAGGAGGCGTTGGTTCCAATAAATCGATAACTAAGGGTAAATTGGAGGATTTGTTTTTTTTGCCGGCTGCATATTGGAAACTTGCTGATTCATCATTTTTATGGATGGAGATTGCTCTATAACCCCTTGAAATTGCTAATTCGGCATACCTGCTGGTGTGACTGGCTAAATCTACAAATAGGCCGGGATTAACTGTATCCAATAAATTGGCAATTACATTTGCTCTTTTATTGTTCAGGGATGAATTTTCATTAAACTTACCATTAATCCCAACTCCATTTAATGTGGAAATTTTGGGGCTGACATCCAATCCTTCAATGTAGTCCAGTAATTCATGTAATATGCTTACGATATCGGTGTTTTTTTTCGCTTTGCGTTGTATCAAATGATACCGAAGTGGAAAGCGATGCAGAAATTTGTTGTTTCCTGTTTGTGATAAATAACCATCATTGAATTCTAAGTATAGTGCTCTTGCCAGACGTGAATACCCTTTTGACCAAAGCCAAATTGGTAAGATTGATTCTGATCGAAATGGCTTGAACCGAAAAGAACCATGCGTCTCCATGGGTGCCACGGACCCAAAATCGATCCAGACCCATTCTCCATTGGTAAATTGTATATTGTCATGACCCAAATCTTTTGTTATGTATCCATTTTTTGCAAGTTCTATATTAAGTTTGCATGTTGTTATTGCTGCGTCCTTGGCCATCAATGAACAGCGTTCTGACCAACAGGAAATGTCGGGAATCTTCTTATGCTCTAATACCAGTCCGTAACCCTCAAGAGAAATTTCTGATACCCAAGTTTCGATTAAACCTGCCGCAAAGATTTCAGAGATATTCCCTAAATTCAAAAAATTTTTGTAAATATCAACATATTCCCCTGGAATTGCACGGAAAATGCGATTATTGTATTGAAATACTCTGCCTGCTGGATCGACTACTGATGCACCATCAAACTGCACCTCATTTGAGGTTAAATTCGTCATAACAGCATTTTTTCTTTCTTAACCGGGTTGAGTTCCTCCAATCCCCATTCCAATTTTGGACGGATTGCTCCCGATCGTTTTTCGTTAACAAGGTAACTTTCATCATAGCCAAGTTCATCTACTTCAAACTGTAACACATTTGCTATTCTGATAAATGTTTTGTAATGAGTTGTGCCCTCACAAGATATGACATAACGGTTTGGATTGAGCAAATATCCAGGTATTTTGCATCTACCTATATAACGTCCCGGCATACGCGGCTGCATGTCGAGATCATTGTCGCTGTCAAATGATGTGAAGACATGGACACCAACCTGTGTGGCAAGTGTCACTGCAACGCGGCAATGGGATAGGGGCTCAAACACTTCGTACTCCACTTCAATCCAAAAAGGTTTGCGGCTGTCAACGGTCGATGCGGGTATGTTTTGATCGTTTTTAACTTGAATGGAATGCAGCTTAAATTCGGTAATGCCAGGCCGTGCTATGCCACCATGCCACACGCGCAGTGTGTCCACTTTGGCATCACTGGCCAGGTATTTTGTAATAACGCTTTCCGTTGGCCCGTCAGCCACAATTTTCCCTTTATCGATCCATATCACTCTTTTGCACAAACGACTGATTGCACTCATGTCATGGCTTACAAATACGACTGTACGTCCTTCTGCGGCTACTTTGCCCATCTTGCCCAAGCTCTTTCTTTGAAAAGTGGCATCGCCAACGGCCAACACTTCGTCTACAAGCAAGATTTCTGGCTCCAAGTGGCCGGCCACCGAAAAAGCTAAACGCACTTTCATGCCGGAGGAATAGCGTTTAACTGGTGTGTCAAGGAACTTGCCCACACCCGAGAAATCCACAATTTCAGCAAACTTTTTGTCGACTTCTTGTTTGGTCATGCCTAATATTGTGCCGTTTAGGTATATGTTTTCGCGACCGGTTAATTCCGGGTGAAAGCCTGTGCCTACTTCTAGCAAGCTGGCGATACGGCCGTTGATAATTGCCCGCCCAGAAGTAGGCTCAGTGATGCGGGTGAGCACCTTCAATAAGGTACTCTTACCCGCGCCATTGGCGCCAATAATACCCAGAACCTCACCTTGTTTGATTTCAAAAGAGATGTTTCTCAAGGCCCAGATAATGTCATCTGCCTCGTGGCTGTTGTCATCAAAGGTGTTTAGCTGTCGCAATTGGCGCAAATTCTCCATTGGCGCTTTGAGCCAATTAGTGATGGTCCCTGCAAAAGTTTCCTGCCTATTTCCCTTAAGACCAATGCGGTAACGTTTAGATAGATTTTCGACACGAATAGATGTTTCAAGCATAATTTTTTAGATGATTTAGGTTAGGTTTATTAAGCGACATCGGCAAAGGTACGTTCCAGACGACGGAAGTAAAAAGCACCGGAAACAGCAATTAATATAGCACTAAATGTGCCCGGTATGATCATATCCCACGGCATAGGAATCGTGCCCAACAAGGCGGCCCGAAAGCCTTCAATGACACCAGCCATGGGATAGAGGCCGTAAAGTGGCCGCAGTGGCACGGGTATCAACGAGGTTGGCCATACAACGGGGGCCGCATACATTAATAGTTGAGCCAGGAAGGGGATGGCAAGGCGCACATCGCGATATTGAATGCCTAATGCCGAGAACCACATGCCCATACCTGCGGCAGTCAAAATCATTAAAAATAGCAGAAATGGCAAAAAGATAACATTCCAATTGGGGATGATGCGGAACCAAGCCATCATCCCCAGTAAAACGATAAAGGCAATCGCAAAATCAACCAATCCAGCAAAAACGGGTGTTATTGGAATGATTAACCTGGGGAAATATACTTTGGTCAACATATTGGTGTTATTAATGAGGCTTTGGGTTGAACTCGTCAACGAGGTGGCAAAATATGTCCAGGGTACCAAGGCTGTAAAAGAAAAGATGGGATAAGGCACACCATCACTGGGCATATCGGCAAGCCGGCCAAAAACAATTGAGAATATGACCATGGAGAAGACTGGGCGAATGATCGCCCATGCAAAACCCAAAACTGTTTGTTTGTACACAATCTTAATATCGCGCCAGACCAAAAAATAAAACAAATCCTTGTATTGACGCAGCTCTTGGAAGTCAATAAGCCGCCAGCCAGGTTTGGGTTCAATAATCGTTTGGGGTAAATTTTTCACAGATTCTTTCCTCAAATCGCGGCACGGTCAGGAGACACGGCCGCGAGCAATCCATTCATACTTATTTGGCTGCACTTAGGCACGCTCCGCCGATTGTAACACATGGTGTATGTCACAATCCAGGTACATATGCGGTTCTCAATATCACGGGAAGTTACAGCAGCGAATAAATTGTGAGGTTTATCATCGCCGTTTAGCTAATCTGCCAGGCACGCATATGACAATCTCGATGGGCGTACCGGTGGGCGAAAATATGTTATCACAAGGAACAGAAACCGATTTGCTTGCTTTAATGAAGCAGACGATTGCAAACACAGGCGTTTGCAAACAATTCTTGCAGCGCGACGGGCTAATTGTTTGTAGGAAGAGTCTCGTGGCACGGTCAGAAGACTGACCATGAGCTATTTGAAAAGATAAAATTGCCGAACTACCAGGTGATAGCAGCGTTTATTTAAACGCTGCATCGTTGCAACAAGTTTCAAGAAGCCAACCATACTTGTGATTAACAATATTGTATTCAGTTTATTCTATATTGGACTATAAAATAAATAGCCCACATTGAGCTGTGACAGTAAACTTAATGTGTTTACTGCTATTGAGAACTGCATACAAATTTAGACAATTATTCTTACGACTAGAATTACGGGTTTTTAATAATTTCACAGTAAGGAATATTGTTACTTTTGGTGCGCAAGAATTGGAAATTGCGGCCAGCATTGTGATCAGGTACAGGCATCTGGTCGAGGTGTTGTCACCGGCTAACAAGGAACAGGTTATGCAAAAAATTGATTTCAAGAAGACATTAAAATATCTCTACAACCCCGGCAAACAAGCATTTACGGTTGTTGAGGTGCCGCCGATGCAATATTTGATGGTGGATGGGCATGGCACCCCCGGTGTTGTCCCAGAATATCAGGAAGCGTTGGAAGCTTTGTACGCCGTTGCTTATAAAATCAAATTTGCCAGCAACTTTACTTTCTCGTAAATTGGT
>JAGRDI010000306.1 GCA_020432765.1 Anaerolineales bacterium | reverse complement strand
CCTTCACTGCCCGTCAGGCCAAACATACGCTCTTTCAGGAATGGATCATGACCATTCCACAACCCCAGGGCAAAACACATGATTTGATGCCGGTCACAAATGCCGCCCAGCCCATCCTCATTCCAGCGGTAAACGCGAGAACGGGCCTGGTCATGGGGGAAATAGTCCCATGCGTTTCCATCGGCACTGTAATCTTCACGCACCGTTCCCCAGGCGCGTTCCGACAAAAACGGTCCCCACCGATTCCAATGTCCTTTTTGCTGCTGGTTCAAAACCAGGCGCACGCCTTCTTTTGTATCGTAGATACTCATTTGTCCATTTTCCTTGCATTGACACGATGGGCATAGTGCGTAGCGCGTAGTACATAAAAAACGGAGCCTTCAGGGGATTAACGCTAATATTGCGTATTTCGTATTGTGTATCTAGAGAGGGTTACGCAATACGGCAAAACTCCACGAATTCCCAAAGAGCCCAAAAACCACATTCTCTGCACTAAGCACCATGCATTATTCATTTCCCTGCGTAGACTCTCTTTTTTCGCTGGTTTTTATGGCCGCTTCAAAATCTTCATCAGTTAACATAATGCGCTTACCCCGTTTCTGGGTGAGAATATTCCAGCCCCAATCGACGATGGTACTGCTTTTTTCTTCACCGCCGGCCAAGAGTGCGACATGGACGCCCAGCCAGGCCAGCCAGGCAGCATGGCCCGTCATGCTGCCATGTCCGGGCATCTGAACAACGGCCGCACCACGGCCAATAGCCGCCATTGTGCCCTTATCCAAATATTCAAATGGTTCTGTTGGTTTGCCTCCAACCAGCCGTTCAATGTTCTTACCGACATGACGACCTGCTTGTTGGGCAACAGAGCCAAGTTGAGGCAGTGGTTTTTTGGTTTTGGCATCAGTGATTAAAGCGATATCACCCACGACAAATACTTCGGGACGGCCGTTTAAACTTAAATCGAGTTCAACTGGAATACGGCCGCCGCGCACCTGCTCTACACCCAAACTTTTAGCCAATGGATGTGCCTGAACACCTGCCCCCCACACCAGTGTATGCGTCTTGACCACTTCGCCAGACCGGAGTGTAATACTGGTAGGTGTAATCTCAGACACACCTTCTTCCAGCCGCACCGTCACATCTAACTTTTCTAACGCCTTTTTGGCGTATTTTTGTAATTTGGGTTTGAATGGTCCGAGCAGCTTTGGACCTGCCTCAAAAAGAATAACTTGGGCTTGCTCATTAATTGGCAAATTTGGGTAATCTTTATCAGCCACTGCATGTAATAGCTCCGAGAGGGCTCCAGCCGTTTCGACCCCTGTTGGACCACCACCAACAACACAGAAATTCAAGGCCCCTTCATCAATTAAGGCCGGATTTTTATCTACGGCTTCCAGAACCCGGTTAATGTGCGCTTTTAACAAGAGGGCATCACGCATCGTGTACAGCGGATACGCATAATCTTCAGCACCTTTTGTGCCATAAAAGTTAACGACCGCTCCCAAACCAACCACCAGGTAATCATATACAATTGGCTCCATGTTTTCCAACAAGACTGCTTTTTTATCCAAATCAATATCAGTTACTCTTGCCTGGTGGAAAAGAGCATTATCCTGGCGGTGCATCATCTCGCGCATGGGGAAACCAACCTGATTGGCATCCAGTTCATTCGTGGCTAACTGGTAAAGCAGCGGTTGAAAAGTATGATAATTATTCTGATCAATCAAGGTGATTTTTACGGGCACGTCTGTGAGTTTTTGCATAACACCCAGCCCCGCAAAACCGCCACCGACAATAACAACATGAGGTTCCGACATTTTATTCTCCTGGTAACATGTAAAGGATCTTTCTATATCATAAACTTGGCAGTCTGTAGGTAATTGTTAAACTTCGCCTAAATATAGCTTTGAATCATGCAAGAAATATACTAACTAAAGAGATGTTAAACAAGAGCAAGTTTGGTTAACATTTTGTAAACAACATTATAAACAGGAGCAGCCATGACCATTATCACTTTACCGGGACTCATCGACGTCCATACCCATTTGCGCGTCCCTGGCGGTGAACACAAAGAAGATTTTGCCAGCGGTACGGCCGCTGCCCTCGGCGGAGGCATCACCATGATCCTGGGCATGCCCAACACATCTCCACCGCTCACAACACCTACTGTTTTACAATCCGCACGCACACAAGCCGCTGCAGATAGTTTTTGTGATGTTGGCCTGTTTGCAGGCGCCAGCCCAGAACACGTCGAATACCTGCCGGCCCTTGCGCCAAATGCTGTAGCCCTAAAAATTTACCTCAACGACACCTTTGGCCCTTTGCGCGTCGAAGATGTACCCACCTTACGTGCTTGTTTCCAAAATTGGCCGCAGGACAAACTCATCGCCATGCACGCCGAAAAACAGAGTGTGGCCGTGGGCATTGGACTCGCCGCCACTTATAACCGGCCCGTTCATTTTTGTCATATCAGCCGCCGTGAAGAAATCGAGCTTATCGCCGATGCCAAAATGCGCGGCTTGCCAGTAACTTGCGAAGTGACACCACACCACCTCTTTTTGAATCAAGCCGATGCGGCTCGGCTGGGTCCGCTCGGTGATATGCGCCCCTTGTTAGGCACGCCCGATGATGTGGCTGCGCTGTGGGAACATATCAACTCGACGGTCGATTGCATTGCCACAGATCATGCACCCCACACCCTGGCCGAAAAACATTCAGCTACGCCACCACCGGGCGTAGCCGGTTTGGAAACTTCATTGGCATTGATGTTGACGGCCGTAAACGGCCGTCCAACCATGCCCCAAGCCAAACTCTCCCTCGATCGCCTCATCGAACTCATGCACAGCAACCCGCGCCGCATCTTCAATCTGCCTGAACAACCCGACACCTATATTGAAGTAGATATGCAGCCTTACACCATCCAAAATGACCAACTGCACAGCAAATGTGGTTGGACACCGTTTGCTGGTATGCAAGTCAACGGCCGTGTACAGCGTGTTTATTTGCGTGGTGACTGCGTTTATGAGCAGGGCAAAATAATGACCGCACGCGGCAGCGGCCAATTAATTCCTTAGGCAGCAGTCATCATTCAGCCTGGCTCACTCGCCACAAAAGCATGTTGCGGATAAAATCAGGTGACATAAGCGATTCATTTCCATGCGTTGATAGATTGCAGGACTCTGGCGTTTTTTGTTCTACCAGAGAGATTTGTCAACTTTTTATTTGACAAACCTTTTTTCGCCAGAGTCCAGTAAATTGGTTAATTTTGATGTTGGTTGATTGATGAGGGAACTGTGACACCTGAACAGAAAGCGCGCCGGAAGATTGATAAACTTCTCGAATATGCCGGTTGGGAAGTACAAGACCGGGAACGAATGAACCTGTGGTCTACAACTGGGGTTGCCGTGCGCGAAGCCCATCTCAAGACCGGATTTGCGGACTACTTGTTATTTGTGGAAGGCAAGGCGTTGGGTGTGGTCGAAGCCAAGAAGGTGGGTGTGCCTTTAAGCGGCGTTGAAGCGCAGTCGCTGCGTTATGCAGTGGGTTTGAAACCACAAATGCAAGCGTGGCGACCCGATCTGCCGCTGCCATTCAGATACGAATCGACAGGGGTGGAAACGTTTTTTACAAACGGGCTAGACCCTGCTCCAAGAGCACGCCGCGTATTTGCTTTTCATCGACCAGAGACGTTGGCGGCGTGGGTGCAGGAGCCGGATACCCTGCGCGGCCGTTTACAGCATATGCCACCCCTGATGATTGAAAAACTGTGGGGGCCGCAGGTCAAAGCGATCACCCATCTGGAGCAGTCGCTGGCGCAGGATAGGCCGCGGGCCTTGATTCAGATGGCGACGGGGAGTGGGAAGACCTTTACGGCCGTTAACTTCATTTACCGTCTCATCAGCCAGGCCAAAGCACGGCGTGTGCTCTTTTTGGTGGATCGCAATAACCTGGGCAAGCAGGCCAACAATGAATTCGTGCAGTTTGAGACACCCGACGACGGCCGTAAATTTTCCGAACTGTACAACATCCGCCA
>JAGRDI010000305.1 GCA_020432765.1 Anaerolineales bacterium | reverse complement strand
ACGCTGAGAATGCTTTGGACAGCCATGCTTATCAAGTGGATGAGATCTCAGGCCTCATTCACTCCTGTCGTGCTTATTCATCGTTTATGATAGGTGATCATGACAATACAATCTCCCATGCTCGTCAGGCACTCGATGAGTTACCAGCAACGGCAGCTTTGCTTCGTGTACAAACAGCTTTATATCTTGGGATTGCTTATCGCTATAGAGGTGAGCTTCAGGCAGCATTGGATATCTATGATGAAATTTTGCCAAGTGTGAAAAGCCAGGGTGGTCATTCGATCTCTGTTTTGTGTTATCTCCATCTGGGTGATCTTTATACGGAGATGGCTCAACTTCAACGTGCGCAAGAGCTTTACGAACAAGCGTTAAAATCTACTGAACATCATACAGGCCAACCAGATCTACCGTTTACTGGCTATATTTATGTCAGTATGGGTCGTATTTTCCGCCAATGGAATCAATTAGAGGATGCTTATCATTTAACAATGAAAGGTCTCACCCTTTGTCGTGAGTGGAATGTAGCCGATATCCTGGCACTGAGTTGCCTGGAGTTAGCCTACATACATCAGGCGCTTGGCAATGTTGAGCAAGCAAAGCCATTGATACAAGAAGCAATCCAAATATTTAATAGCCTTTCTGATTGGGGTAGTCAGCTTGGAACAGCGCACAAGGCCAAATTCGATTTAGTCTGCGGCGATATCGAATCTGCGGAAAGATGGGCAGATTCGAACGATCTGCTCACCGATGATACTTTTGAATTTCACCGAGAAATTGAATATCTGGTACTCGTTCGTGTTTTTATTGCTCAGAAGCGACTCCAGAAAGCCCATGCTTTGGTTGTACGAATTCAACGAATAGCAAAAGAAATCAGACGAAGGCAAACTGAGCTTGAGGCTCTTATCTTGCAGGCTTTAATTTTGTCCAAGCAGGGTAAAACTGATCAGGCACTTTTACATTTGGAGAAAGCTTTACTCATTGGAGAACCAGAAGGCTACATCCGCATTTTTGTGGATGAAGGACAAGCCATGGTTCACTTACTTCAGCAAGCCCTTAGTAGTGGTGTCGCGCCGGATTATGTTCGTCGGTTGTTGGCAGCTTTTCCTGCGGAAGTATTGTTACAAACGGCCGTTTCAAAATTACCTATTGATCAATCCGGATTGATCGAACCGCTGAGCGAGCGTGAACTAGAAATTCTGCAAAAAATCGCTGAGGGACTCACCAACCCAGAAATCGCCAACCGACTATATCTCTCCCTCAACACGGTCAAGGTGCACACGCGCAACATCTATAGCAAACTTGACGTTCACAACCGGACTCAGGCAGTTGCCAAAGCCAGAGATATGGGTATTTTGCCGCTTATCTAGCCGTTTTTTATCTTCCCACAACACCCTCAACTGCAAACCTAAAATGACGAATACCACGTTCGGGGTATGACACTAATACCAAACGGCCGTTATGCTGAAGACATATCAATTGGGAGCATTCCTTTCAACGGGATGAGACTATCATCCGAAATGAGTCGAAAAGGAAAAATAAAATGAAATCGTTTATCAAACAAAACCAAATCAGTATCTTTTTTCTCCTACTCTTATTCGTGCTGATCGGCTGCGGCCCTTCGGCCGAGGAACTGGCAGCGGTTGATTACACGCCGCTTTCCAGGGGTGACTGGGAACTGTCTTCTCCGGCGGAGGAGGGGTTGGATTCAGAGCTGGTGGACAAGCTCTATTACAACGCGGCTGAATTGGAGACGCTTTATGGACTGCTGGTGGTCAAGAACGGCCGTCTCATTGCCGAAGATTACTTCAATGAAGGGTCAATTGACGAGTTGTTCGACCGGGCATCGGCGACCAAAAGCTTCACCTCAGCATTGGTGGGGATTGCGCTGGAGGAAGGATGTCTAACCAGCGTCAACCAGAAGATGATTGATTTCTTCCCGGAATTCGCCAACCAAATCAGCGATCCGCGCAAAGCGCAAATCACAATCCGTGATATGCTGCAAATGCGCAGTGGCTATCCCGATGAGGAATACACGCCGCCCTATATGGAGATCCTATACGAAAGCAATAACTGGCATCACGTGCCACACCTGGTCGATTTTCCGCTTACAAGCGATCCGGGAACCAACTTCCAATACAGCAATCTGACCTCCCATCTTCTGGCAGTGATTGTGGCCCGATCGTGTGAGACCGACCTCAGATCATTTAGCCAGGAACATCTATTCGCCCCGATGGGTGCAGCCGTGGGAGATTGGTATCCCGATGCCGATAACTATAATCTCGGCGGTATGGGCATTTTCGTTTCGGCACGCGATATGGCCAAGTTTGGGCAGACCTTTCTGAATAGTGGCAAATACAACGGCCAGCAGGTCATTCCCGCCAGTTGGGTGACCGACTCACTGCAAAGATTTTCGGAAGGTATCCGGCGGGGCGGTGAAAGCAGATACGGCTCCTTTCGTGATCTCGGCTATGGGTATCAATGGTGGTCGGCCAAAGTGGGAGATCACCATTTCAGCTACGCGGCCGGTCATGGCGGCAACTACATTATTTTGCTGCCTGATCTCGATATGGTCATTGTGACAACGGCCGATCCGATGCACGGCGTTTTTGGGAGTGAATCATGGCAGCATGAAGGAGCCATTAATAATCTGGTGGGAGCGTTCATAAAATCCTTGCCAGATGATTAGGTGTTAGATGTGGTTTTTATTCAAGATCAGGAGGGTAAATCATGAAAGCAATGGTATATGAAAAATTCGGCTCGCCATCAGATGTGCTCCATCTCGATGAAGTAGAAAAGCCAGTCCCCAATGATGATGAGGTTCTGGTAAACATTCAGGCGGCATCCATCAATTTTGGTGATATGGCCTTGGTAAAAGGGGAGCCTTTCTTAATCCGTTTGATGGGATATGGGCTGCTTAAACCAAAACATGCCATACCTGGAGGTGATATTGCCGGTCTGGTGGAAGCGGTTGGCAAAAACGTGACACAGTTTCAACCAGGTGATGAGATTTTTGCAGATTTAGGTCGCTGTGGTTTTGGTGCGTTCGCTGAGTATGTCGCTGTGCCTGAAGCAGAATTGGTATCGAAACCGGCTAATATGACTTTTGAGCAGGCAACGGCCGTTCCGCAAGCAGCCATCGTGGCCTTACAAGGTTTGCGAGATAAAGGTCATATTCAGCCGGGGCAAATGGTTTTGATCAATGGGGCGTCAGGTGGCGTAGGTAGTTTTGCAGTGCAGATTGTTAAAGCGCTTGGGGGTGAAGTAACGGCCGTTTGCAGCACCCGGAATATAGACATGGTAAGGTCCATCGGAGCAGATCACGTCATCGACTACACCCAGGAAGATTTCACGCAAGGTGAGTCTCATTACGACTTGATTTTTGACATTGTCGCCAATCGCTCTGTCTCAGATTATAAGCGTGCCTTAAACCCTGGCGGAACCTATGTAGCCTGTGCCTTTAACCCGACCTCTTTGTTTCTGGGACCTTTCATTTCGATGACCTCAGGCAAGAAAGTGACTGCATTAAGCCATCAACCAAAAGTAGAAGACCTGAATTTTATGAGAAAGCTTCTTGAAGACGGTAAAGTTGTGCCGGTTATTGATAAATGTTATCCGCTAAACGAGGTTCCAGAAGCAATGCAGTATCTTGAACAAGGCCGCCATCGCGGAAAAGTCGTTATTAAGGTAGCAACTTGGGTTAAATAAAGGGAGTGATTAAATCATGGAAGATGTGCAGATAAAACTTTCAGCATTATGGGTCGCGCTCATGTTAACCTATTTATTAGGGGATGTGCTGCGCATATTTAGTGGGGACTTTAAAGGTGGCGAAATAGGGGGTATGGAAGTCTCGCAAACTATGTATTTAGGCATGGCCATGTTGATGGTGATTCCGATTGTGATGGTTTTCCTGTCATTGATTTTGCCACACAATATCAACCGCTGGGCGAATATCATCATCCCAATCTTCTTTTTTCTGTTTAATCTTGTTGGCTTGCCCACATACCCCTCTGCTTATGACAAATTTTTGATTATCGTGGGGTTTGTATTTAATGTATTGACTGTTTGGTACGCTTGGAAGTGGATCTGAGCAAGATGGTCATTCTAATGCCAAAATCCTTAATCAAGAAGGAAAAGTGATGATAACGTGAAAATATTTGTAAAAAATATCAAATCAGCATTTTTTGTACTCACCTATGATTTCAGTTGGTTCCCTTGGTATGCAGAAATTGGTCTTGAGGGTATGTATGGCTATGGGACCTTCGTTAGCGGCTTTTATTCAGAACAAAATTTAATCTGATCAAATTTCAGGCGACAACCTGACCATAGGAGATTTTGATCTGTATGAAAAGCTTCCTATCAAACATTGCTAAAAAACTATGGCCCGAATTTGAAATATTGGCTGAGCCAGATCGTCTTTCTCTGCTAAGGGAACTGTTTGGGTCGCTCTATGGTCTGCCATTTGTTGCGCTTGCGCTTGTTTGGCTTCTGGTGGCCACAGACTTGAATTTGCTGCGTGAGCAGTGGCCGGTTCTGTTACTAATTCTGGGACTTAGCGTGTTGGCCGGCAGGCTTTCCTTCTTTCAAATCACAGTTAGCCGGGATGGAACCCATGATTATAATGGTAGCAGTTTGGAAATCGTTATAGTTATGTCGGCGATGCTGCTGTTTGGGCCAACGGCCGTATGGGTGCCGTTTTGGTCCAGATTGATCGATTATGGGATTGATCGACCTCAGTCACCAACAAGATACCAACAATGGAATGGGACTCGTAACTTGATTTTTAATCTGGGTGCGAGTATTGTAGGCTTGCTCTTTGCTCTGTTGATTTATCAAGGGTTAGGAGGACAATTTCCTCTCTCAGAATTGACACTGGCTGCAGCCTGGCCTGTTTTTCTGGCGGTTCTATTATGGTTACCCTGGGAAGGTCTCTTTTTCCTATCCTATGGAGTACTTCT
>JAGRDI010000304.1 GCA_020432765.1 Anaerolineales bacterium | reverse complement strand
ATCGCCAACAGAATCAAGTGTAATTCAAGTTTTATACTGGACACTGGCGTTTTTATTTTACCAGAGAAGACATGTCAGGTTTTATGATCAATTTGTTCACACGCTGCTCGTGGTAGAAACCTGACATGTCTAGAATTCGCCAGACTCCAGTTTACCATTACACTTCATCAATCGAATTGACGATTTTTCCAACCAAACCATACTTTTGGGCCTCTTTGGCCGACATCCAAAAATTGCGGTCTGTATCTTCTTCAACTTTCTTAATTGGTTGGCCCGTTTGAGCAGCAAAAGTTTCATTCAAACGGCGCCGCATTTTAATAATTTCTTCGGCTTCAATCGCAATGTCCGTTGCCTGCCCACGTGCACCACCCATAGGCTGGTGCAAAAGAAACCGGGTATTGGGCAAACTAATGCGATTTTCTTTTTTGGCCGCTGCAAAAATAAGTGCACCAGCACTCGCAACCCAACCTGTGCCAATCACCTTCACCTCCGGGCCAACGAAGCGGATCATATCGAAAATAGTATCGCCGGATTCAACATGGCCACCCGGTGAATTAATAATCATTTTAATCGGTTCATCTGAATCAGCGGCCAATAACAAAAGTTGCTGGGTGATTTTTTCAGCCACTTTCATGTTGATCTCACCAAATAGCAGGATGGTGCGTGTTTCTAGCAGCTTTTGCAACATATTCGGGGGGGCTGTTTTTTCTTCACTTTCTTCGTTTGGCTCTTCAGCAAAAATATGCATGATCATCTCCTAAATAAATTATCATCAAAGTATTGAGTATCAATCTTGGCGCAAAACAATTAGATCGACGTAAGTTTTTCAAAAGAAACCCGGTTTTTTGCAAAAAACCGGGTTTCTCAACTTCATTGTGAAATTCGCCAGACTGTTAATTATAGCTTGAGATTGGTGAACGCTTTCAAGCCGGGATAAACGGCCGAATCACCCAAATCATCTTCAATACGCAGTAATTGGTTGTATTTCGCTACACGATCACTACGAGCGGGTGCGCCGGTTTTGATCTGACCCGCATTCAAGCCCACCACCAGATCAGCAATGGTAGCATCTTCGGTTTCACCACTGCGATGAGAGACAACGGCCGTCCATCCAGCACGCTGCACCATTTCTACCGCTGCAATTGATTCCGTCAGCGAGCCAATCTGATTCACCTTACACAACAAGCTGTTGGCTGCTTTTTTCTCGAAAGCCGTCTCAATCCGTTTTACATTGGTCACCAACAAATCATCACCGACAATTTGTAAACGGTCACCCAAACGTTCCTGCATAATTGTCCAACTTGCCCAATCGTCCTCTGCCAGACCATCTTCAATCGAAATAATCGGATATTTATTCAACCACTCCGAGTATAAATCAACCATTTCTGCGCCGGTAAGCACTTTGCCTTCTGACTTCAAATGGTACATCCCATCTTTATAGAATTCCGAGGAAGCGGGGTCCATTGCCAACATAATGTCCTCACCTGGGCGATAACCCGCTTTTTCAATCGCTTCCATAATCAGATCAAATGCTTCGCTGTTTGCTGATACCTGCGGAGCAAATCCACCTTCGTCACCCACCAGCGTGCGGTGGCCTCTTTTATTTAGAACTACCTTCAAATTTTGATAGATTTCAGCACACCAGCGCACACACTCACGGAAGGTTGGCGCGCCTACTGGCATCACCATAAACTCTTGCATGTCTGCACCACCAGGCGCATGGGTACCACCATTCATAATGTTCATCATTGGGACCGGTAAGGTGCGCGCACTCGCGCCGCCCAAATAACGGTATAATGGCAAACCCACACTGCTGGCTGCCGCATGCGCCACAGCCAAAGAAACGCCTAAAATTGCATTTGCGCCTAAGCGGCTCTTGTTATCAGTGCCATCCAAAGCGATCATCGCATTGTCAATGCCAACCTGGTCAGTGGGATCCCAACCTTCAAGTGCTTCAGCAATTTCAGTGTCCACAGCTTCGACAGCCTGCAATACACCTTTGCCGCCATAACGCGCCTTATCACCATCACGTTTTTCCCATGCTTCGTGGACGCCTGTTGATGCACCTGAAGGCACAATAGCGCGACCGACAGAGCCATCGGCTAATAAAACTTCAACCTCTACGGTAGGGTTGCCACGGGAATCTAATACTTCGCGACCATAAATTGATTCTATGTGATTCATGTTTACTCCATTTTTGTTTATAAAGATTGTCAGGATGCGCTGGGACAGCAATTAAAGTATTGTGTTGTTCACTAAAACTTTCAGAGCAAAGACAATGCAGTACATACTAATCTTGCAAAATCCCAAACAGCCTATGTATCTTACTTATTTATTGGGTTAATATTCAAAGGGTTAACGTTCAAAAAAGAGGGCTAAATTGGTTCCTTCTGACTATACAAAAGCATCCTAAATATGGCAAGCTTTTAGCAGTGATCCTGTAACTTTTCATGATAAATTCGACGCATTCATAACAAACTGCTTGTCAATCGTTTCAGGCATGGATATAACAAGCATTATGGCGCAGAAGCAGAACTTATCTACAGTGCAAAAAATCCAGGATTTGTGGCTTGCATTGAACCAAGAATTATCGAATATGTTTGATGCTCATTATGTGTGTGCGGCCGTTGCTTCTGAAGTTGCCGCGCATACTGCGACTACGACCATTGTCGGTATTAGTGATCCACAGCGCAAATTTTTTGATGTTTGGATTTGTCATGTTGATGGAAAAATGAAACAAGAACGCTGGGTAAGTGAAAAAGCCTCATTTGCACCATTCATAGATGCGGCAAAAGCCACTTACATTGAAAAGTTTGATCGTCCCGTTGCTGAGCTTATCCAGAGCGAACTATGGCTGCATCCTCGTGAAGCAATCCTGGGTGTCCCCCTACCATTTCCGGCAACACCACAATCAATTAGTTCACCAGGTGTGTTATGTCTGGTTGATCCCAACCAAGATTGTTTTTTGGGTGGGTCAGACCTCGAGCATATAGCAGCAATAAGCACCATTTTTCTGGATCGTGCCTATTTGCGCCATCAAGTCGACAGACAAGAAGTTGAATTTGCTGTGATTTCCGACATTAGCCATACACTCACTTCCACATTGAGTCTAGAAAATGTATTTAACCAATTGAGCGGTACAATTCGGCGCACTTTAAATGTTGAATCATTATCAGTCGGATTGCGTGAAGCCATTACTGGTGACATTATTTTTGTCGATTTTTTGATGGGACCTTTATTTGAGCAAATGCCTTCCATTCGCTTAAAAAAAGGGCAAGGTGTTGCTGGTTGGGTAGCCGAAAACAGCGAACCAGTCATCATCAATGATACGTATGCCGATAAACGCTTCTACCGCCGGGTGGATCGGCAGTCTGGTTTCACAACGCATTCAATGATTTGCATTCCACTCAAGGTAGAAGCACGCACCATTGGCATATTGCAAGCAATCAACCGCATTAATGGCGAATTTAGCCAGCATGATTTGCGGCTTTTACAAGCAATTGGGGGACCACTTGCGGCTGCAATTGAAAATTCGCGCCTCCACATGGATGTTTTGGCAGAAAAACGACGGATCGAAACGATTTTTGCCGGTATGTCTGAAGGTATGCTCACAGTTAATTCAGAACACCTTATTACAAATGCCAATGAAGCTATGGGTGCTCTCTTGCAGATCGCTCCTGACACCTTATTAGGCAAACCAATTAAAAACATCGTCAAACTCCAAAAAGGGGATATGACCAGTTTTATCGATGGAATCGGAGATGATGCAGATGAATATCCCCAAATCATAGGTGATATCATACGGGACAAAGGGGAGACAGTTCCGATTTTAATTAGTGGTGCGGCCGTTACTGATAACAACGATATAATCAACGAATACATTCTCGCTTTTAGCGACCTGACACAAATTCGTGAGGTTGAACGCATGCGCGATGATTTCTTCCAAGGGATTGTACATGAACTGCGCACACCACTGGCCACCATTTTGATGTATGCACGTCTGTTACGCGAGGGCAAGGCACGCGACGAAGAAAAAGCGGTACGTTTTCTAGGTGTAATTGAGCGTGAAAGTGATCGTTTGCAAAAAATGGTACGCCAAATGCTGTTACTTGCGAAACAAGAAGCTGGCGAGCTGCATCGCAGCCCTGAACCGGTGGCCTTAAACGCGATATTCTCAGAAATTTTGCCGCCCTTTGCAGATCAAGCGACTGAAAAAGGATTGACGTTTATACAGAGAATCTCATCTGAACTTCCTGATGTGATGGGAAATGTGGATACATTTGAGTTGATTCTTAAAAATTTGATTGAAAATGCAATCAAATATACCCCTTCAGGTAGTGTGCGTATCAATGCAAAGGCGGTTAATGAGTCTGTGCAGGTGAAAATAGCAGATGATGGGATTGGAATTCCTCCACAATCAATGCCGAATTTATTTAAGCGCTTTTATCGCACGCAAACGGCCGTTGAACGCGGCATTGCCGGTACTGGTCTGGGATTGTATATGGTCAAGGAAAATGTAGAGAATTTTGGCGGCTCGATCCAAGTTGAGAGCAGCGAAGGTAAGGGATCAACATTTACCGTTTTGTTCCCCGCCATTCAAGGATAAATTATGGACAAGCGTGAAATCTATTTAGACCATGGTGCCACTACACCCGTTGATCCCCGCGTTGTGGCCGCAATGATGCCCTATTGGTCAGAAATTTATGGCAATCCCGGTTCGCATCATGCGTACGGCCGTAACGCCTTGAGAGCACTTGAAAATGCACGCTTCACCATTGCCAAATTGCTCAACACAAAGCCGGCCGAAATTGTTTTCACCGGTTGTGGCTCTGAAAGCGATAACCTGGCCCTGCGCGGTATCATGTGGTCAGCCCGTGCCAATCGGCAAGGCAACCATCTGATCATCAGTGCTATTGAACACAGTGCAATCAAGAATACGGCCGTGCAGCTGCGTGACCGGCATGGCTTTGATCTCACAATTTTGCCCGTCGATAAATACGGTCAAATTCGCTTGGCAGAACTCGAAGCAGCTTTGCGTCCAGATACCGTTTTGATCAGCATCATGGCTGCTAATAATGAAATCGGCACATTACAGCCCGTGCAAGCAATTGGCGAACTGGCACAAGCCAATGGCGTACTGTTTCACAGTGACGCCGTGCAAGCGATCACATCCCATGCTTGGGATTTGCAATCCATCCCTATCGACCTGTTATCCATCGCTCCACATAAGTTTTACGGTCCAAAAGGGATTGGTATATTGTATGTGCGTGCCGGCATTCAATTAGAAATAACTCTCACAGGTGGTGGGCAAGAGAACGGCCGTCGTGCTGGCACATCCAATGTCGCTTTTGCAGTCGCCGCAGCCGAAGCGCTCAAACTATCGCTGGAAAATATGGCCACAAACAATGCGCATTATCAATCGTTACGCGACAAACTGATTAAAGGAATTTTGCAAGCGCATCCTGAAGATTGCCAGTTAACCGGCCATCCCCAACAACGCCTGCCGTATAATGCCAGCTTTGCATTCAAACATATTTCTGGCAATGATTTGTTAATGCATCTAGACATGGCAGGCATCCAGGCAAGCAGTGGCTCGGCTTGCAACAGTGGCAACCCCAAACCTGCTGCTGTGTTGGAAGCGTTGGGATTGTCTCCCGCATGGACAAAAGGCGGTTTACGGCTGACGGTCGGCAAACAAAACACGCCGGCAGATATCGAGTACGTATTGGAGATCCTGCCACAAGTCGTCAAAAAACTACAGAATCTACACAAGGTCTATGAATAAATTACAAAATAAGCGTGTGGTCGTCGCTATGAGCGGCGGCGTTGATAGTTCGGTCGCAGCCGCCTTACTTGTCGAACAAGGGTATGACGTTGTCGGCATGATGATGCGTCTGTGGAGTGAACCGAGTCAAGGGGCTGCCGCACCCGTCAATCGCTGCTGTACACCTGATCAAATGGCGGATGCACGCCGCGTGGCCGACCATCTCAATATCCCGTTTTACGTGATCGATGTGCAGGATTATTTCCGGAAAACGATTGTACAATTTTTTATTGATGAACATGAAAACGGCCGTACGCCCAACCCATGTATCGAATGTAATCGTGAAATTCGTTTCACACACTTGCTCAATCATGCGCTTGCCTTGGATGCCGACTACCTGGCAACAGGCCATTATGCGCGTGTGCAAGCCACGCCTGACGGTTATCACTTGCTTAAGGGCGTTGATGACAGCAAAGATCAATCGTATGTGCTGCATGTACTTTCGCAGCAGCAGCTTGCGCAAGTGCTGTTTCCGGTTGGTGATTATGAAAAAACGGTCGTTCGTGAATTAGCAACCACATTCAACTTGCCAGTCGCCGCCAAACAAGACAGTCAAGATTTATGCTTCTTGGGCGATGGTGATTATCGTCGTTTCCTGAGGGATTACAGTGACAAGGTCAATACAACCGGCCCCATCATCGATCAAGATGGTGTAACAATCGGACAGCATAACGGCCTGGCTTTTTATACCATCGGTCAACGAAAAGGGTTGGGCGTTTCAACATCTGAGCCTGTTTTTGTACTCAAAAAAGAGAAGCGTAATAATGTGTTGGTTGTTGGCCCACGTGAGATGCTAGGGCAGCAAAGCCTGATTGCGCGTAATGTAAATTGGATTAGCGGCACAGCGCCGCAAGAACCAATTCATGCACAAGTCAAGGTTCGGTATAAGGCACGTGGCATTGAGGCAGAGGTTGTTGGTTTGGGAAACGGCCGTATGCAAGTCCAGTTCAAAGAACCAGTTACCGGCATTACCCCCGGACAAGGTGCAGTCTGTTACGCTGGCGAGCGCTGTCTCGGTGGTGGCATCATCGCCGATTTTAACGCACAGGGCAGCTTTGCATGAATTTTGATGTCAGTGGAACTGCTTCAAGTCTCATTTTGGGCATACTTGTAGCGACTGCATATGGCGCAGCGTTCCATTTCATCGTTGGTGGCCCAGCGCGCCGCATGTTATTTTATATTTTTGCCGCCTGGATCGGTTTTGCTCTTGGACACATAGCGGGTAATACGCTCAATATTGCTTTGTTTAAGCTGGGTGCATTAAATTTATTTAGCGCTAGTGTCGGTTCCTGGGCAGCCTTGATTATCGCCTGGTGGCTTGTTAACCCCAATCCTGACTGAGATGTTAGTCTACTAGAAAGCCGTCCTTCTCCTGAAATACGCAGGCCTATTTTTTCTTTGACCATCATTAATTTGTGCTATACTAGAAATTATCAGGAGAAAATATGAGCAATTACGAACCACCTGTCGAATATCAGGCTGTAGAATATCAACCTGAACCATCACCACCCAATGAGCTAATCCCTCGACTCTATATCGTCATTGGGGTTATTGCCGCGATAGTAGTTGCGATCCTGTTTATTTTAGCCATGATCTGGCTTGCAAGTACGAAGGCTGCAACCGTTGAAGCCTTAAGAGATTTGATGATTATCGCCCTGGCCTTAGAATCTTGTATATTTGGCATTGTGCTGATGTTATTGTTAATTATGGTCGTGCGTTTGGTGAATATGCTCGAGTTTGAGATCAAACCAATCCTGCAGAAAACCAATGAGACATTGGGTACTGTACGAGGCACAACTACTTTCATGAGTACCAATATTGTACAACCAGTAACACGCGCCAGCAGTTATATGGCAGGCGTACGGCAAGGCATCCGCACTTTGTTTGGTAATCCAAAAAACAATTTGCCAGATTAATAAGCTGGCTGTGGCACAGTCATAAGTTCAGCCACAAGTAAGAAAGCCTAAACATTTTGATTCATAAGCTATAAATAAATTTTCACAACTAATTGATAATGGAGTGGTATGATGAGCGAAAAAAGTAATGGAGAATTTGGCGCCTTTTTAGCAGGCTTTGTTATTGGTGGCCTAGTGGGTGCAGCAACGGCACTCATTCTTGCACCCCAATCTGGATCGGAGACACGCGCACAAATTGCAAGCAAAGGTCAGGATTATCGTGAGACTGGCAGCCAGTATGTACATGAGGCAAGTGCACGTGCCCAAGAACAAGCACGCATCGTTTTAGACAGTGGCAAACAAGAAGCGGAAACCTTACGCACCCAGGTTAATAACCGACTTCATATATCACAGGAGCCGGCAGAGTCTGCAGCAGATGCAGAAACATCTGGTGCAGATAGTTCGTCGGGGAATTCTCCTGCTGAAGATAGTTTACCCGCAGAATAAGCGCAGGAAAATCAGCCGGAAAATTAATGGATTGAATTCAGTTCAATCCGAATTCCCAACAAACATGCAGGCGCTCCATTTTAATAGGGACGCCTGTTTTTTTGTGCCTCTCCAAGTTAACATAAAAAGGGTGGATGATGGTTAAAAATAAACCCAAAAATATTGAAGAGTTGCTTAAGGTTTTACCCAATGGCAACAATCAACAGTTAAAAAAACGTGTCTGGGAAGCATATGACTTTTCTATGCGGGCACATAATGGCCAAAAACGCGAAAATGGTGAAGAATGCATCGATCATAATTTAGCAACCGCTTCAATTTTGCTGCCTCTTGAAGTCGATGCGCATGCGCTCATCGCCTGCCTGCTGCTAGATATTCTCGAACCACATACTCATATCCAATCAGAAGAAGTGGGGGAGCGCTTTGGGAATGAGGTTTTAGCTTTGGTAAATGGAGTTAAACAACTACAAGATTATGCCAAAGAAAAACAAGAACAGACCGATGAAAATGGAGGGAATCACAAATCCTCGAGCATTAGCAAAAACGGTAAAAAACGCAAACCTAGATATATAAAATCTCGATTTGAGTCTATTCGCGAAGCAATTTTAACTATCATTGAAGGAGATATTCGTGTCATTCTGCTGCGTATGGCAGATTGTTTGCAAGAATTAAGAATGGCATCCCGTCTGCCGGAGGACAAACAGAAGCAGTTAGCATACGAAACGATGCAGATCTATGCGCCTTTAGCAAATCGGTTGGGTATATGGCATCTTAAATGGGAGTTGGAAGACCTGGCATTTCGCTATTTAGAGCCAGAGAATTACCAAAACATTGCACACAAATTAGCTGAAAGGCGTGCAATTCGGTCACAGCGCATTGAAATTGCTGCCGCCAAGCTAAAAAACAATTTACAAGAAAATGGGCTACAAGCTGAAGTCACCGGACGCTCTAAACATATATACTCCATCTACCGCAAAATGCAACGTAAGAATTTGACATTTGACGAATTGTATGACATCGAAGCCTTACGCGTTATTTTGGAACCAACAGACCCAGAAGCGTATGAAAAATTAAACCAGGCGGAAAAGGATAGACATGATCGAGCTTTGTGTTATCTGGCTTTGGGTGCTGTCCATGATATTTGGACGCCAATTGGGCAAGAATTTGATGACTATATCGCTAATCCGAAACCTAACGGATACAAATCTTTGCACACGGCCGTTTTAGACAAAAATAGTGGCCATAAACTTGAGATTCAAATCCGCACTGCCCGCATGCATCAAGAAGCAGAAAAGGGTGTGGCGGCGCATTGGGCCTATAAAGAAGATGGTGTGACTGTTAGTGGAACGTTACAAAAGCGTATTCAAAGCTTGCGCGAACTGCTAACTTCGCTGCAAGAAAGTGACGAAAGCATTGCCATTAATGACGAAATGCTGGAGTCGGAGATATTGGCAGATCGCATCTATGTCTTTACGCCACAAGGAGATGTTGTCGAATTACCGGCAGGTGCAACACCGATCGATTTTGCCTATCAAATTCACTCTTCGATTGGTCATCGCTGCCGAGGTGCACGCGTTGACAAAAAAATGGTCAGCCTCGATTACCAGTTGAAAACGGGTCAGCGCGTAGACATCATTACAACCAAAAAGGAAAACCCCAGCCGCGATTGGATGAATGCCAGCCTGGGCTACACGGTAAACCCGCGCACGCGCAGTAAAATTCGGCAATGGTTCCGCAAGCAAGAACGCAGCCAGAATATCGAACAAGGACGTGAGGTTGTTGAACGTGAACTCAGGCGCTTGAATTTGAGCGCTTCTTACACAGTAGAAGATATTGCAGTGGCTTTAAAGTATGAGGATGTAACGGCATTTTTAGCTAAGGTTGGGTTTGGAGATATTCAAAGCACGCAAATTAACGGTGCGCTCGCGTTAATGCAAAAACAGTTAAAGCCTGATGATGAGGAGCTACGGCCGTTGCTTCTACCCCGAGAACCAACCCAAAAAGGCATCACTGTTTTAGGAACCAGCGGTTTGCAAACGAAAATTGCGGGCTGCTGTAATCCTATCCCCCCCGAAGAAATCGTAGGCTATATCACACGCGGGCAAGGGATAACCATTCACCAGCGAGATTGTCCCATTGTGGCTGCCATTAATGATCGCGAACGTGTCATTGAAGAAATTGATTGGGGCATTGAATCTGAAACATTCCCGATTCCAATCGTTGTTAAGGCTTACCGGCGTCCAAATCTGATTGATGATATGTCCAACATTTTACGTGGGCAAAATATTAGCGCACCTAAAACAAAAACAATGGCCAATGGCTCATTACTAACCGCCTATTTGGTCGTTGAAGTGACCGATATAAATCAATTGAACAACTTATTGAAAAAGTTTGAGAATTTGAACAATGTGATTGAAGCACGCCGCGAAACGTGGTCGTAAAAAGACCTTTCGTAGTGGACACTGGCATTTTTTATTTTACCAGAGGAGACTTCTAGAATTCGCCAGACTCCAGTTTCGTGGTGCGATTTTGCAAATCGCATAATCGGTTTACAAGGGAGAAAAGTTAACAAATCTACTTTTCACCAGAGTCCAATTCGGTATCTATTAGGCTTTTGCCACACCCATATCATCTAATTTGATGATTGTAGGCTCGCCGGCAGTTTGCAAGGTTATTATGTTTGTTCTGAGGTCAAAGTGGAACTCCTGGCTGCGTTCACTATTTTCCTCTGCAAACACAAGCTGCCCCCAAACGGCCGTTTCATCCCGACCCCGCAAACGCAATACAGCCCCCTGCCAGCGACAATAATAGACCAATGGCTTCATGTCATGTCAAGCTCCTGGTTTTTATCCAGCGCACCTTTATCAAAGCCGCTTTCATCAAAGGCAACACGGCCGTTTTCAACCAGCATACTTCGCGTTTGTTCTAAGAATTCTATGGGGAACATCGCTGGATCTGTTGCTGTTAAGATCGCTTGGGAAACACGCTGCACATATTGCAATAATAAACTGCGGCGCTGCGCATCCAGTTCTGCCACGACTTCATCCAACAATAAGACCGGTGGCTCGCCGCTGTTTGATTCCATCCAATTGATCTCCGCCATTTTTAAGGCTAACATCGCGCTGCGTTGTTGACCCCGGGATCCATAATGGCCCAGGTGACGGCCGTTGAGCCAAAAATACCAATCATCACGATGTGGACCAACTGTAGTTACACCACGTGCGAGGTCATGTGGTTGTGCAGTTTTCAATTCCGCTGCAAATTTTGCTGTTACCGCTTCAACATCGGTTTGATGGGCTGCTAACCATTCTGCATGTGCAACGGCCGTGTCTAGATCGCTGCCATCTTGTCCGGCCTGAAAACGTGGCAAATAACGCACCTGCAGAGTTTCGCGCCCCTGCGTCAGGTTTTCATAATGGATACGCTGCGTCTCGCGATTGATCGCCGCAAAAAACAGGGAACGACGCGCAAAAATCTGCCCACCTAACCCGACTAACTTCTCAGAAAAAATGGCGAGCACATCCAGGCTGCTTTGTCCCTCTGCCAATTGGCGCAAGACCGCATTGCGCTGCTCTAACACTTTGTTATATTGCGACAATACACGGCAATAATGCGAATCGATTTGGCACAAGGTTATATTAACATAACGGCGGCGACCGGCTGGCGAACCGGTAATCAATTGCACATCTTCCGGCAAAAACAACACAACCTGCAATTGTCCTAAAAGGTCCATCAAACGCACTTTGCGCCGGTTGATTAACGCTTCACGACGAAAACTGGGTTTGCCATTATTTTTATACTCACGAATCAAACGAATTTCAATTTGTCGCTTTGCGCGGGCCGTCTCAACATCGGCCACAAGCCGTCCCACAACCAATGGGCCAAACGTTTGCTCAGCATCCCAATTAATCAATTGGCCATCATGATTGGCATGTGGTGAACGGGTTGTGGCCAAATAATAAAGCGCTTCAAGCAAATTGGTTTTGCCTTGTGCATTGTCACCATGCAGCAGCGTAGCGCCAGACGAAAAATCCACCTCTAAACGGCCGTAATTGCGAAAATTGGTCAAAGATAAATGGGTAATA
>JAGRDI010000303.1 GCA_020432765.1 Anaerolineales bacterium | reverse complement strand
CGATCATTTGCATTGTTAATCACCATAATATTTTCAGATTCAGGCGCCACTGCAGTCCCATCACGCGCAGCCACAAAACCGAGTTCTAAATTAGCCATCAAAGCATGAATAGGGTAGCGATTATATTGCCAGGCAGATGATGAAGGGTTTTCATTTTTGGTTGTTGGATCCCACCACATATAAAAATTGGGGAGCAGCAACCCTAAATTAGTGACTGGTTTAGTCAAGGCGGCGGGAATAAAACCGATGCCTAAAAATGGCGCGGTGGGCGCTGCCAATTCCACGTCGGCACGCTCTTGAGCGATGTAACTGGCTACTGACCCGCCCCCAGATAAACCAGAAACGACAACATCATTCCCCAATCCTTGGGCAATATCTGTGGCTGAAAAACCATAGGCGGCAAGTTCTTCGGCCGTTAATGCTTCAAGTGCTGTGGTCATGTTGTCATCCATACCATGATAAGGTTGGCGAGGAATATAAACGTTGTAGCCACGTTCAAAAAATTCTTCAGCTAAAGGCACATATTGTTCCGGACAAGAGGTAAATCCATGAAAGAAGACAACGACTTTTTCAGTTTTTTCGCCATGCGTCAGTAATTTAGAATGACAAATGGGGTTTAGTTCATCCATTGCCTCTTCTGCTGCTTGAATGGTGCTGATGCGCGTTAGTGCATCTTCGTAACTGGCTGCAGGCTTAGCAACAGGTTCTTGTTGCAGGCCAAAGGGTTTTAGAAACAGCCACAATATAAACAGGAGCAGCAGTGCGATTATTCCCAAGAAGATTGTCGTCTTGGGGTGCGTTTTTATTTTTGCCAACATACTTCATTCATCCTTTTCAATTTCAATACGCGTAAACCAATCATCATTTGTTTGCGGTGTAACACGGCCGTCTTCCTCGTCCGGCCCCCTCACTTGAATCCATCCATATGGCAATGGCATCAACTCAAGAATTTCATTAGTCGGCATTTGAGCCATGGGAACATCTCTACCTGTTCCGACACAAATCTCTGAGCCAGGAGCGGCTATACATTCTTGCGGAGCCGTGTCCCCATACGATAAAAAGTAAACCTTCCATGCCGCATCATGGCGGCATACTTGATCGATCGGCCCACAAAATTCAGGTGCTAATTCAGTATACGGTGTTTGCATTTGCAAGTCCACAGTGTACTCACCGAATAAGCTCGCTTCTGTTAACAAGGAAGAGCGTATCCATTCAACCGCAGTGCCTTGCGGAATAATTTTTTGCAAAATGTCGCGCCGCAAAATCGTTCCTGTGCGTTCACCATCCAAATAATCTTTCGACAATGGTGACCAAAAAGGATCGAGTAAAGTTAGGCGGGAAGGCAGCAAATTTGAGGCAACCTCCCCCGCTTCAATGCCTTCTAAGGTTTGTAAGATGAGCAAAGTTGCCATTTGATTACCCAGCGAATGTCCTGCAAGTCGGATTTCATTGCCATTATACCCTTCTAAAGCGGAAATATAATCATCATAAAATAATTTAGAGGCACTTTGTGTGGGCATGTTCTCAGTATGGTAATTTCCTTCAGCATCACGCCACCGCATCTTGTTTACAGAATCGGCCGTCCAGATTTTATCTTCGGCATCCCAAACCTCATCCTCATCGGCAAAAGGATGCCAATAATAAATGCCAATATTCCAGCCGTCTTGCAACCACTTTTCGGCAAGGTCAATGTTGTATTCAATCTTGTGCTCATCATCGGTCACATTGAACAAAAATGTGGGCGGCGTATCTGCTTGCATGGGTGTCCAGCCGTGTACAAAGATAACAACGGGCTTGTTGGGATCATAGTATGGATTCAGTACACCTGGCTCTGCTTTTTGCGATGTTTGATTACGGCCGTACCAATATAGACCATAATCTTTTTCAAAACCAAACTCTGGCTCTTTTTGTTGTTCTTTTGCTAAAAATCCCAGCCATAAAATAATAACTAAAATAATCGCAAACAAAATGAATTGTTTTTTTATACGCATAAACCTTCTCTATATACGTGCAAATCTGCTCTATTATAGACAATAATCAATTTAAAGGGTGGTTCCCATTTCTTGGCTAAACATTTTGTAAGTATTTCGCAAGATTTTTGTTGTAAGATCATAATAATTGCCCTTTAATATCACTGATAAGGTTATTATTGAACAACGAACAATTTCAAACACGATAAGAGACAAGGTATGACAAAATACAATCGCAGTAAAGAACCAGCTTCATCCGAAATCACATCTAAAAGTGACTATATTTCTAGACGCCAATTTGTTAAAGCGGCGGCGGCCGTGGGAGGTTTGGCACTTTTGTGGGCCGGTCGACCGAAGCCTCCTGGTTCTGAGGTAGCGTTGACAGAATCCTCATCCGCTACAGGAGCATCCACGGGGGATGCTCCACAGATCCCTGCAACGAGCGTGCCAACTCCAGTAACGGATGAACTCGGGATGGCGCTTACAAGCTATAAAGATGTCACAAGCTACAATAATTATTACGAATTCACCACTGATAAAACAGAAGTTGCACGCTTGGCCTCAGATTTCCAAACTTCACCCTGGCAGGTCGAGGTTGGTGGACTTGTACGTAACCCTGGCACCTATGACATAGATGATTTGCGCACGAAATTTGACCAGGAAGAGCGTATTTATCGCCTGCGCTGTGTGGAAGCCTGGTCAATGGTGATTCCCTGGCTTGGTTTTCCATTACGCAAATTGTTAGCAGAGGTTGAACCAACCGACAAAGCCAAATATGTACGCTTTGAAACATTGGCAGACAGAAGCCAGATGCCTGGACTTTCAGCTCCTTGGTACAACTGGCCTTATGTCGAAGGCTTGCGTCTAGACGAGGCGATGCATGATTTAACATTGCTCTCAACCGGTCTATACGGAGACCCACTGACACCGCAAAATGGTGCGCCTATACGCCTGGTTGTACCCTGGAAATATGGTTTCAAAAGCATCAAATCAATCGTCAAAATTGATCTTGTAGAAGAGATGCCCGTATCGTTATGGATGACAGCCGGTCCAAATGAGTATGGATTTTATTCCAATGTAAATCCTGAAGTCGATCATCCACGTTGGTCGCAAGCAACCGAACGGCGCATTGGTTCGTCGGGGCGCATTCCAACGATCAAATTTAATGGATATGAAGCAGAAGTAGCCCATCTTTACGCCGGGATGGATTTAACCGAGAATTTCTAAACTATGACAACCATAAGCAAAGCATCTCCAACCTTGATTGAAAAAATTGATATTATTCCGTCTGCGGCTATTCTGGCTGCAGTGATTACCTGGGTCTTACGACAAGCGCCCAATTCTGGAGACGGTTTGCCAGTCATTTCCTTGTGGGTGATTCTGGCTGTGTTTATTATCATTGCCATAGCCATTACACATTCAAAGAGCATGAGCAAAAAAGCGAAACAAAAGTCGTTATCGTTTCTGGCTCATTTTGGTGCTTGGCTGCCGATTTCTTTTATATTTTGGCAGTTTTATTACTGGGAGTATCTAAACGGCCGTTGGGCACACGAAGCAACTTTTTTTGCTGGCAAAATGGCGATCACACTATTAGTTCTTTCATTGGCTGTGACACCTTTTATGACCATGTTTGGCTGGAAAGAACTGAACCCGCTGCGCAAGCCACTCGGTCTGTATGCATTTATGCTTGTTTGCATTCACCTGCTCATCTTTACATATGATTATGGTTATTTTGAAGGCGCCTGGGCAGTAGGTTTAGCTTTTAATGAGGCAGTGACCAAGCAGTATGCATTAGTAGGTTTGGTTGCATTTTTGCTGCTCATTCCTCTAGCTGTGACTTCAAATAATTATTCCATCAAGCAGTTAAAGAAAAATTGGAAGAAACTGCACCAGCTTGTTTACATCATTGCTATTTTGGCTTCTGTACATTTTATTTGGGTATGGGCAGCAAAGCGGGCTTTTACCGAACCGCTTATTTATGCGGCAATTATAATCATTTTACTTTTGGTGCGCTTAAAGCCAATTAAACAACGCATCATTCGTATGCGACAAGAGTTTTCTAAACGAAGACGCGCTCGAACAGCCTAAAAACATCATAGTACATAATGAACCAAAAAAGGGAAGTAGAGAATTTTACCCAGACTCTACTTCCCTTTTTCAATTGAAACAGTTAATAAAATTGTGTTCTAGTTGATCTAGCGGTATTGCGGCTCGTATGACCCCACAACTTGAATGTAATTTGCACGTTCGAACGCAGCTGGTGCGCCGCAGTTGATCTGGCTTAGGCTGCCTTGCAGTTCATCCAATGAGTGATACTCTTTTTCTTCAAGCCATTCATTCATCTCGGTCAGGATTTCGGTGATACGGCCGATACCATTTTGCAACAACTCAGATGCCATCATCGTAACGGCCGCTCCCGCAGCCACACCTTTTAGTGCATCTTCGGCGGTGTGCACGCCCGACGTCAAAGCCATATCTGCGTGCAGATGGCCATACATAATCGCGATCCAACGCAAAGGCAAACGCATCGCATAAGGCGTACTTAAGACAAGGTTAGGAATAATATCCAGATTTTCCAAGTCCAGGTCGGGTTGGTAAAACCGATTAAACATCACCAAGCCATCCACACCACCTTCATCCAACTGCTTCAGCATATTCGCCGTTGCACTAAAATAAGGGCTTAGCTTCATCGCCACCGGAATAGAAACCTCGGTCTTGATATCACGCAGTAAATCCAAATAAATCCGTTCAACTTCACTGCTGCTTAAATCGAAGTTTGTCGGCAAATAATACACATTTAGTTCAAGTGCATCTGCGCCGGCACCTTGGATTTGTTTCGCATAATGCAGCCAGCCACCTGTCGAAACACCATTCAAACTGGCGATAATCGGAATATCAACCGCCTGTTTAGCACGATGAATATGAGATAAATACATATCTGGGCCGACTGCGCCGTATGATGGCGCATCCGGGAAATAAGAAAGCGCCTCTGCAAAACTCTCCGTACCTCTGTTTAGATAGCGATCCAGTGTGCGGCTCTCCATATTAATTGCTTCTTCAAAAAGCGAATACAAAACAATCGCTGATGCGCCCGCATCTTCCATTTTGCGAATGCCATCCAATTTACGCGAAAGTGGCGAAGCCGAAGGCACAATTGGATTTTTCAGTCTCATTCCTAAGTAATTTGTGCTCAGGTCCATGTTTTTCTCCTTTTAGGCCAACCCAGAAAAGTATTGTTCCAGAAAAAGCGTGACATTCTGGATTGGCTTGAGGCTTTTTCAGAATAGGATTATATACATTCCGAAAAAGCCTTAACTGCTTCCGTTCTTCTTCACATCGCTTTTGGATGCTAACTGTTCATAACCTGCCCAGCGATTTTCCACATCTTCCTTCGCCAAATCAAGCAAACGCTCTGCGGCTTCAGGATTGGTTTTGGTCAATACACGGAAACGGCCTTCGCGGTACATATATTTTTCAAGTGAAAGACTTGGTTTACGTGAGTCCAGCTTAAACGGGTTTGCACCTGCGGCGGCAACTTCCGGGTTATAGCGGAACAACGGCCAATAACCAGAATCAACGGCCGCTTTCTGTTGGCTCAACCCATCTTTCAAATCATAACCATGCGCAATACAATGGCTGTAGGCAATAATCAAAGAGGGGCCGTCATAAGCTTCCGCTTCCAGAAATGCCTGGATCGTTTGGCGATCATTGGCTCCAGCAGCAATACGAGCTACATAGATATTGCCGTAACTCATTGCCAATAAGCCTAAATCTTTCTTGGGCATTGGCTTGCCGGCAGCTGCAAATTTCGCTACGGCCGCACGTGGTGTCGCCTTTGACATCTGACCACCAGTGTTAGAATAGACTTCAGTATCCATCACCAATACATTTACATTGCGCCCTGACGCCAGGACATGATCCAAGCCGCCATAGCCGATGTCATAAGCCCAACCGTCGCCACCAACAATCCACACACTCTTTTTGACCAGGATATCTGCCATACTGTGTAAATCTTTAAGGGCACTCTTGGAAGGAGCCGGCGCTTCGTCATCATTATCAATCAAATTCTGTAAGCGCGTTTTTAATTTGGCAATGCGCACACGCTGTTCGTTAATACCAGCATCATCGACCTGATCGGCAAATAGAATGCTGTCGGTTAACTCCGTCCCTACCATATCGCGCATATCACGCAGCAGCCCAATGGCCGCTTCCAGACGCTGGTCCAGAGCAACGCGCATACCAAAGCCAAATTCCGCATTATCTTCAAACAGGGAATTGGACCAGGCCGGACCGCGTCCGTCTGAATTTTGCGCCCAAGGTGTCGTGGGCAAATTGCCACCATAAATCGAAGAACAACCTGTTGCATTGGCAATTACAGCGCGGTCGCCAAAGAGTTGGCTGAGCAGTTTCAAGTAAGGTGTTTCACCACAGCCGGCACAAGCACCAGAAAACTCAAACAAAGGCTGCAAAAGCTGGTTATATTTGACCTGGTTCAAAGGTAAGCTGGTGCGATCAACTTCCGGTAAACTCAGGAAGTAATCCCAGTTTTCCTTTTCCTGTTCACGCAGGGGTTCAACTGGCTGCATATTAATCGCCTTGAACTTGGGTTGCTTTTTATTCTTGACCGGACAAACCTCAACACACAGCGTACAACCGGTACAATCTTCGGGTGCAACTTGTAAGCTGAATGCAGATTCCTTGAACTCTTTATAACGCGCTGGTGCCGATTTGAAGGTTGGCGGAGCACTTTCTGCGAGTTCCGGCTCAAATAACTTCATGCGAATAACACCATGCGGGCAAACGAAGGCACATTTGCCACATTGGATGCAGATATCGGCATCCCACACTGGAATTTCTTCGGAGATATTACGTTTTTCCCATTTTGTTGTACCAGTGGGATAGGTGCCATCTACGGGCAAGGCACTGACTGGTAATAAGTCGCCAACACCTTCAATCATGCGTGCAGTTACCGATTGAATAAATTCCGGAGCATATTCGGGTACAACTGGCTTGCGCTCGAAGCCACTACTGGCAGTTTCAGGAATCTTGACCTCGTACAAATGCGCCAAGGCGGCATCTACAGCGGCAAAGTTGGCTTTTACAACTGCATCGCCGCGTTTGCTGTACGTCTTTTTGATTGCTGTTTTAATTGCATCAATCGCTTCATCTTTGGGCAATAATGGAGAGCCGGTAACCTGTTCCATCAGGCTGAAGAAGCAAGTTTGCATGATGGTGTTAATGCGGCGTCCCATATCGGTTTCTTTCGCTACACTGTAGCCATCGACAACATAAAATTTAAGTTTTTTGTCAATGATGGTCTGCTGCATGCTTTGCGGCAAATAATCCCAAACTTCCTCCGGCCCATAATGGCTGTTTAAGAGGAATGTTGCACCAGGTTCGGCCAGACGCAAAACGTCAAAGCGATCGAGGAAGAGCTCTTGATGGCAGGCTACAAAATTGGCTGAGCCAATCTGGTAGGTGCTGTGAATTGGACGCGGACCAAAGCGAAGGTGGGAGACGGTGACGGCACCAGCTTTTTTGGAGTCATAGACGAAATATGCTTGCGCAAAGTTAGGAGTGTTTTCACCAATGATTTTGATTGAATTCTTGTTGGCACCGACAGTGCCGTCAGAACCTAGCCCATAAAACAAGGCGCGAATGACATCCTCATTTTCGGTGTTAAAGTCGAGATCATATTCCAAACTTGTATGTGTCACATCGTCAACAATACCGACTGTAAAGTGGTTTTTGGGGTTCTTTTTCTTGAGCTCATCGAAAACGCCTTTGATCATGGCGGGAGTGAACTCTTTAGATGAGAGCCCGTAACGGCCGCCGACTATTTTTGGCATGATTTCAAAGGGGGCTGTGCCGCCGGCCACATGTTCCACAATGGAGGAAACCACATCCAGATAGAGCGGTTCACCAGAAGCACCGGGTTCTTTGGTGCGGTCAAGAACGGCGATTGATTTGGTTGTGGCAGGCAGGGCGTTGAGGAATACGGCCGTGTCAAACGGCCGATACAAACGCACAATGATCATACCAACTTTTTCGCCTTGCGCAGTCAGGTACTCAACCGTTTCTCTGGCTGCTTCAGCCCCCGAACCCATCAAAACAATCACGCGCTCGGCATCTGGCGCACCCACATAATCAAAAATATGGTATTGACGACCAGTTAACTCTGCAAATTGATCCATTGCAGCTTGTACAATGCCAGGGCAGGCGTTGTAGAACGAATTGACACTTTCACGCGCCTGGAAGAAGACATCTGGATTTTGCGCCGTACCACGTAAAACCGGACTATCAGGTGTCAGTCCGCGTGCACGATGTGCACGCAATAAATCGTCATCAATCATCGCACGCAGCACAGAATCTTCTAACAGCTCAATTTTGTTGATTTCGTGTGAAGTACGAAAACCATCAAAGAAATGGATAAATGGCACACGCGCCTGCATGGTTGCATTTTGGGCGATCAGAGCAAAGTCATGGACTTCCTGCACCGAATTAGAGGCGAGGAATGCGAAACCAGTGTTGCGTGCAGCCATCACATCGCTGTGGTCGCCAAAAATCGAGAGCGCCTGAGCCGCAATTGAGCGTGCTGCGACATGTAAAACTGTGCTGGTTAACTCGCCAGCGATTTTGTACATATTAGGAATCATCAACAGCAGCCCTTGAGATGCTGTAAAGGTTGTTGTCAATGCCCCGGCTTGTAATGCGCCATGCACCGCACCCGCTGCGCCGCCCTCAGCTTGCATCTCGACAACTTGTGGCACAGATCCCCAAATATTTGTGTCACCATTAGCTGAGTATTGGTCTGCCAGTTCGCCCATGGGTGAACTGGGGGTAATGGGATAGATGGCGATCACTTCATTGAGCTTGTGGGCGACTCGCGCCGCAGCTTCATTACCGTCAATGGTGATCATTGTTTTTGTCATAATAAAATCCTTTGTGAATTTCACCACAGAGGGCACAAAGGTCACAGAGAATTTGAATGTGGACAAATAATTCTCTGTGTTCTCTGTGTTCTCTGCGGTTCAAAACACTCTATTTTTTGTCTGCCATAGCAGCGTGTGCAGCGGCCAAACGAGCAATCGGCACACGGAACGGGGAGCAAGATACGTAGTTCAAACCAAGATCATGACAAATCTGGATGCTCTTAGGATCGCCACCATGCTCGCCACAGATGCCAATTTCCATGTTGGGACGCACTTTGCGTCCCAATTCCACGCCAATTTGCATCAGCTTACCGACACCATTGGCATCGATACTGGCAAATGGGTTTTCCTTGAGAATGCCACGCTGCAGATATTCCATCAAGAAGCCCGATTCAGCATCATCACGCGAAATACCAAATGTGGTTTGAGTGAGGTCGTTTGTGCCGAAAGAGAAGAACTCCGCTATCTCAGCGAATTCGTCAGCGGTTAAGGCTGCACGTGGAATTTCGATCATCGTGCCAAATTTATATGTAATTTCAACGCCTTTCTCTTCCATCACCTCTTTGGCGACAGCTTCTAGCGCGCGCTGCTGTACACTCAATTCGTTGACATGTGATGTCAGAGGAATCATCACCTCTGGATGTACATCTACACCTTCCTGAGCAACATTACATGCTGCCTCGAAAATGGCGCGTACCTGCATTTTGGTCAAATCGGGGATGATGATGCCTAAACGCACGCCACGTGTACCCAGCATGGGGTTCATTTCGCGCAGCGCTTCGACACGTTCAAGATAATCTGATTTTGTACGGATTTCGGCTAAAGCCGTGTCAATTTCACTTAAGGTGTGGTAATGCTGTGTACGGACTTTGAGGTCGGCTAAATCTTGGATGAGTTCTTCGTAGGCGGGCAAGAACTCATGCAATGGTGGATCGATCAAACGAATGATGACCGGGTAACCATCCATGGCACGGAAGAGACCTTCGAAATCACCGCGCTGCAGAGGCAGCAGTTGGTCAAGAGCTTCTTTGCGATCAACTGAATGTTTGGCCATGATCATGCGTTGCACGACCGGCATGCGTTCGGCTTCAAAGAACATATGCTCAGTGCGGCAGAGACCAATACCATGTGCGCCATATTCGCGGGCACGTTCAGCATCACGCGGATAATCTGCGTTGGCCCAAACATCGAGGACACGGATTTCATCGGCCCAGCTCAGCAGTTTAAGTAGATGTGGGTTTTTGAAGTCTGGTACCACGGTTGGTACTTGGCCCAGATAGACCGTACCTGTCGTACCATCCAGGGAAATCCATTCACCTTCTTCGACTTCCAAATCTTCGCCAATGGTCATGTTTCGTGCAAGCAAATCGATTTCTAATTCGGCAACACCCACGACAGCTGGTTTACCAAATTGCCGTGCTACCAAAGCCGCGTGGCTGGTACGGCCGCCACGACTGGTGAGAATGCCTTCAGCGGCCAACATGCCATGCACGTCATCTGGTTTGGTTTCGGGACGTACCATGATGACTTGTTTTCCTTCATTTGACCAGCGTTCGGCCGTATCGGCGTCGAAAGCAGCCACACCAACAGCGGCACCGGGAGAGACATTCAAACCTGTTGCGATTGTCCGTGCTGATTTAAGCGCTTCGGCATCTAGTTGTGGATGCAAGAAAAAGTCAACCTGTGCAGGTTTCACACGCACGACGGCCTCTTCTTTGGTGATCAGACCTTCTTCAACCATATCAACGGCAATTCGAACTTCAGCCTGCGCAGTGCGTTTGCCATCACGGG
>JAGRDI010000302.1 GCA_020432765.1 Anaerolineales bacterium | reverse complement strand
AAACACTTCGAAATCCATACATTGATAACCTCCTTAAAACCTCTGGAACACCGTTTCTTCCCCACCTCACTCACCCTGTAACTGCTGGCCCGAATTTGCTCTAACCAGTTTGGGAAACACCATAACTCAACCACCGGGACGAATAGGCTGCGGCACAACCGGGGATGGTCCCCAAAGCTGCATGGAGACATTGCCGGTCAATGTGCGCAGTTCAGCAATCACCTGCTGCACATCATCATGCGCATACCAGGCTGTCCAGGCGGCCATATCTGCGAATTCATACGTCACCACCACCTGCGCAGCACCACTGACTGGGCGATAGCCACGGAATTCAACTACACCCGGCACGGCCAAAGTGCGTGCAATCGCACGCTGCGTAAATGCTGCATATTCATCCCCTTTATCAGGATGCACATTCCACTGAAAAACATAAAGCACCATCTCAAACGCTCCTTTGCCCAAATGTTTGCTGGGCAAGTAAATAAATAAAAAACCGAAACTACGAAGCCTACCTGACTTTAACCGCGGAGAACACAGCGCCCTCTGCAGTTAGAAGTTACGAAAACCAATAAATTCGACACCTCCTACACCTCAATAATGGCTGCGTACCACATAATGCTCATTGACCAACGGCTGTTTCAACAACACCCTCATCTCACGCAACTGCGCCTGAAGGTAAGCACTGGCCTCGCCGGCTAACAGTTCAACCATGCTCCCCCAGTAGAAAATCGAGATGAATTGTTGGGTGTCTGGATTGCACAACAAGATCGATCTTATGAAACCTGCCTGCGCTTGCAGCACCGGTAAAATAGACTGCTTATAGATATTGATCGCATGATCTAGTTCACCCTGTTTCACCTGTCCGCTTAAGACGCTTGCATGTAACATGTGTTACCTCTGATTTAGACATGACAGGTTTTTGGGAAACCTGTCATGTCTGGGCAGTATACGGATCGTGCGTTATGAAATCGTTAGGCGGCCGCTTTTTGTGTTAAATTCGACTAATTTGTTACAATGGCGTTTATTGTTTGGCTTGTGTGGTGGCTATTTTGCATTATGACCGATTCATTAAATATTTCATTGCTTGGTTATCCGCAATTGGCACGCAACGGCCGTTCCCTCCAACTCGCCTCTACCAAAGCAACCGCCCTCTTAGCCTACCTCAGCGTATCGGGCATGTTACACAGCCGCGCCCAATTGGCCGTGCTCCTGTGGCCTGAATCAGATAACAAACACGGGCGCGGAGCCTTGCGCTATACACTCTCCATCATCAAAAAAGAGCTGGGCGATGGCTTTCTGATTAGCAACCGCCGGCAAATCGGTTTGGATCCAACGGCCGTTTGCACAGTGGATGTCGTTCAATTGCGTCAACTACTGTCGCCTGCCCTGGGGCCAGAGGAAGCATTAACAGCCGTGCAATGCGAACAAGTAGCACAAGGTGTGGCACTATACCAGGCTGATTTTTTGCTTGGCTTTACCCTGCGCGACTGCGAACAATTCAACGAGTGGGCATTTATCCAGGCTGAAACACTGCGTCGTGACCTGGCAACCGCACTCAAACGGCTGGCACTAACCTATCAGCAGCAGCAAAATTATGACGCGGCGCTGAATTATGCACACCGCTGGCTCAATCTCGACGCGCTGCATGAACCGGCCCACGCTCTGCTGATGCAGCTTTACGCACAAGCAGGTCAATGGACGGCCGTTCATGACCAATACCAGGCATTAAACGATTTGTTAGAACAAGAGCTGGGCGTCCCCCCTCAACCGGAAACGACAGCTTTATACCAGGAGTTGTGTCAGAAGCGTACGGTAGAAATCCCTGCCACCACACCCTTGAGGGCATATTCCCCAGAACAACGCAGCCAATGGGTATTGATGGAAAAGATGCGCCGCTTTTGGGTCAATGGGTTGTTAAGCCCTTTACGCAGCGAGGAAAGCTTCATCCATCTTAAACTGCAAACTATTCATGATGCTGTCGTTCACCCCTGGGCTGATGTGCTCGACACCCGCCATACGCCAACACCCGCAAACATTTACCACGCCTTCCGCAACGCCAATCGTGCTTTGCTGATCCTCGGCGCGCCCGGAGCAGGTAAAACCGTTAGTCTGGTCGAATTGGCGGATTATTTGCTGGCGATGGCGGCGGCAGACAAAATGCAGCCGATTCCGGTGATTCTCAATTTGAGCAGTTGGGCCGGCAAGCAGGTGGATATTGAGATCTGGGCAGTAGAAGAAATGGTAGCCAAGTACCAAATTCCACGCCGTTTAGGACGCACATGGTTGGACCAAGACCGGCTCTTACTGCTGTTTGATGGACTTGATGAAATGCGTCCTGATTTCCGTACTGAATGCCTGGCTGCACTCAATACATTCCGTCAGGAACATGGTCTGGCAGATATGGTAGTTTGTTGTCGGCAGGATGCATATGAAACGGCCGTTCTCACATCCAACACCCGTCTACAACTCAACGGAGCCGTTTTGATACGGCCGTTAACCACCGGCCAAATCAGAGAAAGCGTCACACCAACCCTTGCCACAACGCTGTTTAACAATGCGGTCTTGCTTGAAATGGCCCAATCTCCACTCACGCTGAATATGCTGCGGCTGGCATATGGCGATAGTCACCGCGACAAAAATGGTTCTACACAAGTAACGGCCGTGCCCATAACAACCAATCTTCTTTTTAATGTGTACGTCCAGCGTATGTTACAGCGGCAAGCCGACAGAGTAAAAAACCACCCGCCGTTCACTGCCGTGACAAACCATCTCAATTGGTTGGCCAAACAGATGCAGCGGCATAATCAATCTATTTTTCTGATCGAGGAGCTGCAACCAAGTTGGCTGGAAAACGTTCGCACCGCCCAAAGCCGCAGTGGCTATTGGCAGTGGATTTATTTGCTGTTTACTCGATCACTGCTGACAGCCTTGTTGGGCACTCCCATCGGCTGGAGTTTTATCCAACTAATTAGGATAAATCCACCCGGTGTTGAAGTCCATTTTTTAACGGTGACAGCGGCTCTATTCGGCGTAACGGCCGTGCCTTGGAATGGTTTGTTCTCGATTTTTCTGCTTGTACTGTGTACGGGCTTGCTTGTAGCTCTGGTAGATGGCTGTTTTTTTACCTGGCGGCGGCGGCGCAACGACGAAGACCATATCAATCGCAAATCAGGTTGGTTACAATTGATATGTACCACTTTGACCGTTGTTCTTGCGGCGACCTTCCTTTTTTCACGAACAGATAATCTGCTGCTCGCTTTTTCTTTGGCCTGCATGGAAGCCATCTGTTTTATCCTTGCTTTTGGCTATCTCAGCTATGGGCAAAGTTGGCGTACAGAAATACGTGCCAGGGGCGCACTTACCTGGTCATGGCGCTATGCCGTTCAGTTAGGACTGCTTGGCATCTTGCTCGCCTGCTTTTGGTCCGCTCTTGCCTGGCTGCAAGACCCTCAAAGTCCACGTTGGCTGCTAAATATCCTCAATACAAGCTTTACCTTCTTTTTGTTAGGTGGTCTGCGCGGCAAGCGCGTAGAAAGTAGAGATCGTCCCAATGAAGGTATCTGGATCGCTGGGAAAAATGGGGTGAAAGCAGCCCTCTTGTTATCCATACCCACCAGCATACTGGTTGGCGTCACCATTGATACAGTTTCTGGCCTGCTTACCGGCATTTTGTACGGCACATTGGCCGCTGCCATGCACGGCTTCAATGATGTCTTCAAACATCTTAGCATACGCCTGCTGCTGTGGATTGCACACAGTGTCCCTATACGCTATATCCGGCTGTTGGATTACGCTGCTGATAGTGTGTTATTACAAAAAGTGGGTGGGGGCTTCATCTTCCGTCATCGCTTATTACAGGAGCACTTTGCAGAAATCATTGACAAATAACTTTTGGTTTATAGTAGTACACATTTACAATGACAAAGCCGGTCTCCACCGACTGATGCCCAATCCATGAAGGTGGACTTCGGAATTGTAGCCGCAGGGCGCAGCGACGCAATAGCCGCCAGTGATTCGCCAGATGTGATCTTATTGACTTATTTCGTCGTGTAACTTAGACAACACTATATGGAAGCCAGGAAACCCCGCTGTAGCTTGACAATTGGCAAACCTCAGCTATAAATACAGTGTAGTAAATATGCTATATCCTCGAACGCTGTCCCCATAAAACAGTGTCGTAATGCAGCACTATTCGACATTCACAATTAAAACTACACAAAGAAGGATTCCTATACCATGCAATCCATAGCAGAATTTAACGGCCTAGGTATGCCAGTTTTTATGGCTTTTGGCTGGGCCGGTGAAGAAACGGCGCAAAAATATGCTCTCGAACAGTTAGAACTATTTGCCGCAGCATTACAATCTAATCTACCCAAACTGCTGCGCAGTGAGCTGCCTGTTTCTGGACTAAGCCAAGAAACTCAAGGCTCATATCTGGCGGCAGATGAAAACGTAGAAGAAAACATCTATATCGCTTTTTATGCCCGTCCCAAAAGTTTAGAAATAATTTTAGGGCTAAGCCATAAGGCGTTATTAGCTAAAGGGTTGAAAAGAATTGAAAAAGACCCGGTCGCTTTTCATCGTTTGTTGAAAAATTTGGGGCCTGATTGGAATTTACAAATACAACAGATCCACATCAATGAAGAAACCGGCGAACAAAGCCCGTATCAGGATGTGTACAAAGATAGTATCAGTGCGTTGGACGAAGAAACGGCCGTTGAAATAATCAACAAAACCATCTACCTCAACGGTGAAGCCAAATGGGTCACACCCATTTTCATCAGTCAGCGGCTACCATCAGAACAAGCCGCTAATATGGGCAAAGCAATCATACCCGTCATGACTGAACGCTTGGATCTGTTGACACCACTCGTTTTTTTGTTAACTGGTCGCTCATCACGTAAAGCAGAGAGTAGCCTCAAAATAAAACAACCAGTCAAGGTGAAAAGAAAAGC
>JAGRDI010000301.1:2428-13965 GCA_020432765.1 Anaerolineales bacterium | reverse complement strand
CAAAATTAGAAAATCGTGGTACTAGGGTTCGTTCGTCAAAACCCGGTTATTCAGCAGCCGGCAGTTCCCGCACGCAGCCGCGAAATCCCTTTCCCTCAGCATGACACGTATAAAGTCGTATCGTGTGCAGATTATCTATAGGCCGCAGCCCGGGTTACCTATCATTCAAATGTTTGGCTGACCGGCGTCTTTTCCACCAAACAAACCCAACCAGCGCCCCTACAACCAAAGCCAGGAGCGCCTTCTTGCGCACATTTGTGGAGGGTGGGGCTTGCTTCGTTTGCGTCGCGGCCGCTGCATCGACCTCATCCACCAGCGTCACGCTGCCCTTGTCTCCATCGACCTGGATAAGCCGGCCGTTTTTGATGCGCTGCGTGGCCGCACCCGTGCCCATCACCGCCGGGATGCCATACTCGCGGGCCACAATGGAACCATGCGCCAATGCGCCGCCAATGTCAGTGACCAGCCCCCTGGCCTGCGCAAAAAGCGGTGTCCAGGCAGGTGTCGTGGTTGTACATACGAGGATCGTGTCTGGTTTCATCTTATCGAAATCTGCCGGCGAATGAATCACACTGGCTGGTGCCGTAACCTGTCCCGGACTGACGGCAAATCCGTCAAGCGTCGGGCCTGTGCTAACGCTGCGCGGTTTGGGTTCAAACATCGCCATATCAAACGGGCCGAATTTCATACGGCCGTCTTCTGGCACAGAAACAGGCGGCTCAAGCTGCAGTTGTGCCCCGCGCAAGATGCGTCTTTCCTGGGCGAGTTTGGCTAAATCCGGCCGGCTGACATCACCGGCACGCGCAGCACTGGCCGCAGCCAATTCTGCGCTTTTCAGGTAGAAAACATCATCCGGATTCGCGAGGGAACCTGCTTCGGTAAGCCGCTGCCCCAATTCCAATGCCAGCCGCCGCAAAGCCGGCCAGGCCGCACCCACATAAAAAAGCGCAGCCTCACGATCAGGCGCGTAACGTTGTGCCCAGCGCAATAACAAGCGGTAAATGGGACGCAGGAGGAATGGATTGAGGGCTTGTTCGGTTCGGGCAGCTAAAATGTCACGTTCCCGGGCTAACATTTTTTGTTGGCTGCGTATGTCTCGTTCTGGGTGGGCAACGGCCGTTTGCAAACTCAACAACAGTGGCAGCGGATTATCCGCCAGGGTGGGTACAGCAAAATCCAAGTTGTAGATTTGATGGCCATACAGATCAAGATAGGCTTGCAGCGCATCGATCACAGCCGGGTACATTGCTAACACATCGAGTAAGCCGGAAGCAGACGTGTTGATGACCTGTTCGCGCAGATCGCCAATCGCGTTGATCTGGCGGGCAATCGCCTCTAACTGTGCTTGCGCGGCGGCCGTTTTAGACGGGAAACCGCGCAAAAATGCGCCGCTGGTAAGCCGTGAATCTTTAGAAACCGCTTTTAGGAAACGGTCGAAAGCTGCATCTGAAGTACGTGCCAGGCCCAACGGTACGGCCGCTGCAAACCAATACACAGCATCCTCATGCGCCAGTTCGCGTATGCCACGCAGCAGTTCCGTGTCGGCTGTATTGGCCAACTCTATCTGCTTCCATTGTTCAATACTCGCCAGATAAGCTGGCAGCGACTCGTTTTCCCAGCGTGGTATGAGATATTTAATCATCTTTGGCAGCACAGTGATATACAAGCGCAGCGCCAATGGTACCATTTTAGGGCTAAAGTTGAAGCTGGCACGGCTGTAGGCGTAGCCGTTCACGGTAGCAGCAAAAGGCGGATCCAGAAAGTCCCATAACCTGATCTCAAAGCCGCTGATCTCACTCATAAACACAGCGAGTGACTCCATGGATTGATCTAAACCCTCTTGTAAATAAAGTTCATCGAACAGCGGTGAGAGCGGTTCAGGCATGTGTTCCACGACTTGTCGCCGCATCCAAATAGTGCCCGGCTGCGGCGGCTCCCAGCGCACATTTTTTAGTGGTGCAGGCGGTAGATTGGTGATGGGGCGTGCTTGCAGGACAGCAATTTCGTCATCAACAACTGCCCACTCAATGTCCATCGGTACGCCATAATGGGTTTCAATTTGTGTCCCAATCTGTGCCAATTCGAGTGCGATGTCATCTGCTAATACCTGCTGATTTTGTTGAGCCTGTGGCACAGGCCGATCTTTTGTGCCCTGGGCGGTGCGTACAGTCATTGTTGTTTTACGGCTCGTTTCACGCGCAAGAATTTGCTGATTTGTTTTATCAATGGTTACCGTGTCAGGCGTTACCTGTCCACTGACAACTGCCTCGCCCAAACCCCAGGCAGCATTGATCACAATCTGATCGCGCTCACCGTCAACAGGATTGGCTGTAAACAGGATGCCGCTGGCATCCGCCGGAACGAGCTGCTGCACGACAACAGCCAAACTAACTGATGCCGGGTCGATTCCTTGCCGCAGCCGGTACGCAATAGCACGCGCTGTCCACAAGCTCGCCCAACATGTTTCGACGGCTTCCAACAGCCCGTGCGCCTCTTGAATATTGAGGTAACTATCTTGCTGACCGGCAAAACTGGCACCGGGTAAATCTTCGGCCGTGGCCGAAGAACGCACGGCAACAGGAATTTCGCCATCCTTTGTCAATTCTGTGTATGCAGATAACAAATCAGCTTGAATGGCTTGGGGCATTTTACCAGCCAGAAAAAGTGTGTGAATTCCATTGGCGGCATCTTCACAGGTTCGTGGATCAACGGCCGTTGCCGCCAATTGGACAATCTTTTGTTGCAGCTTGTTTTCGTTTACGAACGCATCATATGCCGCTGTAGTCAAAACAAACCCAGGCGGAATCGGAAAACCGGCTGCTGTGAGCTCACCAAGATTAGCGCCTTTACCACCCGCGCTGAAAATATTGTTTTTGTTCAGTTGTTGGAATGGGATTATGTAGACCATCGTTCAATCTCCGGTGTGTTTGTTTTTGACCACTCGCGCTGTAAGATGCTGAAGATGATTTTGTCCAGGTAACGGCCGTTGCGATAAGCCTCCTGGCGAAAACGCCCTTCATTTGTGAAACCAACCTGCTCTAATGCGGCCTGCATGAGCACATGATCCTCAACACAATGCACAGCAATGCGGTTCAGATTCGCTTCCCAATAAGCAAATTGTAACACCGTTTGCAGAACATCCGTCAACATCTCTGGCGTAAAATATGCTTCGTTCACGATACCAATGAAAAGCTGTGCGCGCCGTGCTTGCCAGTCGATATCCGCGAGCCGGCAGCTTCCAATACACGTTTCATCATTAACTAGACGTAAAGCAAATGGGAATTCACCATTATTTTTATACGACTCCACCACTTGCCTGGCTGTCATCGGAAAAATCGGCACGCTGCCATCATTGAGCTGGATGAGCATCTTCTCTGAAAGCGGGGTGTCTGCAAATTCGTCAATTACCTTTTTTGAGAGCGCGTCTAAGTACACCTGCCTGCCATACCGAACTTCATCCCCTTTGATGAGTGACGTAAACATGATTTTCCTCCCATTCTGTGCGCAAAATGCCCATTAAAAATCCATCGAAGTAGCTGCCGTCGTGGAAGAAAATTTCACGCTCAACAACCTCACGCTTAAAGCCGAGACGTTCGTACAAGCGCAGCGCACGCTTGTTAAAACCCATTACACCTAAGTTGATACGATTCAGGTTGAACTGCTCAAATCCATAGCGCATGAGCAGCTCCATGATTTCGCCGCCATATCCCTTGCCCCGATAGTCTGGGTGCGCCAGGTTGATGCCGATTTCAGCACAATGGGTAAACATATTCAGGTTAATAAGCGCACACGTACCGATAAAAACATCATCTTGCACAGTGCGAATTGCAAACATACGCGATTTTTCATTCTTGAGATCCGCCTGAAACCAACTATCAGGCTTCAAATAATCATCTGCATCATGGGGCATGCTCATGCCCGGATTGACAAGGCGTTGTAATCCAAAGTCAGAAAGCCAGGTGGCATATTGGGGTAAATCGTCATTTGTGATTGCAGTTAAACGTATGCGATCACTTTTTAATATGGATGGCATGATAAATCCTTTCTCTTGTTAATACCTGAAAACATCCCCAAATCATTTTAGGCATGTTTTACAAATATGCTGTTTGAGTCAAATTGGTGAACAAAACAAACCTTACCAACGCAACGTCCGGCAATGATTGTTTTTATATTATTGGGGATTCCTGAGGTTTGACGCTCAGGTTAAAGGACTTCTGCAATCGAATTAAACATCTGGTGTTTAGTATATCATATTAGAATTCCAACACAAGGCAGATTCAAAAAAACATTTGCACAAATAATAAACTCTGCAGACGATCATTGATCTATCTACTCTATCGGACACTGGCGTTTTTATTTTACCAGAGGAGACTTGTCAGGTTTTATGATCAATTTGCTCACATGCCACTCGTGGTAGAAACCTGATAAGTCCAGCATTCGCCAGACTCCAGTACTCTACAGATAAACAAAGAATCCACAAATTATGCTAAGAAAATTTGTGGATTCTTTAAAAGCTATTTTGTTAGCCGATGTAATCTGGAAATGTTAGCTAACACCCAGAACCATTTTTAGGCACTATCTTCAGTAGAATCTTCCATAGGTGCTTCATCAACAGGTGTGTCACCTGCTGCCGGCTCGACATCTTCCGGTGCTTTTTCTGCTGCGGTGAATTGGTCAGCCAAATGGCCCAGTTCTTCACTCAACCAGCGCAACCCCATGGCAAAACCACCTACTGCTTTTTGACCAATGTCACTGGATTCCACTTTTCCTTTGGCACCTGCGGCTTCGCGCTTCACTTTGGCGGCTGCTTCGCTTGTTTTGGCTTCGCGAAAAACTTTGTCAACTTCATCGACGAATGAATGCACACCTTCACGCACTTCATTCTCAATACGTTGGCGTTCTTCACTGTTCCAGGCCGCATCCAAAGCCTCAGCAAATTGACGACCCAAGTTCTTCAGTTCGTCAATCACATCGAAGTTCTCAGCAGCGTCGCTTTGTTTTTTCTTTTCTTCATCTTTCAGGTCATCGATATCTTCTTCAACCGGAATATCAATGGTTTCTTTGATCTCTTCATTTTCGGGGATTTGTTCTTCGCTCATCACACAACTCCTTGGTTATACCATTTGTTTACGGCACGGTCGGGGAGGAACGGCCGTAAAACCGAAAGTTCTAAAAGTTTATATCTCTAATTAATCGTTACGTGGTGACAAATAAAAAGTTGCGGCCATACTTATTCAACTCGCCGTAAAGATAAATCATCAATAAACCAACCATTATTAGCGATTGCATATATACCGCGTAAGCCAATGCCTACGGTGATGGTTTTGGGTTCGTCAATACTAAAGGTCCAGTTGTGGACATTGATTTGTCCAAAGCGTTGTGACTGCCAATTTGTGCCGCCGTCGCCGACTAAAAAGCGCACTTGTGCTGAATCTGGCGCACCTGCCCATACTTTTTGACCATCAGACCAACCCTGCACAGTATCAGCAAACATTTTGGCTTCAATCACATAGGTGCCTGGCTCTAACGTAACATCTGTGAGCAATTTGAAATCAACTGCACCAGAACCTTTGAAGATTTTAACTGTGTTATTTCCATCATAAATATAGAGCGGGTGCTCACTGGGTGGCAAAAAGGCAGTTGATAGAACACGCGCTTCGGGACGCACAAATACATCCCAAGATTCGGAACCGAGACCAGTCGGGCTTGTGCTCCATTCAAGCCGCCACCCCACAGGCAGTTGCAGTTCAGGCACACCATCTTGATTATAATGCCCTTCCTCAAACGATGGATTGGGTAACAAATTAACACCCAGCACAGGCTCAGGCGGCAGTGTCGGGGGCACGGGTGGTTGTGTGGCGACAGGCGGCGCTGTGGTTGGCGGCACGGCCGTTTCTGTAGGTTCAGGCGTATCAGTCGCTGTGGCCGTGGGTTCGGGCGTATCGGTGGCTGGTACGGCCGTACTCGTCGGCAGCGGCGTGTTTGTAGGCGGCGGCGGCTCCGTCGGCTCGACTTCTTTTTCTTCGACAATAGCTGGTACGGCCGTCCAGGTAGCAAACACTTCTGTTGCGACCGGTTGTGCAGCAACGGCCGTTGCCGGTTCCGTTGGCATTTCTTCAGGCGTGTTTTCCGTGCCACAACTGACCAACAGTAACGCAAGGATCAAAACAAACAGCCCGTAGGATTTACCTGCTTTTTTTGTAATATTGTTCATAAATAGTTTCATTTGTGCTTTTCTCAAAATGAATACTTAGAAAAGCCTCCTAGATTTTCACTCGATTTTTCTGAATTCTATCGCTGTCAATCAAAAGCAAGCAAATCTGATGAGCAAGCATTCAGAATCGGCAAACACTTGACCTGTATCCGCCATCTGTTAAATTTCTGGATATGGTAAAGCGTAATGTCATGTGGCTACAACGAATTTTTCGACAGGCTCAGTACAGGTTGGAAAAGGAGTGAATTCAGATTGATTAAAAATTTGTTCCTTCCTGAATTCGCGGTAACTACAGCAAAAAACTAAAAACGCGACTCAACCTTGCAACTCTGCAACCATAAAAAAGGGGAAACAAAATGCCTCACCAAACCTTTCAAACCACAACCCACGGCTTACGCCGTGACACACCACCTATGCGCCTGTTTGAAAAAGCCAAAAAATTGGGCATCTGGAATCCCAGTGAGATCGATTTCAGTCAGGATAAAGCGGATTGGCAAAGGCTGCAGCCGGAAGAACAAGATTTGCTGCTGCGCCTGACGGCCATGTTTCAGGCCGGTGAAGAAGCCGTGACGCTCGATTTACTGCCCTTGATCATGGCGATTGCCAGAGAGGGTCGTTTGGAGGAAGAGATGTTTTTGACATCGTTTCTATATGAAGAAGCCAAACATGTCGATTTCTTCAACCGTTTCCTTGGCGAAGTTGTAATCACAGACATTGTGGGCACAGATTTTAACCTCACCCATTACCACACTGAAAATTACCATACCGTGTTTTATCAAGCACTGCCGCAAGCCTTACAAGCCTTATGGACGGATCCTTCAGCAGCGGCACAAGTACGGGCAGCGGCCGTTTACAATATGGTCGTTGAAGGTATGCTCGCCGAAACTGGCTATCATGCCTATTTCACTGTATTGGAAAAACAAGACATTATGCCCGGCCAACGCACCGGGGTGCGGCTCTTGAAACTAGATGAGTCACGGCATATCGCCTATGGGGTTTTCTTGCTTTCACGGCTGATTGCGGCCGATAACAGCCTGTGGGAGGTATTTGAAGAGACGATGAACGCGCTTTTGATGCCAGCTTTGGGGGTTGTGGGTGATGTGTTTGCACTTTACGATCCAGTTCCCTTCGGTTTACAAGAATCGGATTTCACCGATTTTGCATTATCACAGTTCGAAAAGCGCGTCGCACGCATTGAAAAAGCATGTGGTTCCACGCTGGATGAAATCTACCGCGTATCAAATTCTGTTATTGATACAATGGACAAGGAACTATTAACACACACCATTTCAAAGGACAGCTACAATGAGAATTAGACAACGACTTTTGCTTGGTTTTTTAGGCGTGGTTGCCATTTTTGCTTTGTTTGGCGGTTATGTGTATGTAGTGTGGCAAACGATTATCGCGGATCTGGATCAGTTGGATCATCTGTTTGAAGAAACGGCCGTCCACACCCTCGGCGAAATAGATGCAACACTGCATTTATCCAGCAATCTCGAGATTTCACGGCGTGCTTTGGATGAACTCCTGTTAGGTGTTCCTACCGCTGAAGAAGAATTGCGTAGTAGTTTGATTGAATTCGACACTTACTACACTGAATTAGATGCTAATTTAGCCAGAGAAGCAGATGATTCACCTGAAGCCGGCGAAACCCAAGCCGATTTGCAAGATATCGAAACCCGACATGAACATATACAAACGGATGTGGATGAGGTTTTTTCATTGATAGACAACGGCCGTATCGACACAGCCTTCGAGCATATCAACGCGGAGATCAAACCCGAAATTAGCCAAATAAGTAATCATCTGATAGGATTTGAAGAGGAGATTGAACAGCATGCGGCACAAGTTAGCCAAGCGTTTGATTCCATCATTCACAGTGTCGAAAGCAAAATCGGCCGTATGCAAACAGCAATCATTTTGGCGCTTGGCGGCGGTATTCTTGCAGCATTTTTGCTCGGTTATTTCACCTCAGAATCAATTTCCGAACCGATCGAACGTCTCGCCCAAGCTGCAACGGCCGTTGAGCAAGGATCATATGAGATTGATTCATTAACGGCCGTTACACAACGCAAGGACGAATTAGGACAATTTGCACGTACATTTGAACAAATGGCTCGCGAAGTCTATGCACGTGAACAAAAATTAAAGGCTCAAGTCAGTGCGCTGCAAATCGAAATTGATCGCACAAAAAGCGCCGCACAAGTAGCCGAAATCACCGATACAGATTTCTTTAAAGATTTGCAAAACAAAGCCCAAGCCATGCGTGCACGTAAACAAAGTTAAAGGATCTAAATTCGTGTAATTCGTGGCGATAAAAGACAACTTTGTCCGTATTCAAACAGGAGGATTTATGGCCCAAATTATCTCAATTCATTCATTCCGCGGCGGCACAGGAAAATCGAACACAACCGCCAGCCTGGCCGTACTTTTGGCAGCAAAGGGCAAGCGCGTTGGGGTGATCGATACCGACATCCAATCCCCTGGCATCCACATCTTGTTCGGGTTGGAAGAATCCCAAATGCAATATGCGCTCAATGATTATTTATGGGGCAAATGCGCTGTCGAAGAAGCTGTTTATGATGTCACGCCAGTCCAGAAATCAACAAATAGGGGTAAGCTCTTCTTAATCCCTTCCAGTCTTAAGCCCGGCGAAATCGCACGTATCTTACGCGAAGGCTACGACATCAGTCAGCTTAGCGATGGCTTTCTTGAGCTAATTGAGTCCAAACAGCTAGATGTTCTCCTGGTTGACACCCATCCTGGCTTGAATGAAGAAACCTTGCTTTCTATCGCTTTGTCAGACGTATTAGTCATTGTGCTGCGTCCAGACCAACAAGATTATCAAGGCACCGATGTGACCGTTACGGTTGCGCGTCGTCTGCAAGTGCCCAAAATGACATTAATCGTCAACAAAGTGCCTTCTGCGTTTGATCTAGCGGAGATAAAAGTTTTGGTGGAACGGACATATGCATGTGAAGTAACGGCCGTATTGCCCCATGCAGACGAAATGATGATCCTCGGCGGTAATGGCATATTTGCAACCCATTACCCCGATCATCCCATCACCCAAACCCTCGCAGATCTAGCAGCTTCACTTTAAGATGAACCCACAAAGCACAAAAAAGAACCCTTCGATCACCTTAAAGGATGTCCCGCCAGCACTTTCAGCAGGACTTGTGATTGGCCTTTTAGTCGTTTTTGTAGAAGTCTCCTTTGCCGCCATGATTTTTTCTGGCGAGTTGGATATATTCGTCGCGCAAGGTATAGGCATATTGCTGTTGGGCGGCTTGATCATTGGTATCGTCGTCGCCTTAACCAGCTCTTTTACTGGCACAATCGCCTTGCCGCAAGATTCACCCGTCGCCATCATGGGCGTTGTCGCCGCAGCGATTGTCGCGGGTATGCCCAATGCAAATCCAGAACAACAATTTGCGACAGTAGTGGGTGCGATGATGGTGTCATCGATCCTCACTGGCATATTATTTTGGTTCATGGGGCGCTTCAACCTCGGACGTCTGGTGCGCTTTATACCCTATCCCGTCGTGGGCGGGTTTTTGGCAGGCATGGGGTGGTTATTGATAATAGGCTCGATTGGTGTGATGACAGATGCTGCGCTAGGGCCACCTCTATTTACGCCCGATGTCCTAATACGTTGGCTGCCGGGTTTCCTCTTCGCTGTCATCCTACTTGTGCTGCTGCGGCGTTATTCTCATTTTTTGTTGATGCCGGCTTTGTTACTGGCTGGCGTAGGTCTGTTTTATCTGCTTTATTTTTTGAGTAATGGCACCGTAAACACTGCGCTCGCTGACGGTTGGTTGTTAGGCCCTTTCCCTTCCGGCAGTTTGTTCAAGCCGGTAACAGGGCTAGTCATGACGCAAACCAACTGGCCGCTTGTGCTGAATAATGTGATTGATTTAAGCACAATCTTTATTGTGGGTTCCATTTCATTTCTGCTGAACGCCAGCGGCTTGGAAGTTGCGGTACGCAAAGACATTGATCTCAATCGAGAATTGAAGTCAGTTGGCGCAGCCAATGTATTGGCTGGCATCGGCGGCAGTCCCGCAGGCTACCATGCGTTGAGTTTGTCGGCGTTGGGCTTTAGACTGGGCGCACATTCGCGCCTGGTCGGTCTTTTTTCGGCGGCGGTAGTGGGATTTGCCTTATTTTTGGGCGCTGGCATCCTCTCCGTTTTCCCGCGCATGATCGCTGGTGGTTTTTTGCTTTTCTTGGGTCTGTCTTTTTTGGTGGAGTGGCTTTATGATGCCTGGTTTAAGCTGCCTAAAGTTGATTACGCACTCATTTGGGTGATTACGATCACGATAGCGACGGTTGGCCTTTTGGAAGGGGTCGCGGTGGGGATTTTGGTGGCAGTGCTTTTGTTTGTGGTCACATACGGCCGTACCCAAGTTGTGCGCCATACAATCAGCGGCAAAAACTACCAAAGCCATGTGATGCGCTCGCGTTTATATGAGCAATTATTGCAGCAGCGCGGCGATGGCCTCATCATTTTGGAGCTGCAAGGTTTTATCTTTTTTGGTACTGCCTATCGTTTGGTTGATGAGATCAAAACACGCATTGAAAACCAAACTTTAGTCCCGACGCGCTTTTTATTGTTGGATTTCCGCTTGGTAACAGGGATTGATACATCCACAACCTTGAGTTTTGCTAAGCTCAGGCAATTGTTGGAAGATGCAAATGTCAATCTCATTTTCACCCATCTAAATCCTGAAATTCAAGCTCAATTACAAGCAGAAGTACTTACACCTGATGGCGCAGCGACCGTGCAGATTTTCCTCGACCTTGACCAAGGCGTTGCCTGGTGTGAAGAACAAATGATAGCAGATTTCGCATCTGTTGGTCTGGGTGCAAAACCGAAGACACTGCTCCAATATTTGAACGAAGCTTTGCCAGAACCCAGCATGGAAATCGATTGGCTGGACAATTTGAACCCTTTAAACCAGCCCAAAGAATCGCCGCATATCCAGCGACTTTTAACCTTCATGCAATGTATCGAAGCTGCGCCCGGTACGGTCTTGCTGCGTGAAGGCCAAGAGGTTGATAACCTCTACTTTGTTGAAGCTGGACAGATTGTGGTTCAAACCCTTGCCGGCACAGGCCAGGTAAAGGAGTTACGCATCTTAAAACCAGGCACTGTGATTGGCGAAATTGGCATGTACACCGGTCACACGGCTTCAGCGACAGTGGTGGTACAAGAAACGGCCGTTCTCTATACCCTCTCCGCCCAAAACTTCAAACGCATGGAATCTGAAGACCCCACACTTGCTTTTGCCATCCACCGCCTGATCGCCGGCATGTTGGG
>JAGRDI010000301.1:0-2421 GCA_020432765.1 Anaerolineales bacterium | reverse complement strand
CGCAAACTAACCCAAACCAGCCATACCGTGCGTGCGTTACAAAGTTAATTATGTTCAGAAATAGGAAAAACCGACAACATTTTAAATCTTAACATACCTACCAATAGTGCATCTACTCCAAAGATATTAACTCCCACATAGAAAAACAGTTCTATTGTTTCATACCAATTTTCATTGTACTATACTCATAATTGTTGTAGTTTGTGAAGATAGAAGACACTCAAAACCATGTCATTTCCAAATAAAAAAGATGTTGTTTACAATAAAGCTCCCTTAAAACAAGTTATTTGTCAATTACGCTTTCCGCGAATATTACGCATAGATTCTCGCCCGCCTGAAGGATTTCAGGAACGCATAAGAGATAGATACCCTCTCTATGAGCAAGGGGTTCTTAAACAACGATTAGGGCCATTAACTGAAATTCTTTCAGATGATGTTGTAAAATTGCTAACTCGACAGGATCAGCAAACGTATGATTTTATTTCTGTAGATGGGAACTGGTCTGTTGGTTTAACAAGTGAATTCGTGGCACTCTCAACGTCAAAATACTCGGATTGGAACACTTTCGTTGGGCATTTGCAACACATTATCTATGCACTGCAAACTGAGTTCGAGCCAGCCTTCTTTACCAGAATCGGATTGCGCTATCAAAATGTGATAAGCCAAAAAGAACTTGGTTTAGATAATAATATCTCTTGGATCGATTTAATTGATTCTTCCCTTACAGGTATTCTGTCAGGTAATATCAAAGTAAGTCCCAATGCAATAATAGAAGAGAATCATGTTGTCATCATTAACTTAGGGAACGAAATTGGCAAAGTGAAAATACAATATGGGATCAAGAAAGATGTTAAAGTCCAAAACCGGATCATAGATGAAGGATACATTCTTGACAATGATTTGTTCATCGATAATAGGAGAATAAAAGCAGATGAGGTCATCAATAGATTACACAACCTCAACGAATTTGCCGGACGAATTTTTCAGGCCAGTATTACAGACAAGCTCTACAACGCACTTGAACCTCGAGAGCGAGGGGATTGAAACACGCAGCACATTAGAGACGGGAAGAACTGAACCAGAAACTTTGCGCTTTGTTTGCCACTATCTCATTGACAAAATACCGGATTACCATGTTTCTGAACTTTTTGAAGCCTTATCAATCATCTCAGATATCATTGAATCTACAATAACTGAAACTGATCCTGTTAGTACAGGGGACAGTGAGCCTTGGAGCGCAAATATAAAAAAACTCTCTAACAAATACGAACGCACGCATAAAAAGCATACTCCTGATGAGCTAGAAATGCTCAGTAACCCCAATGTCATAAGATCATTAAATGAATTTTAACCAGTCACGTAGCACATGGCTTCAATATTCAGAGATAAAGACAGACCGGGCATCAATCAGGGAGATATTTACAAATATACCCCAATAATCTGGCTAGACCCCCCTTTAGTAATAGTGAGAGACGTCGCTCCAAGTTTGGAAGGCACAGTTCAGCTTCGCCACTGGAGCAGTCTACGGGATGCCGCCTTTAATAATGATATAGACAACCAGGAATATATTTTGGCAAAAGGGAAAGTTCGTTACCTTATCGTTCTTTCCACCAACATTGAAATTCGGAATGCTTCTTCACAATATTTGTTAGTTGCACCACTTTACTCTATTCCTCGTTGGTTTACGTCAGGGCAAATAAGCTTGTTACAGACCCAAGAGTTGCCTAACCATTTTTATGTTCCTAGAGATGATGAATCAGACCTTCGCGAAGGTGTATTAAAAACTACTCACATCCAAAGACTTAACAGAGAATTCCTTGAAGAAGAGCAAGATACCGAGAGATCGCTCACAAGGCGATGGGTAGATGCCATTATTCAGTGGTACAAAGATTCTTTATAACATCTCTATTCTCCATTGTTCAGCCGCGGTTTCTCGGGTTCTGTCGAAAATTGTCTTTTGATCCCTATATGTAGCGGTCAAATATCAACTTTGACTATCATATATGGCGCTTTACCACAATTACGGCGTGCCAGATTCGATGCCAAAATCAAATTCACCTTTTCGATTAGAAAGCGCAGAGGCCGCCCCGCAGCTGCTCTTGCCCACAATCGCATACGCATAATTTAAGTTAGGATTACCGAGATCATTAGGAAAAGTATAATTTGTATCAGTCGCTGTAGTGAACAGCGTATTGATATTCGGGGTGAAGTAAAAATCATTGGCCGGACTATGAATCTCATAGAAATCAGCACCCGTGTCACTCCAATTTAAGAATACGTCGGTACCAAAATAGGAGATGTTGAGATCAGGTGCCGCTGGTGCAAAACAGCCACAGGCAAGCGATACATCATCGACCTGTGCCCAATAATCCCATTCAAGCCCACTATAATAAAAACGCACGCGCACATCAGAAAGACCGG
>JAGRDI010000300.1 GCA_020432765.1 Anaerolineales bacterium | reverse complement strand
CCTCCTTGTGGTGGCGGTTCCGGTCTGCCTTCAGGTCTAATTTGGTCAGCGACCCCTTGTTCGCCAGGCCGACTATTCCTGCCCATTTCGCCATAGGTGGCAGTCATGTCATCGAGCATCGCCTGCCAATTGTCAGGTGTGATGGTAATGGTCAAGGTATTGACTTCGTTTTCAGGAAAAACGATCTCGTAGTTGGGATCAGCCTCTTTACTATGGGTTTCGTCATTCCAACCTGCCGGGCGGTTGATTTCGTCTGTGGCGTCGGTAGCAACGGCCGATTCTGCATGATCGTTCGCGATCAATACGGCTTCTACTTGGCTTTCACTGCTATCGACTAATGTACTTGGAGTCGTGGGTTCAAGGTTGGCCTTTGTTGTGTCTGTTGCTGTTGTGTCGCAAGCGACAAGAAACAAAGTTAACAGGATGAAAATAATGAGTAGTTGAAGTAATTGGTTTTTATGCATCATTTAGAAGTAGATTTGTCAACTTTTCTCTGTAACAAAAGTTGACAAATCAGGTAGATGAAGGTTGTTAGTTTGAAACGGCCGTTGTCTCATTCTCGATCAAAAAAACATTGTCATCCTGATTCCAGCCATATTGAGAGGCATCATCGTAAAAAACCTTGATTTCCGTTGAATCTCTGAGGAAATTGATATGACCAATTTCAATGCGCTTAATCGGTAAGCCTGTCCGCTGGCGTAAATCTTCCATGAGCAGGTCATGATTTTCTGGTTTGATTAATTCAATACGCTCATATGTAATGCGCTGCGATTGTTCATAATGAAAGCCCCAGCCGTTTTCGAGTAGATAAAGAACAGCCACAATAGCTACATTCGCAATCAATACGGCATTCCAACCCGCGCCAGCGAAAAGGCTGGAGTTAATCACGGGCAGACCAATCAAAATAAACAGATAGGTCATGTCACGGGCAGGCATAGGATTCGTGCGATAGCGCAGTACCGAGAAGATGGCAAACAAACCAAAGCCGGCTCCCACACTTAGCTCAATTGAAGTTAACATGCTCATGACAAAAAAGATGATGGTGTTAAACCCGAGGAAAGTGAAAACGAAATTTTTATTTTGACTTACCGGATAATAAATGAAGCGAACAATGATGAACGCGACAAACAGGTTGGCGGCAAAGCCCATGAGCAGTTCAATTGAGGTATACATGTGATTGTCCTTGTGCTAGTTTTTCAACAATACGTAATTTAGATTTGAAGTTATTGTGTTTTACTTCCGGGTAAACCAGGCTAATGCCGACGCAATATTTGCTAAACCCAGTTGATTGAATATGATGCAGGCGCAACTGCTGTTGAATATCAGATTGACGCGAGAAGCCATCTTGTTTAATCTCCACAATTGCAAGATGGGGCAAGTTGATAGTTTGCCCATTCCAATTGAAACTGAGATTAATATCAATGGTAACGCGCTCTTTGCGATGACGGCTGACCAGCGTGATACGAGAATACTCGACCCACAATTTTGGCTGTAATAGTGCTGCGTCATAGGGATAGGTGTCTTGCAAGAAAACGGCCGCTTCCCCATAAATCGAATCTGTCAATTCTGGCGTCTTTACACGCTCTTTAATTGTACGCCCCTTGTTCGTCTTGTGTTTCACTTCCAAAAAAGCAAGGTCGGATTCTACATATTCACGGGAGCGCACTTTGTAGCGGTCGAGTGCACCGGCATGATGCCGATGATAGAGATCGAACTGGGGTGTATCAAAATATAAGGTCCGGTAATCGCTTAACCGCTGCCTGTTCACAACCAATGTCGAATAATCACCGGCTAACTGCGACATAATTTGCTGCAGCGTGTCAACCGACAGTACATATTTTGTGTCGGTGCGATTTTGCAAAGCAACATCTGCCATTTTCGACAATGAAATGGGGGCATAGTTGTTTAAGAAAAGCGTGCCGGCCATATTCGTTTGAGTTCCATTGATATTTTGCAACATTTTGTTTCTCCAAAGGAAAAGCGGGGGAACAATCTTTGTGAAAGTTCAACTTTTCCGCTTTCAACATGTCAATAGGATAGCAAAATGATGAAAAGGAACGGTATAGAAGCTATTAAGATTTGGTTTAGATTCGTTTTGGGGATGGGTTAATAATAGAGATGGGAACGGCCGTTTGTTTTGAACCACCTAAAACGCGCTTATCATTCTAAATTTGATTCTGGTTGGAGGAATTTGGTGGGGGGCACATCAATAGGTTCATAATCCGGTGTAGGCAATCCTGCAAATGCTTCTCCCACAGTTTTGACTGCCTTAAGGGGGAACAGGGACATCGTATTTCCATATTGGGGTTCAGGTAGTCGGGCTTTATCGTGTACATCAGTCTGTGTACCCACAAAAATCAATCGTCGCCTACGTTGTGGGCTACCGTAATTAGTTGCCGTTAACACCCGATGTTCAACTGAATAACCAATCGATTCCATTTTTTCAAGGATTTGTTGTAGAAGAAGCCCTTTGCTAATTCCTTTGAGGTTTGACACATTCTCCATAATAAAAAATGGCGGCAGTATTTCTTCAACGACGCGGATAAATTCAAAAATTAGATTGCCGCGTGGATCACATATGCCCTGTTGTTTGCCCGCTTGACTGAAAGATTGGCAAGGCGGTCCGCCATAAACAATGTCTACCTGCTCTTTGGCAAGACCACATGTTTGGAGCAATTCCTCAGCCACAACGTCTTGTATATTTTGTTGGAATATTTTTACTTTACTTCCAAAGTAACCATTCAAAGTATCGCAGCGGTCTTTTTCAATTTCTACACAGGCAAAAGGATGAATGGTTGCGCCTGAATGATGGGCTGCTTGTTCAGCCGCAATATCAAATCCCCCAGCACCGCTAAACAAACTCAAGGCAGAAAATTTATTTTGCGCTGGTCGGGCCTTTACCAATGCTTTGAGTAATGATTCAAATACAGCTCGACCTAGTTGAACGGGAACTGCATCCCCCACTTGTCGTTGTACGCTAGTAAGCGTTCCCTCAAACTTCAAGTCATCTGGAAAACCTTGTAATCGAGCTGCTTCTCTAGGGGTAATAAATCTATCTTCGTGTGGATGCACAAATTTATTGAATATGTATCCCGTGACGGTTAAAGATGGTTTTTCAGGATCAAGGCGTATCAGGCGAAGATTCGGGCCACCCTTGCGGTTCGGGTCTTCTTTTACATAATATTTAAAACTATCGTGCCATAATTCTTCAGGCAAATCCTGCATTTTTTGACCAATTTTAAGTGTGTTAATGCGACGTTGAACGTCTACCCCAACTTTGCGTGGTTCATGGTTGTATACAGTCTTCATCGGTTCCTTTAGAAATCAAAAATGTCCTCGACCCACTTATCTCGTGTCGTTGTCTGTGTCAAGGCGATGATGCCATCAAATAAATTGAAAAGAGGTGTGTCCGGTGGTAAATCAACGGCCGTTTTTGCAGACGCAGTTTTGTCACGAGTCCATACAATATCTTGGATGCTCGTTAGATACGCTTCATAATGCCGAACTGCATGAATGTTAGAAATGATACCCAACCGATAATGATAATCAGCCGAAGGATTTCCTTCAGCACCAATTTTAAGCGATTGGTACGTCGCCTTTTTCAAATCGTCTGTCCGATCCATGCCAACGCTCGTTTTGCTATCTGAGATGGATTCAAAGCCAGAAGCACTACGTCGCCGCGGCCAATCTTCGGGTCGTGGCGAGGGTTGTCCACAAGCATTGGTCAACCAGAAAACACCAGATTGAGATTTTTGTTCATAGCTTGCTAACGCTGATCGCCAGAATGCAAGGTACTTGGGCATAAATGCAGGATTAGATTCTAGCAGATCAAGCAAACTACGGTAGGCCCATAACTCATCGTCAGCATCTTTTTTACTTCCAAAGGGGATAAGTTCCCACCTTCGGTTTTCTTGGGGATTGGTTGGAAGCATTAAACTCAACTCGGATCCATAAAGAGCTGTATGATCAGTGATGCGATGACCAACATCTGTAACTACTCCATTCTCGTCTTCTGTAAATCGTTGGGAAGTTATCGCCAGCGGTAACGTCACCAATGGGGCCGCTTTGATTTCGGCAAACATGACAGCCGTTGGTGTGTGATGTTGGTCTAATAGCACTACATCAACAGGCTCAACACCTTTTCGGACTATGATGGAACGGCCGTTCTTGATGAACAATGTTTGCAGGAATACCGCCAGTAAACGGGAAGTTCTGGCCCCAATCACGCCAGACTTAGGTTTATTTGCTTCGTGAAAAACAAATTCGTTTTTGAGGGCACATCGAGGACAGACGTTGGTGTAAGGATAAATCAACAACGGTGCATCATCAACTGGGCAATAAAACCAGCCGATATGGCCTACACTGCGATAATATTCAGCATTTGCCAGGAGATCAAAAGAAGCGGCAAGGGCCAATCGTCGGTTGGCATCGGATGTGGGCATGATGTAGACGATTTCAACCAGTTTTGCAATAACATCTTCCTCAATCTGGTTTACAACCAACTCTTGGGATTTCTCTATGATGTTGTCTATCCAATGGTCACTCATAAATTAGTTTTTGACCTTTTGTGTTAAATAATCGAGCTACTGCTCATAACGAGTGATGGAGAAGAGTATAAGAGGAAATAAGGAATTTGTGAAGAGAAATTTGCCGTTTGGCCTGGCTGATAGTTGGAAACGAAGAACTGCCAATAACAGGAGTAGTGCAGTTGGGCGCAAATAAATCAACAATTTTGCAACGGTATGCACCCAACTGCTTAAGTGTTTCGCGACTCCACTCGTCTGCATGGTTATTTACACCGCGAAACAAAAGCTATCGGGCTTCGCTAAGAAGTTTGTTGAAGCGCATGGGCGCAGCTACAATACTGGCTGAATCCACTGCTCATGGTGGCCATGCCGGTTTTATCGATCATGTACCCTTCCAGGCCTGGACGGGATTCGATAAAGTGGATCCCTTCGCGCCCCATAGCAAACGCGGCTGTGGCAAACCGATCCGCTTCAAACACGTTCGGCCCGACCACCGTCAGGCTGACGACTTCATCCAGTGGGTCGTCAGCCGCATGAGGATTGTAGATGTGGCGACCACGTTGATAGAAACCAGAGGTCGCCACGCCGCAATCGATTGCCGACAAGGTTTTGACAATTTGTGTTTGGTCAAACGGATTACGAATCCCTATTTGCCATGGCTCAGCCTGGGGGTTACGGCCGTAAATCTGCACATCACCTCCCGCATCGATGTAAAAGTTGTTGAAACCCGCTTCTCGCACAATATCGGCCGCCTGATAAATCGCCCACCCTTTGACGATGCCCGATGGATTAAAACGGCCGTTTTGCCAAACTGTAAAAAAACCAAATGTCTGCTGTTCAGTCAGCTCTGCCAACCAGAGAATGCTCTGCATTTCATCATCGGCAGCGTCCAACGCCAGTTCGCCGCTATCAATGCGTGCAACCTGGCTGTCCGGTTTGAAAGGGCTGTAGTTGGTATCCACCTCAGCGAAAAAGGCAAAGACACGCTCAAACAGCTCGGATGTCGCTAAATCGGACACAATTTCGACGGTGATGGGCATGCCCATATGGACGCGGGTCTGCTTCATGAGGAGGCTCCCACAGCCGCATCATCCAATGCTGAATCCAATGATTGGATGAAGGCGACGCTGGTGTCGGTAGCGCGGGTTACGATGTTGATGTCCGCATCTTGATTTTGAACAGCTTCAGTGATTAAAGTTGGAAATGCAGCCCAACTTATTTGCGCTGATCGGTTCTTGCTGTTTGGATATTGCGCGATTTCCACATCAACGAGCATCCCGCTCTCAACGTGAGCGATCACCTGCGTGTATCCCCAGCGATGTGTGCGGACGGCATCGCCCAAATAGTCACCGTCTACATATTGACCCGCACTGACTGGGGTGGTGGTGGGCGGTAATGAGGTTGGCAGCACGGAAACGGCCGTTTCTGTAGGTAAAGATGTGGACATATCTGTGGGCAGCGGCGTTAGCGTTGCTGAGGGCAACGTCTTGGTTATATCAGCAGCCAACGGGATCGATGTTGATAGGGTTGTGGGCACGGAAACGGCCGTGTCCACAACTTCAGTCGTACTTGGGGTGGCTGTGCTGCAACCAATCAGCGAAGCGCCAATCAAAGCAGTTGCACCTAGCGTTTGTAATTTTTTGTGAGCCCGGGTAGGCCAGAATTTTTTAGGTAAATACATTTTATCATTCCTTTTTGCGACTATGAATTCATTCATAGCCTGAGATAGAAAACGTGTTGATGACGAGTTATTATTTAAATCGGTAATAAACCAGGATGCTGAATCGCTTAAATGAACCTGAAGCGCCGCTTTTTGTGATTACCGTACACGAAGTGGTCGCGTAGCGACATTTAATTTCTTCAGGTTCATAAACACGTTATAGTAGATCATTGTCAACCTGTGTGAACAGGTTTTTCATTTAGCCGCCGATTTCAAGCGGTAATATCGGGTCAAACGAACGGCCAGACGATTTGTTATTATCACGCCGGCCGTGATCAGACAGATAAACCAGATGTTGAAAAGCACATCCGGCAGTGCTGCCCAATCGAACTCGGTGAAAAAGCCGGTTGCCTCTGTGGACTGTGGCGCCACAGTGCTGGGATTAGCTTGCAGCACTTGATACACCTCGACAAGTGAGCGCATACTTTGCAGCGGGTTTTCGGTATACCCAGCCTGTGACAACAATACCCACCCGACTATGATCAACAGGAGGAAGAGCATGAACCGAGCGATTTCGTCGCGTCCCCATTGCTGCTTACTCATGGGATTGTCTCCTTTCCAGACGCACGGGTATCTGGACCAGCGTGTCTTTTGACTCACGGACATTTTTTGACCGCGAGAAAAGATATTTGCGTGCGTTTGAAATAATCCAACGCCAGTGCAGTCCGATGTGCAGCCCGATTAGGATTAGACTGAGCTGTGCCGCCAGGGCGTGAATGGTCTGCCAGGTCAAAAAGGTGCTGCCATTCAGACCCGGCTCAAAACCCAGCGAACGCGATATCGCGATGCCCGATACGGTTAATACGGCCATGTCACCCAGAAGGGCTGCATTGAGAACGTAATTAAGCCGGGATTCGTGCAGCACTTTCTTGAAGAATGTTTTCGTGATGCTCACGATCCAACGCCAGTGCCAGATAATGTGTATGCTAAACAAAGCGGCGAACAGCAATCCAAGCCATTCATGTAGGGGAACACCGGTGAAGTAGACTTCCATCATGATGACAAACAGGATGGCGAGTCCGATGTCGAGATATAAGTTGCGTTGGGAACGGCCGTTTTTCTTCGGTTTTGTATAAGCCATAATAGTTACCTCCGTTGTATTATCATTTCTGGACTCTGGCGAAAAATAGATTTGTCAACTTTCCTCTTTTTATACAATAAAGTTGACAAATCTCTCTGGAAGAACAAAAAACGCCAGAGTCCTGTATCCTTTTAACAACCTCAGCATTGTAAGCCAACAATGTTCAGAAAATGTTAGGGAGTAGTTAAGAGTTGATTTGGATTAAAAAGCGGCAGGATAGTTTGTTAATCAGCTGCTGCTTGCGTGTCGAGGCGGTCAAACCGGCCAGATTCATACGCCAATCAATGGTTTCATGCGTGGTCAGTTCCACGGTAATGGCCGGGATGCCTTGCATTGCTAGCCAGTTACCGGCATCATCTGTGATGTCGTAAAATTGGAATCCGGCATTTTGGGGATAACTGGATGCTAGGCCGTAGACATTAGCCAAAACCTAACTGGCCGGGTCTATCTGGTCGCATCCAGAGGCATAGATGTCTGCGCCGCGCTGTGTAAAAAGACCGTAGCCGTCGTGTCTGCTGCCAAGATAAAATCTCGTAGAATCTGGTTTTCCAGCTCTGAAAACGGCACTGACCCACCGCTGACCAGATTATCTTGCCACGACCCATTCGGCGTCCATTCACAATCCCAATTTCGGTTTAGATCCACAAAGTTGCCATTAAAACGCCCCGGAATACTGTTTTCAGCAGCGTCATCATACCCTATGTTTGTTCAAAAAGGGTTATGATAAAATGATCAGATTGCGAGTTGGTTTACGGATTTCTGAAACAACTTTGTAATTGCTTATGCATTAAGCGGGAGTGATTGTGGGGAAACGGCCGTTACTCCTCCTAATCAAGTAAATATTGATAGCGATTACGACCATTATCACAGTTGCTTGCCTTGGAGTATGTCAATGCGTTTCTTATAGAGCCAACAGATATCATTGTTACTTTTTACACATTTGCCACCATTTATAAAGAGGATGCTTTTTTCCTACCAAATAATTTGCTTTTGATTCAATGTCAACTAATGTTTGATAAAGAACTTTCGGCTCTGGTTTTTTACTTTCTTGCCAATGTTTTATAAGTTCTGGCGTCGAAATAATTTGAATATGACCGTATTGGTAACTAAAAAATTTTATGGCTCGACGATCATCAGTAGCTACAGCCCAATTCCGATGTTTAGCAATTGCCATAGTTATCGCTTCACCATCATCTAGCCTTTGTGCTGATAACGCCAAAAAGGATGCTTTTTCAGCTTCAGATTCTAAATCGACAGCTAACAATAAGCCTTTGTCGATTAGTGGTTGAAGTTGAACCATCTCTTTTTCACTCAAAACATCACTTTTTGATTTTGCATAAATTGATAATGCTTCGATTTCTACAACATAAATTGCGACAGTAAACGTTTCTTTTATAGCAGATAAAATATCTTCCATTTGTCCGGAAGCATACAAATTCATAATGACACAGGCATCAAGAATAATATAGTCATGATGAGTTGTAATCTTCACACTCACAATGTTTCTCCCCAATTAGACTAATTCCTCTACACTAAAATCAATCAATTCTTCATGAGTAACATCGCTCGTGTGTGCAGATAAGACCTGTATGATACGCCTTGCTTCCAGGCGGTCTACTCTTAAAAATTTTGCTAACAATCCTTCACTAATTTCTTGTTGCTCAAATGCTTCAACTGCTAAATATTGGTACCGTAAAGGCAACAATTGACTTTGCTCTGGAATTGGCGAAAGACCAAGTTGTTGCTGAGCTTCACGAACCTTAATTCCGCGTTCACGCAGTCTCTCCCACGTTCCACCAGGTGCAACACCTAAATCTTCAAGCCTTCTTACAAGTGCAGATAATGAAACACAATAGTAGTTTGCTAATACACACAAATCTCCAATTGTTGGTTTCGCTTTTGACTGAAGCAAGCTGTGATAATGTCTCGTGATTCCACTCGTAGGCATTAAAAAATACTTGGCAAAGAAATCAGCAAATTGTTCTCGCTGGTAACCACTTTCATAATATATAGCTGATTGAAAACGATGAACTAAGAAATGAGCATACCCATGAGCCAGTGACCAGCGTCTTCTTTCTTCTGGATGATTTTGATTTACTGCCAAACAGCCGCCTAATTCTTCATCGTAGTAGTACATTTCTGAGAATTGAGAGTCCTTAAATTGCATAAAGAAAACGCGCAAGCCTACGTCTTGTTCGAAGATCGAGCGAAGAATTGGCAATGGACTATCACCTAACCCCAGCCTATTGCGTTCTTGAATGGCAATGCTTTCGGCAGCTTGATTGGCTCCCAATCCTTCTATACGGTATTGAGGTGGATAATTATGGTTCAAAGGTGCATCCATAATGTTTTCCAGCTCTAGATAGTCTCGACATAGTTCCTGGAATTCATCTTGAGAAAGCGATATTTTCACGTCTGCTACTTGTGAACCCGATGAAGGGCCTCGAAACTGTACGCGAAAATCTCGGGCGGTAGGACGAGGACGCATAAAATCGCTAACTGAACGGCCGTATGCTTTTACTAACCTGATCAATTCATCAGTTTTGATACGACGTTTACCTTGCTCAATAGCAGTTATCGTCGTTCTGGCAACACCAATGACTTTTGCAGCATCTTCTTGCCGAAATCCACGTTGTTCACGAGCAAGTTTAAGATTCTGGCCTAATTCGCGCGGGTCTAGTTTATCAATTGCATTTGATGCCATCGTTTATCCTCCAAATATTGCTCATGGTTTCTATCATTGGTCATATCATCTTGTATAAAAATTGCTGAATTCTGCCACTCCTGGACGTACGTTCTGTATAACTTGACTATTTCCTGTTCTATTTCATTGTCGTTTCGATCATTTCTGATGGCCATATAGCTGACAATGTCAGGAAAGTCATTAGAATAAGACGTTTTTAGACGAAAAAGCGGGTCTAGAGAATTCAATGCATCGTTTAAAATGGCTATCTGTCGATTCATTAGTTTCCAATATGACAGGTGTCTTTCCTGTGTTTTTTTACCATGTGGTATCAAATATTTGGTTTGATCTTTTATACCTGCTGCCAATAAAGCTTGTCGCCGCAAAATACATGACGAACAAAATCCACATTGAATGTATTTTTCCCGATGCAGCCGATCGCAGGAAATGGTCTCAAATATTATTTGAGGGAACTCTTTTAGCGAGATACACATCTCGGCTTTAGTAGAAAACACAAACGGATTCTCGATCAAAAACAGTTCCTTATTCACGCTGGATATAAATTGTTCCATCTTGATAAGAGAAATAGGATGAACCGCTTTTGAGTGATCTCTTCCTACACCACCAGGTAATGGAAGATTAATTGCACCAATTCCCGTCTCATATACATGTAGTTTTCTGGAGCCAGCACTTAATGCACATACTGCACCAATAAGTAAAAAAACGATTCCTCTGGCTCGATGGCTTTGATTATGTGAGTAACGAGCACCATAATTTGCGTTAATTGGAACATGCAAAAAACGCAGATGGCCAGAAGCGTGAGGTAAATAGCGTAAGGCTTGAAAAGCTTGTTGCTGAGTCTTTCGCATAATATTGTTACTACCAGTACCAATCAAAGCAAAGTTTTCGCTCTTGTTGTTCAACAGTCTAGTTTGCAAACCAGCTAATGAATCTAAACCTCCGCTCCATAGAGCAAACTCAACGGATTCTAATGTATAAGGTAAGGCCAATTGATTCATACAACATTCCGATTTTCGCTTTTTTGATTTGCGAGATTGAAATTGAAAGTACCAATCGTCCTTCGTGTACCAAGACAGCAAATCATGCAAGAGTGCTTCGTTTTGCATAAAAATATCTGGATGTCTTAGCGGTAGTGATAACTGTATTTGAATACTTCTGTTTTTTTTAGGAATTGCCAATTTGTCAGCAAAATGAATAGCAATTGCTAAATCTAACAGATCTGCTTGGATTGAAGACAAATGATTTCCAGTCAGTAAATGAATATGCGAGTCATCAATGAAAATATCAAAACTGATTGATTCAGATTGAAGAGCTTTAATCAGGCAAACTTTACTGTAACCATCAATAATGTCATTAAAGATAAACTGATAATCAAAGGTGTTCACTTGTGCCCCCCATTACCATGCCTCATCGTTAATAGTGGGTGGAGGTTCCTTTAATCTTTGATGCCTTCTTAGCTTTTTAACGTCTTTATATTTTACAAGTTGGTTGACAAATTCGTCACGTCCACGATTTACATGTGGACGAATATCCTCCATCATGTCATTGACAATAGTATGATGTGCGTCTTTATGATGTACAGGCGTTTCTTGTATTCTTTCTTCAAAATCCTTTTTATAAACTGTATCAACATAATTGCGAAAAAGGGTGTGTTCAACATCATTTGACATGATTTTCTTGTGTTGAATTTCAACCAAAGTCTTTTTTGCGGCCTCGACCATTAGGTCTCTCCCTCTTGTTGGGCTACCATTCAAAACTGGATTTTTACTCATTTCCATTATTTGGTAACTACAATCGGCAAAAGAAAAATGCCCTCTGGTTTCGGCGTTAGAAATTGCATCTTCTAGAATTGGAACAATATTGTTCCCTAGCGATACCGGAACATTGCCATAATTTTGAATTTGCCCTTTTAGAGGGTGCAGCAGTCTGTATCCCAGGATGGAAGACTCCCAATGTCCTTCACATATTTGTCCATAAACATTTAGAAATCGCCGATTTAAGGTTGGGTGAATAATATCTCCGTCGGGCATAGTTAAGCCTCTTTTAACACTCATGCTGATAAGTTAAAAGGAGTGTACCACAAAATATCTGACATTGTCAACTAGTAATTTATTTATTTACATTGTTTGTCAGAATATCAGGAATTTCAGATGCCTTTTTTAGTTAACTCCCGCATTTTACCGATCATGTTGTTAATATGGCTGCATTCTCCCTTGTTTCCATCACCAACTGCATCGTCACAACCCTAACCGTAACATCCAATACCTTCCGATTCTCCTCCCTCTCGCCTCCCACCGCAACAAAAAAACCTGCTCAGTTGAGCAGGTTTTTTTGTTGTTACCAAAGGTAGGCTTTACGGCCGTCTGCCGCTGCCACCGCCCATTCCTATGCTTTCTCCAGTGACAATGCTCGTAATCGTAAAGCTGGAAACTTCAGTCCCGGGCGTGTAACTACCATCAATATAGAGGCCGTCGGTAACAGTTCCGGTACTGCTGCCACCTGTGAAAACCAGATAGGTAGACCCATATTCGTAAATCCTTTGAGACTATGCATGTATCCCTCGACCGTCATACCCGCTTGCGCAGGAATGACCCCTAAAGATGCATTCCTTTCATTTGTAAATGGTTAGGTGATTGAGCGGCCGGCTCTATGGCTGGTTGATGTTTGTCAGCTGTTGGCAAACGGCCGTTTACTGACAAACTGTTTTCATTAAGTTGGCTTTTAAGTCGTTCAACGGCTTCCCGGTGAATAAAAATCGGCACAAAAGCCTTCACGGTAGCATCCTGAAACTCAAGCGTGATCTCGGCGACTGTGCGGCCAATTTGTTCACGGGACATTTGTCCGTCCAGGTCTTGCCATACTTTCTCGATAATTGAATCGTTTTCGTTGTTCATCATTTACACTCGTATCGTTTTTAATTTGGTGGAGTTGGTAGAAGAGATCGTTACAAGACTCTTCTCCCAACTCCCTTCTTGAGCTTGAGCAAACCGCAAAAAAAATGCTTCGGTATACTCAACAAGTGACCTTAGCATAACGAAAAGATATTTAGGATAAGTTAGGAACTTATAAAGAGACGGTATAGATAGCAGACCATAAATCATCTTGTGGGAATAGATGTTATGCGGTTGAATGATAGTTTCAGAGGGGGAGCTTGTTTGCGGTGTTATTGATTAGATTTTGGAGCTTTTCCATTGTTATGCTGCCCAACTCATACGTGTTGAGAGTGACGGTAATCAGGGATGTGAGGGGAATATCGTCAGCGCTGATAATGGCTATGTCTTGGGGACATAGCGGTTTAACTGTTGGTATGCTTGGAGGACACCCACGGTGACGAGGTCCGGGTATTTCGACTGCTAATATGCTAAAATTCATACATTGGTTGGATGCTCTTGTCGGTGTGCGCGGTACAATTAGCATCAATGAGACACCAGAATGGGCGATGATTCATACGAGGCAGGGCATGTGCCAGTGTGGTTGCCCAGTGCGAACACAAGATCAGGGCGGGTACAAGTCCACCTCCCTACTAAAAAAGGAAAAATAATGACACAACAAGCTGACATAGGATTAATTGGTCTTGCGGTAATGGGGCAAAATTTGGTTTTAAATATGGACGATCACGGCTTTACGGTCGCTGTCTACAATCGTACCATAACAAAAGTTGACCGTTTTATGGCCAATGAAGCACAGGGCACCA
>JAGRDI010000299.1 GCA_020432765.1 Anaerolineales bacterium | reverse complement strand
GTGTTTCCTTCCCGCCACAAATTAGGCTCCAAATCATTTAACGTTGTCCAACAAACAGCCAGTTGTTCATCAAAAAGAGTTTGATCAAACTCAACCAGCAGTTGATCATAACCGCCCGCCGCCGCATAGCAAACATGGCGCACAAAAGCACTGCCTGTAAAATCTGGCGGCGCTGGATAAGTAAACTTGCCCGGATTTGCTTGTATCCAGGTTAACAAATCAGCAACCGTTTTGGGAGGTTCAGACAGTTTTTCACTGTCATAAATCATCACAAATTGGGCCTTGCCGTAGGGAGATTCATACCCATCAACAGGAAAACCAAAATCATTGGCAACACTTGGATCAGCCGCATTAACATAGATTGAATTCGGCAGGAACTGCGCGTATGGTCCATACAGCAGATCGCCTTGACGCATCGTACGGAAGTTTTCACCGTTGACCCAAACGAGATCAACAGATCCATCATCGTCTTTACCCGCCGCTTTTTCACCCAAAACTTTATTAATATATTCGGATGCATCGGCCACGGGAACCATGTTTAAGGTGATGCCATATTCCTCGGCCACACGCACCGCAACAAATTCATTGACCCACGAATTGATCAGATCACTGCCACCCCACATATACCAATTGACTGTTTGTCCTTCAGCTTCAGTCATAATGTCAGCCCAGCTTTGGTCTTCAAAGCCTGGTGGCGGCGCTGCGTTAACAGGTGCAGTCTGGGACAATTGATTTATGGAATCAACGGCCGCTGCCAGCCCTTCTGATCCACTACCAGACTCTCCCGTCCCACAAGCAACTAAAATCAAACCAGCCAACAACACAACCACAATAACTATTTTTCCCTTCAATGAACCCTCCTCAAGAAATAATTGCTTATCTACGCCATGCCAACCAACGGTCAAATATACTTTTTACTGTGGGCGTCAAGCGTGTGCGATTATAGTCATCTGCCGCCTTGCGAATTGCTTCTGCCTGCGTCGGGTACGGGTGGATGACCTGCGTTAACGTTTGTAACCCTACCCCACCAACCATTGCCAATGTGACTTCACTAATCATTTCACCTGCATGACGCGCCACAATCGTTGCACCTAATATTTTGTCTTTGCCTTTAGGTACATGGATTTTCACAAAACCAGTCTCTTCACCATCAGTACGTCCACGATCAGTATCCTTCAGGTAGATCGTATACGTATCAATAGCAAGTCCTTTTTCCTCAGCATCTTGTGGATATAAACCCACATGTGCAACCTCGGGATCGGTAAACGTCACCCAAGGAATGATTAAATCACTAAATTTTTTACGCCCTAAAAAGAGGGCATTTTGAATCACAATGCGTGCCGCAGCATCGGCCGTATGCGTAAACTGATATTTCAAGGCCACATCCCCAGCCGCAAAAATATCACTGTTACTCGTTTGTAACCGATCATTGACGGTCACGCCACGTTTACCATAAGCTACGCCGGCTGCTTCCAAATTCATGCCTTCAATATTCGGTTTGCGGCCAACCGCCATCAAGATGTCATCGACCACCAATTCAAGCATCTGACCACCATCTTCATAAACAATCACTTTCTGACCGCCAGCTTGTTTAACCTCCCTGATGGATACACCCAAACACAGGTCTATGCCATCCCGCTGCAACGAATTTTGCACAACCGCAGCCGCTTCAGCATCTTCGCGACCTAAAACCTGGGGCAAAATATCAAACAACGTTACTTGACTACCAAAACGCTGAAAAGATTGAGCCATTTCAGCCCCAATCGGGCCAGCACCAATCACAGCCAAGCTCGGTGGCAGTTCTGTTAATTGGAAAAAGACAGATTCATTCGTCAAATAACCGGCCGCCTCTAAACCAGGAATCGGAATGGAAGCAGGCCGTGAGCCAGTGGCGATTACCGCTTTTTTGAATTCAATTATGGTACCGCCTACCTCAAATGTATGTGGTCCAGTAAATTGTCCCGCTCCCAAATACACATCAACACCCATATTTGTGATGCGTTCGGCGGAATCATGGTGGCTGATTTCAGCACGAATGCGGCGCATGCGTGCCATCACTGCACCAAAATCAGCGGTTGTGCCCTCAGGAACATGGATACCTAAGGCAGAGGCTTCGCGAATATCGCCAAACACTTTTGCAGAACGAATGATGGTTTTGGAGGGCACACAGCCCATGTTCAAACAATCGCCGCCTAAAAATCCTTTTTCAACGAGGGCAACTTTGCCACCCACGCCAGCAGCCCCAATGGCAGACACCAAGCCGGCTGATCCGCCACCGATTACAAGCAGATTGTAACGGCCGTTTGGTTTGGGATTTTGCCAATCTGGTGGATATGCTTGTGAAATCAACTCCCGATTGTAATCATCTAATGGTCTGAGATCAATTTGCGTCATAAAAACTCCTGATAGTCAAGCAGTTGGTTCGTCTTTAGTCTCACCGTTGGGTGTTTTGGGTTCACGTCGTTTGAGAAATTGCGAGAGCGCAATACTGGCGAGGATCAGCACAACTGAAGCGATCAATGCGGTTGGGTTTAGTGAGATTTTGCCGTTAAGCAGTTCTTCCAACGTGCCAAAGGAAGAACCTAACAGCACAAAAGAAATCGTGCCGGGTAGTGAACCAATGATAGTTGCCAACAAAAACGCCTTCCAATCAATACGTAAAAAGCCGGACAAATAATTGACCAGATCATAGGGCAAAAAAATCAGGCGCATGATCAAAACAGATTCAAAGCTGTTTTCACGAATCCTATCAGCATACTTTTGTGCCAGGCCTGACCCTTCTTCCGAACTCAACAACCCTTTGCCGAAGAAACGGCCGACTAAATAAGCGACCATCGCGGACAAGTTCGCGCCAATGATCGTAAAAGTAACACCCCAAAACGGTCCAAAAAGAAAACCACCTAAAACAGTCAATACTGTGGCCGGGAATAAAATCAATGCCCGTAATGCGTAAATCAAAATATACAACAAAGCCCCAAAAGCGCTCGTCGTCAACAAAGCCGCAACTTTAAGCATGCTTTCCTCAACAGTCAGATTGTTACTTTGCACATACCACAGATAGCTGCCGAAGATCAATACCCAAAACAGTAAAGCGATTAATTTCTGTCCATGCCGGCTAAAAAAAGATGCTTTTACAATTTCATCTTGCGAAACTGTTGACATAAGTTCTCCAATTCTCGTTATTACCCATCTAAAAAAATATTTCCTGGTTCTACTCCTAACTTGGATGCGATCACTGTAACTGTTCTTACAAACAAAATCTTACAAAAGAATTAATTCGCCTTTCCCAAAATTATGCTAAGCCGGTCGATGTCTTCGTCGTAATCATCCCAAAAACAATAAAACCAGCTATAATCCAACGAACAAAAGGCAAATTTTATGGCTGTTAACACAAAACGACTCAATTTGTGGTCGAGAAAGAGTTGTGGCCGCAGCGCACCAAGATGTGATTGAGGAATTGATCACACATGCAGAACTACGCCAAGTTGCCACAGAAAGGTAATGGCGCATTATGGATTATGACACAGACTAATTCGCTCGATAATAGACCGCACATCGTCGCTATCGGCGGTGGCACCGGTATGCCCAGCCTTTTGCGTGGTCTCACAAAATTTACACGCAACATAACGGCCGTTGTCACCGTAGCAGATGATGGCGGCAGCAGCGGCCGTTTACGACGCGAGATGGGATTATTACCACCAGGCGATTTTCGCAACAATATCGCTGCCTTAGCGCATGACGAAGCGCTAATGACCCAGCTTTTACAATACCGCTTTGGTGGCCAAGTTGTCGAAGAGGCACGCAGCGAGTTACAAGGGCATGCGTTTGGCAATTTGCTGCTGGCGGCACTCACCGGCATCACCGGCAGTTTTGATGAAGCATTATTGGCGGCACAGCGTGTGTTAGCAATGCGCGGCCAGGTTGTGCCCTCAACTTTGGCAAATGTCACTTTGGCTGCCGATGTACTGGTTGGTGATTCACCCGAAACGGCCGTTCTGCAGCACATTGTTGGCGAATCAGCCATTCCTAAAGCCAACGGCCGTATTCAACGTGTCAGCCTTGAACCTGCCACAGTCAAAGCATATCCGCCCGCACTCAAAGCAATCTTCCAGGCGGATCTAATCCTCATGGGACCAGGCAGTCTTTACACCAGCATCATTCCCAATTTATTGGTGCCAGATTTAGCCCAAGCACTGCAACATGCACGCGCACCTAAAGTTTACATATGTAATCTTGCCACACAGCCCGGAGAGACGGATAATTA
>JAGRDI010000298.1:4481-6963 GCA_020432765.1 Anaerolineales bacterium | reverse complement strand
CTAATTTGTGGCGGGAAGGAAACACATATCCTGAAAATCTAACTCGTCAGCACGATTTGTTTGCCAATGGTGAAGTTTGGTTTGATATGGCTTATAATCCGGCAGAGGCATCGAGTTTGGTTGAAAACGGCCGTTTCCCAGAATCCACACGTACCTTTGTTTTTGAGGAGGGTACCATCGCCAACACCCATTATGTCGCCATTCCCTATAATTCGCCCAACAAAGCAGCCGCGCTGGTTGTCGCTGACTTCTTGCTTGCGCCAGAAGCACAGTTGTCCAAGGCACAGCCGGATAATTGGGGCGATTTACCGGTGCTAGATCCAACTTTATTGCCGGCCGAATGGCAAGAAAGATTTGCCGCAACACCTCGCGGCGCAGCGACCTTATCGACAGAAGAATTGGCGGCGAAGCGGCTGCCAGAATTACAAGCGCCCTGGATCACGGCGATTGAGCAAGCATGGGAAGCGGAGGTTTTGCAGCAGTAGCTTTTCGGCAATTCGGCCGCTCAGCAATCAGCTCGTAAAGTGGCTGCTGACAGACTGACCAGCTATTATATGGTTTCACGTTTGAAGATTCCTCTCTTATTAGCGCCCACATTGGCAGTGATTACGCTGTTTTTTGTGGGTGGTTTGGTGTTGGCGCTGTCGCAAAGTTTGGGCTATATGCCGATTATCGGGCGTTACGATTTGAATCTGGATGCATACCGGGCTGTGTTTGGGCGTGTCGATTTCTATCGCTCCTTGTGGTTGACGTTGTGGATCGCAGGGGTGAGTACGGCCGTTGCTACTATCCTGGCCATCCTTTTTGCACTCACCTTACGCCGCGCTTTTCGTGGTAAAGCGGTGACCACTTTTCTCTTCCAGCTTAATCTACCCATTCCTCATCTTGTGGGCGCGATTGCCATCTTTTTTTTATTTACCCAAAGTGGTTTTTTGTCCCGTATAGTCTATTTATTCGGTTTCATTCGTGATCCGGCTCAATTTCCAGCATTGGTGTATGATCCCTACGCGCTTGGTATCATTCTTGAATATGTGTGGAAGACGACCTTTTTCATTGGCATCATCATATTGGCGATCCTGCATGGCATGGATGACGCTTATGAAGACGTGGCACGCAATTTGGGCGCGAATCGCTGGCAGCGTTTTCGTTACGTCATCTTCCCCTTCATTTTGCCCGGCGTGTTGTCTTCGTCGGTTTTGGTGTTTGCCTTCACGTTTGGCGCGTTTGAAGTGCCGCTGCTGTTGGGTCAACGCTTTCCATCCGCCTTACCCGTGTTGGCTTATCGTGCCTACACGGATGTGGATCTCAACGCACGGCCGGAGGCAATGGCGATGAGCGTGATCATCACCATCGTGAGCGCGGCCTTGATTTTTGTCTATATGCGTCTGGTGAAAGGGAGTGAATAGAATGAGTATGGCTGATTTAACACTGCGAACGGCCGTTCCCGACAAAGATTATCCTGCTCTGGCAATGCTGTTGAGCAAAATCTGGGATGAGCCTACCACAGCAGCCGATATCCATGATTGGGATCAGATTGGTGTGGGTGGAGGCGACGGCCGTTTCCTCACTCGCATCCTCCTCGAAAATGAGCAAAAAGAGCTGCTGGGTTATGGCACGCTGCGTCACCAAACCTATGAAGAAGAGGGTTGGTTTTATATTTGGGTCGGTGTTGATCCAGATTTTCGTTGTCAGGGATGGGGACAACTGCTCTATGAGAAAATGGCAGCACTGGCAGTTGCAAATGGAGCCAGTGAGCTAGGCTCTGATGTTCTGGATAATTGTCCAGACTGCTTGCGTTTCGCCAAAAAACAAGGTTTCAACGTGGATCGGCATCTGTACCAGGCAACCATTGACTTGCACAAATTTGAAGCGCATAAATTTACCGGCATTATTGAAGCTGTTGAGGCTGCTGGCATTCGTTTTACTTCATTGGCAGCAGAAGGGGATACAGAAGCTGCGCGGCGCAAACTGCATGCGCTTAATTACCAGGTTGCCTTGGATGACCCCGCCTCCAACGGATCTTTCCCGGCGTTTGCAGCTTTCAACAACAATTGGAAGCGTGCATCCTGGTTTGTGCCGGAAGGTCAACTGTTGGCGGTTGTTGGCGATCAATATGTGGGGTTGTCGGCCGTTGGTTATATGCAAGCGACCAACTCGATGGTTAATCTGATGACTGGTGTGGACAAAGCATATCGCGGCCGTAAAATCGCGCAGGCATTAAAGCTTAAATCTATCGAATTTGCGCAGACTTATGGCGCAGACTACATCCTTACCCACAACGATTCGCAAAATGCGCCAATATTAGCCATCAATCGCAAATTGGGGTATCGACCCAAAACGGGTGAATATCGGCTGAAAATGCGTATTTGAGTGAAGCACGCACAATGGCTGCAACGTATGGAGGAAGGAGCGAATTGTTAATCATCTTGTAGGTTTGAGTTTGTGGTGAATATGGGACTATGAAATTAAAAACAGATTATGA
>JAGRDI010000298.1:0-4383 GCA_020432765.1 Anaerolineales bacterium | reverse complement strand
AAAGCCATCCCCGCTTTGCAATTGGTGAATCGCTGATTTTGGAAACCTCGGAAATGATGCGTGCTTTAGCGGATATGTATGATGTGCCGGAGTTGGCTTATTTCAGTTCGGAAAACTTTGCGGCGTTTAGCGGCACGACCCACGGCATCAAGCGCCATTTTGGTTTTTTACACCATACTGAAGGGCAGGTGCATGATCCCCGCCGCACGCTGCAAGCGGTGATCCCCAATGAACCGCATGGGCATGAACTACATCTTTATCGCCAAGACACCGATTACTTTTTCATGAGCACGGCCGTTCACTATGGCGCTGCCGTTTTCCAAAACACACCCGTAGCTGATATTGAAGTCTCTGGTGATTATGTCAATATCACAGCAGAAAGAGGCATAGCCGTGACTGCCCAATACGTCGTTGACGCAGGCGGTTTTCGTTCTGTGCTGGCGCAAAAATTTGGCCTGCGTGTCTTTGACCTACAAACCCATTCGCGTGCCATCTTTACGCATATGATCAACGTGCCCGCCTTTCACGAAGGCGCAGACTATGACTTGCCCTTTCGCATGGCCGAAGGCACCTTGCACCACATTTTTGATGGCGGCTGGTTGTGGGTGATTCCGTTTGACAACCATACTCGCGCCACCAACCCGTTGTGCAGCGTCGGTCTGCTGCTTGATCCGCGTCAATATCCCCGGAGAGATGACCTGACCGCAGAAGCGGAATTTTTTACCTGGGTGTCCCGTTTCCCAACCATCGCCGTGCAGCTGCGTGCAGGACATGCCGTGCGCGATTGGGTGCGTACCGGGCGCATTCAGTATGGCACCAGCCAGGTTGTGGGGGATCGTTGGGCGTTGTTGGGGCATGCGGCCGGCTTTATCGATCCGTTTTACTCCAAGGGCTTGTATGCGTCGTTAACGGCCGTTTCCATCCTCGCCCATCTGTTAACCCAGGCCAAAGTCAGCGGTGACTATTCGGCGCACACATTTCAACCGCTGCAAACCGTCACCCTCAATTTTCTATCTACCGCCGATCGACTGATCGCCAACAGTTACAAATCCTTCAAAAATTATAAATTGTGGCAGGTCTATGCGGTGCAATGGCTGCTGGGCGCGTATACCGAATTGGTCAAGCTCAATATGCTGCGTGCCGGCGTGGGGCAGGATCATGCAAAATATTATCAACAGTTGTATGGCTTGAAGCTGGCCGGCGGTGGTTTTGCCGAGTTTGAAGTTGTGGCGGCTCTCGTCGATGCTTTAATCGAGGCGGTGGATCCCTATGACGAAACGGCCGTTGACAAAACCGTCGTGGCAATCAAACGTATTTTCATGGGACTCGATTGGCTGCCACAACCGTTTATCGCCTTGTTAGATGGCAAAACCTATTTGCCCAAAAACAAAATTCGTTTGAGTTTGCTCAAGCGCGACAGCGGTTTTATGGGTAAGGGGGCTTATCGTGAACACTTTTTTGGCGGCATGACGATGGCCGACATTTTGCGTTATGGCGTGTCCGAAAAAGTGCGTTTTGCCGCGCCCGTTTTAAGCCTTAAACATCGCCAAATGGTGGGTATCTAAGGGATGTTTACCAGCACGGTCAGCCGCGCCAAAGGGGTTACCAGTCGTGCTGCTACGCATGTCTCGCGCATCACGGCCGTTTCGCCGCAACTCATCATCCGTGCTGCCATCATCGTGATGGTGCTGCTGCCCTTGATCCCACTGTTGATCTGGTCATTTAGCCACCGCTGGTACTTCCCCACCTTACTGCCCACGGAATGGAGTTTGCGTGCCTGGAGCTATATCTTTTCAGCCAATTCAAAGGTGCTGCCTGCTTTGGGCAATAGTTTGTTGGTGGCAGCGGCCGTGACGGTCATCTCGCTGGTGGTGGGCTTGCCCGCCGGACGGGTGATGGGACTTTACCAATTCCGTGGTAAGACAGTGGTCTGGTTTTTGTTGTTGGCGCCCACGATTGTGCCTGTGTTGGCCGTGGCGATGGGCATTCATATCGCCTTTATTCGCTATGGCCTTGCCGACACGCTGCTCGGCGTGATTCTTGTGCATTTGGTGCCCGTGCTGCCCTATATGGTATTGATCCTGGCGGGTGTATTTGCCAATTTCGATACCGATTATGAAGCCCAGGCTTGCACATTGGGCGCCAATACGTATCAAATGTTTTACCATGTCACGCTGCCGATGATTTTGCCGGGCATGGTCGTGGGCGCATTATTTGCTTTCATTATTTCGTGGAGCCAATATATTTTAACCTTGCTGATTGGCGGTGGGCGTGTGATTACGCTGCCGGTTTTGCTTTTCTCTTTTGCCAACAGCGGCGACAATGCCGTTACGGCCGCTTTGAGCATCGTTTTTGTCGCGCCTGCCATCCTGTTTTTGTTGTTGACCGCCCGCTACCTGACCGGACGCGATACGGCCGTTGGCAGTATCGGTAATTTTTAGCTAACAAAATGCCCTTTTGTGTCCAAGATTTGTGATTATAACCCGCTCGCTTTCCAAAAAACGGCATAACTATACAGACCCTAAAGGTTTTCTCTCGAGGTATGCAGATTTTTGATGCTAAAACTTCTAGGGTCTCTCTAGATGTGTCTGAATAGTTACAAAACAGCTCTTCAAAACACATTTCTATCAATGGAAATGTTGTGGAAGCGTTGTGGAAGCGCTTTTTTGTTAAGCTAAGGGCAGTATTTTGTTTTCAATCATTCTTGTATCTACTCAAAAGGAGAAACAATGTCTGAACCAACTATCACACCGTGGAAAAAATATAAAGCACCAACAATTGATCTTGACCCTGCGGATTACGTTACGAGTGAAACGCGCATAAACGCTTTTCAGCACAAGCAAATTCCGCAAAAGGATGCTGCTGTCTGGGAGGATTGGTCTGCAGGCTCAGATGGCAAATACAACTTCGATGATAGCTCAACCTTAAGATCCGGTCAGCAGCTTCAATTCACCTACATGCAAACGAAGGTGCAAATTCCAACCGACTATGCTCTGACGGAATTTAAAGTCACATTCAGCCATGTCGACGATGGGGCCAGAATTTTTGTTTTTAATAGTGACTATATTGATGGAAAATTTGATCCCACAGAAGTCCTATACGGTGAAAACATGAGGTCTGTTGATTTGAAGGATTGGGTGAAGAAAGGGGAAGAAAACCGCGTGGTAGTGGTTCAATTTGATATGTCTCAATTCAGAAATACGCTCAAAAATCTTCAAATCGAAGTGAACGGCAGTCCTGTGGCGGCTTCAGCCCCAGGAGGAACCAGCAGCCCTGCTGCGGCACCACGTCTGGGCTCCCTGAGGTTGGTTAGTTCCACCACAGAACCGACAGAACCAGGAGCAGGGTCTCCAGTTGTACTGGACGATAAGCCATCGGTGGAGTTGATTATTGATGCGTCCGGGTCGATGACATATAATATGGAGGTTGGTAAAAGTCGCTGGAGTGTTGCCAAAGAAGTTCTCACAAAAGTTATTAATGAAGACCTGAACACCAGCATGCATGTCGCATTACGTGTTTTTGGACCGTCTGGTCTGTCCCCAGAAAATGAAACCAAAATTGAAAGAAGTGACAACCAAAACACAGGTTATACCACTTTACTGCAGCCACTTGCTCCACTTGACAAAAGTGCGCTTCAATCTCAGATTGAGGGGATTCGCCCAAGTGGGGCAACCCCAATTGCAGACTCAATCGAAAAAGTAGAGGACGATTTGCAAGATGCCCGCGGACAGGGAGCCAGGTCTGTCGTTGTCTTGATAACCGACGGCAATGAAAATTGCGGAGGTAATGTATTAAATGCAATTAATACATTGAAAGCAAGCGGCGTCGAAGTCGTGCTCAATGTTGTCGGCTTTGCGATTCAAGACCCAAATCTCAAAGCGAGATTTACAACATGGGCGAATGCAGGCAGCGGCAATTATTATGACGCCACTGATCGCGAATTATTTGAACAGGAACTAATAAGCGCAATAAACGTTTCGTATTTTGCCACGCCACTTAATGGACAGGGTGGACACGATGGATTCATCGACGGTCCTGCGATTGATATTGCACCAGGCCAATATTTTATCATGGTGGATCCAGAAGATCGTCAATATATGAAAAATATAGGGGTGCATGAAATAAGAGCAGGAGAACCCAAAGTGATCGCGGTTGAACGGTGGGGTTCATAAATGGGAGTGAGCATTAAACATAAAGAATATGGTAACTATTCAGGTGTCTCTCGACTGTCATACCTGCGAAGGCGGGTATCCAGATGCATGGATTCCTGCCTCCGCAGGAATGACCTGTCTAGTTACAGAATATGTAACTATACAGGTGTTTCTGGAGAGATCCTAAAGGTTTTAGCATAAAAAATTCCCCTGCTTCGAGAGAAAACCTTTA
>JAGRDI010000297.1 GCA_020432765.1 Anaerolineales bacterium | reverse complement strand
AGCAAGCTGCCCACGCTCCATTTACTAAGGGAGATAAATCTTGGGATCACATCCGTTGAATTTAGCTTTGCGTTTCCTGCTTGAGATAGCCGCTTATTTAGCGATGGCCTATTGGGGTTGGACACAAAATACCGGTATCATGCGCGTTGTGTGGACCATCGGCTTGCCATTCTTTTGGATGATTTTGTGGGCCATATTCGCTGTGCCAAATGATCCCAGCCGCTCTGGCAAAGCCCCTGTACCCGTGCCAGGATTTGCACGTCTGGTGCTAGAAGCCGCCTATTTCGCCAGCGCAACCTGGGCAATAAACGCCTCTGGTTTTAACTTGGGAGCCATCATTTTTGCGGTTGTGGTTGTCACCCACTATCTCCTCTCATACGATCGCATCCGTTGGTTGCTGCGCCAAAAGTAAACTTTGATGTGACAAGTACACCTGTCATATGTACAATCGTGCCTGGTAAGATAATATCGTCTTACTTTTCGATTTGTAACTATTCAGGAAAAACGGGGACATGGTGCGACATAGAGAACAAACGGAGTTGCACAGAGAATTCATGGGGTTTTCCGTATTGCGTACTGGGTATAACATAGTCCTCTCTAGATACGCAATATTAGCGGACGCCTCCCTGAAATCCTAAAGATCCTTGGTGTTTTGCAGGGCTGTCATTATGAAGAAGAAACTACTTGGTGTCAAACGCCGTGAAATCCGTTTTGATTTCGATCTGTATCGGCGCAAAGTGCCAATTCCCGGGGTGGCCGATGCATACTTGAGTGTATTGGATTTATGGCCTGAAGGTGCTGAGCGGACTATCCTCTTTTTACATGGGTATGCAGGCGTGCTCGAATCCTGGGAATTCCAGATCAACGCTTTTGCCAGCAATAATTACCGCGTCATTGCGCCTGATTTGCGTGGGCATGGCCAAAGTGATGCGCCCTACACCCGTTACACCATGGACGAGTTGGTTGCCGACCTTTATGCTATTTATCAAACCCTCGCACTGTCACCTAAATTTATCCTGGTTGCGCATTCATTTGGTGGCTCGATTGCAGTTGAATATGCCCGTGCCTATCCAGAAACATTGGAAAAGTTGGTGTTGATCGCTACTGCCGGCGAATATCCGTTATCGACGTTTGCCAAATGGCTGCTCAGATTACCTTTGAATTGGCTACGGCCGTTCTGGAAATACCGCACACGTTGGGATGCCGATCTGCATGTTGTTAAAAATATGATGGCCAATAACATGCAATATTGGCAAGGGTGGGAGCTCATGCGTGACATCACAACCCCCACCCTTGTCATCACCGGTGATCGCGACAACTATTTCCCGCGTTATGTTTTTGACGATGTGGGCAAAACCATCCCAGATGCCGAAGTAATCGACGTCGGTTCGGCTAAACACAAAGTGCAGTTGGAGCGCCACGAAGCTGTCACCCGTGCCATTCAACGCTTTGTCGGTACACGCCAACGCTCATGGCGTGACTCAATGCAGCGCGATGATCCGCTGGAAAGGCGCATATGGCTCAAAAGCTACAGCCCAGGCACACCACACTCGATTCCGATTCCGAAACGGCCGTTATCCGACTTTCTACAAAGTGCCGCCGACTGGCTGCCACGTCGCATTGCGATTCACTTTTACGGCTCAAAACTCACCTATAAAGAACTAAACAACCAGGTCAACCAGATGAGTCATGTTCTACATGGCATGGGTGTAGGACCGGGCGACCGTGTGATGCTCATTTTGCCTAATATGCCACAGATGGTCGCTGCCTTTTATGCCGTTTTGCGTACTGGCGGCGTAGTCGTGCTGCCCAATACAGAAGCAGATGCCCCCACCATCATCCGCCAAATGCGTGAATGTCAACCAAAGGTGTTGGTAACAGTACGCAGTTTTAGCGAGTTAGCGCGTGCTATCCAAAAACACACCGGGCTTAAACATTTTATTTTTGCTGATTTGAGATCGGCCGTTTCGCACAAAACTTACTTACAGCTCATCGAACGATTCGGCATTGCCGACGACGAAGCCAAACATATAGCTATTGCGCGTGAATTGGGTCAGCGTATGTCTACTTTGCGGCAGGACGCACCCATAACACCACTGAACATTGACATCGATTCACAAAATTTAGCCGCGATCCTCTACACCAGTGGCACGACCGGCCATCCCAAAGGTGTAGCACTTTCCCATCATAACCTCGTCGCCAACACCCTACAAACCCGCCATTGGATACCCGATATGCAGTATGGCCAAGAGACATTTCTCTCTGTTGTACCTTTGCTGCACAGTTATGGACTGATCAGCGCTATGAGTTTACCCATCGCGCTAGCCGCAACCATTGTCTTGCTGCCCACTTTTGAGACGACTCAGGTATTAGAGCATATTCGTAATCATCAAGTCACGATGTTTCCCGGCGTGCCATCCATGTATATGGCTCTCAATCAGGCCCCTGATGTACGGGCATATGGTCTTTCCTCGGTCAAGGCATGTATCAGTGGTGCAGCACCCTTGCCCGTCGAAGTGCAAGAAGCGTTTGAAAAATTAAGCCACGGCCGTTTAGTTGAAGGCTATGGTCTCACTGAAGCCTCACCCGTCACACACGCCAATCCACTTTACGGGCAGCCCAAACCGGGTTCCATCGGTGTGCCCTTACCCAACACCGACGCCAAAATCGTCGATTTGAACAGCGGCGAAGATTTACCCATTGGGCAAATCGGCGAATTACTTGTACGCGGCCCGCAAGTGATGCAAGGGTATTGGCAGCCAGATGGTTCGCTCGAAACCAGTGATGTGCTTTTTGACGGCTGGCTGGACACCGGCGACGTGGCTGTCGAAGACAACGATGGTTTTTTTCGTATCATCAGTCGCAAAAAAGATACAATCGTCTTTGGTGAATACACCATCTTCCCGCGGGATGTCGAAGAAGTGATTTATGAACATCCACGTGTGATGGAGGTAGCGGTAGTTGGTGTTGGCCATACGGCCGACAGCCAAACTGTGAAAGCGTTTGTCGTGCCGCGTCCTGGTGCAGATTTAACAGGAGAGGAGCTGCTTGACCTTTGTCGCCGCCGTCTGGAACCATATGCGGTTCCCTGGGAAATCGAGTTCCGCGAGGAGCTGCCCAAATCATTTGTGGGTAAAGTGCTGCGGCGCATGTTGGTGCAGGATGAAGATGCCTAACTCTAAGCCAGCAGTTGGGTGGGATACGTTACGAAGAATTTACAGATCACGCAACCGATTTATGCCCGATTGGGAAATGATGGCATATAATCAAACAAAACTTATGCAACTATGGTGAATCAACATGCAAACAAATAATATAAATGGAAACGTGAGTACTGAACACAGCCAAAGTGGCCGCGACACCATCACAAGCGCCTTCCAAAAAGCCCAAACAAAACGCAGCGCCGCCTTAATGCCCTATTTCACACTGGGCTATCCGGATCGACAAACAGCCTTAAATGTGGTTGAAGCTATCGCCCCCTACAGTGACCTCATCGAATTGGGTGTACCATTCAGTGATCCGCTCGCCGATGGCCCCACCGTGCAGCACAGCACACAAATCGCACTTGAAAACGGCACAACCGTCACCGACTGCCTGTCGATGGTGTCTGAGCTGCGTGAACGCGGCGTCACAACCCCTTTTTGTTTAATGGGTTATTATAATCCGATGATCGCCTATGGCCTCGAAAGATATGTCAACGATGCCAAAGCGGCTGGTGCACAAGGTTTTATTGTGCCCGATTTACCCCCCGAAGAAGCGGAAGAATTCTTGCAATTGACATCTGCGGCCGGTATGGCCTACATCTATTTACTGGCACCGACCAGCGACGCCGACCGTATTGCCCAGGTTACGGCCGTTGCCAATGGCTTTATCTACCTGGTTAGTGTCACTGGTGTGACCGGCGCACGTGCCAGCTTGCATCATGATCTGGATGCGTTTATCGAGCGTGTGCGTGCGCAAACAGATGCATCGTTGGCAGTTGGGTTTGGCATCAGCACGCCAGAATTGGCAGCCTCCGTGGGCGCTTTGGCTGATGGTGTGATTGTTGGCAGTGCGCTCATTAATGCGGTAAATGCGGCCGACGACAAACCGCAGGCCGCCGCCGAATTTGTGCAATCACTGGCGGCTGCGTTGGAAAAATAATCATTCATCGTAGGGGCAGACCCAAATGTCTGCCCTTATATCTATCCACAATAACGGGCACACACAGGAGTGCCTCTACAAATTTATGCCCAATCATCTAAAAAACGAAACAAGCCCCTATTTGCTGCAACATGTCGATAATCCCGTTGATTGGTATCCGTGGGGTGACGAAGCCCTATCATTAGCACGTGAACTGGATAAGCCAATCCTGTTGAGCATTGGTTATGCAGCCTGTCATTGGTGTCATGTGATGGCGCATGAATCCTTTGAAGATGAGGAAACGGCCGTTCTTATGAACACCCATTTCGTCAACATCAAAGTGGATCGTGAAGAACGCCCTGACATCGACAGCATCTACATGAGTGCCGTGCAAGCACTCTCTGGCAGCGGCGGCTGGCCGATGACCGTTTTTCTCACACCAGAAGGCAAACCTTTTTACGGTGGCACCTACTATCCCCCCACGCCGCGACACGGCTTACCCAGCTTCCAACAACTATTGACGGGCATCAACGAAGCATGGCAAACACGCCGTGCCGATGTCGAAGAAAGTGCTGGCAAAATCGCTGGGCATTTAGACCGCAGCATACAGTTAGCCAGTAATGCACGCGGAATTGACACCAGCATCTTCAAAAATGCCTTAAGTGCCATCCTCAACAGCTTTGATCAGGTCGAAGGAGGCTTTAGCCGCGCACCCAAATTCCCACCCTCCATGACCATCGAATTCCTGCTGCGCCGTTATCTTGC
>JAGRDI010000296.1 GCA_020432765.1 Anaerolineales bacterium | reverse complement strand
TATAATCAATGATATGGAGAATCACATGCAAACCAAACTATTTTCAAAACGAACCAATTTATTTTTACTGACAGTTCTGGCAGGATTGACATTATTATTAGCAACATGGGCCAATAATGCGCATGCAGCGCCTGCATCCAGCGCTGCGGCCGCGACCAGTGAGTTGAGCGACGCTGAAGTCGCCGACCTGTTGTTCATGCGTGAAGAAGAGAAACTTGCGCATGATGTTTATCTGGCGCTGTATGATCAGTGGGGAGTCAATGTATTCCAAAACATTGCCGCCAGTGAGCAGACACACAGCGATACAATCTTGTACTTGATAGATACCTACGACTTGGTTGATCCTGTTGGTGACAATGCTCCTGGTGTTTTTGTAAATCAGGATTTGCAAGCGTTGTACACTCAACTTGTGATCGAGGGTGGACAATCGTTAGCAGATGCCTTACGTGTTGGGGCAGCTATCGAGGAGATTGATATCCTTGATTTAGATGCGGCGCTTGCGCGTACAGATCATGCGGACATTCTGGTTGTTTATCAAAACCTGCGTGCCGGTTCGGAGAATCATTTACGTGCTTTCGTGAATACATTGCAGCGTCTTACTGGCCAAATCTATACACCTCAATACATGGATCCGATAGATTACGCGGACATCATCAATGGCACATCGTCTCAGGGTAATGGGCAGGGAAGACGTGGTGGTGGGAATGGCAACGGCCGTGGTTACAACAATTAAACCCGGCACATGACACAACTTGCTGCAACCTAAAATTTATGAGCGCACGCATAGCAAATCGGCTAATGCGTGCGTTTTTGTGTGGTTTTCAAGGGTACTGGAGGGCTGTCATATTGATTGTGTCTCACAGGTAGGTGTATGGCGGTGTAAACGCAGATGAGTTGGTCTTTGTTATCGCCGCCTTGCTACAGATTCACGAATGATCAGTTCAGTGTCGAATGGGTCGCAAGGCTGCTGATTGGCGTTGATCAGGTCGAGAATGGCCTGGGCAGCGGTTTGGCCTAATTCGATGGCTGGTTGACGCACGGTAGTCAGCGGTGGTGTGAGGTAGGCAGTGGTCGGCTCGTCGTCAAAGCCAACAAGGGAAACATCTTCGGGCACACGCAGGCCACGACGATATAGACCCAGTCGAATGCCAATTGCCATTTGGTCATTGGCAGCGAATATGGCGGTAAACGGCCGTTTGCTTGCCACCAAATTCTGCAAAGCCATCAACCCCGATTGTCGTGACAAATCACCTTCGACCACAAGCTGCGGATCTGGTTCAATGCCCGCTTCTGTCAGCGCCTGAATGTAACCTTGATAACGTTGGAAAATGTCATTGATGGGGCCATGATAATACATCGGTGCAGTGACATGCGCGATATGCCGGTGTCCCATGTCGATTAAATAACATGTCGCGTCATAGGCCGCTTTTTTGTTGTCGATGAAAAGACACTGATCAGCAAGGTCGGGGATTTCTCTAGCAGCTACAATCAATGGCACGTCACGGGAATAGGCTAATATCTCTTCTTGCGGACTTAAGCCACCCACGACGATAAGGCCATCGACCTGTCGATCGATCAGGGTTCTGAGCGCACGTTTTTCGACAGCTAGTTGCCAACGGCCGTCGCCAAAAATGGGGGAGTAGGGGGTTGGTTCTAATGTCTGCAAGATGCCCACTAAAATGCCATCATAAAATGGATTACCAAAGTTTTGGGTCAGAACGCCAATCGTCAGCGATTGACCGCTGGCCAGACTTTGCGCAAATATATTGGGGCGATAATTTAATTCGTCTATGGCTGCCAATACGGCCGTACGTTTGGTCGCTGCCACAGGCGCATTGCCACTCAAAACTCTAGAAACCGTACTCTGAGAGACTTGTGCTTTGTGGGCAATATCTTGAATGGTTACTTTAGCTGCCTTGCTCATTTTTGATCCTGGTTCTTTTTGTTTGCGAATTCGAAAGCGATTTCATATCAAATTTGCTATCATTGTACGCTAAAAGCGTGTAAGTTGTCCATAAATTCGGTAAAATTATGTTAATGAGGACGATTGCTGTCGCAGACACTGACTCAAATTTTAGTCGAGTAAGCTTGCGTTAATTTGATTGAATTAAATTAGAAAAGCAGCTCAGTAAAACAGATCGTTTTTCGTTGACAAAAAAGTTTATTGATGTACCATATCTGAAATCGCTTTCATGGTTGGTTTAGGGCAAATTTTGCTAAAAAAATTGTTGCTTTGGCGAGTTTAGGTCAGGTGCGCATGTATACTTGACATAAGGAAATAGAGAGGAAATGGAAAAGTTTGTTGAAGAAAAATTAAATGAGCTCACACTTGCTGAGAAAGTATCGTTGTTGGCGGGTGCGGATATGTGGCATTCGGTGGCGGTCGAACGGGTCGGCGTGCCGGTGCTCAAGGTAACCGATGGTCCCAATGGAGCGCGAGGTCGTGATGGCAATACGGGACCTACCAGCGCCGCTTTCCCGAATGGCATGGCGCTGGGCGCGACCTGGAATCCGGAATTGATTGAGCGGGTTGGCGCGGCGCTGGCTGAGGAGGCAAGAGCCAAGGGGGCGCATGTGCTTTTGGCCCCGACGGTCAATATCCACCGTACACCAAATGCTGGGCGCAATTTTGAATGTTTTTCCGAGGACCCATTTTTGAGCGGTACCCTGGCTGCGGCGTATATTGATGGCCTGCAAAAGAATGGTGTGGCGGCGTGTATCAAACATTTTGTGGCTAATGATCAGGAGTTTGAACGCAACTCCATAAGCTCAGAAGTGACAAAACGGCCGTTGCACGAAATTTATCTCGAACCGTTCCGCATCGCACTCGAAAACAGTAAACCGTGGAGTATCATGAGTGCCTATAATCGCCTCAATGGGACGCATGTCAGCGAATCTGATCTGGCGCTGCATGATATTCTTAAAGCGGATTGGGGTTTCGATGGACTGGTTATGTCAGATTGGTATGGCACCTATTCCGACAATGTGCCCGGTGGCTATCTTGACCTGGAAATGCCAGGGCCGGCGCGTTGGATGAACCCAGAAAAAATTATGGCTGCGATTGCAGCCGGTGAATTAGAAGAGAGCCATATTGACGACAAAGTACGCCGTTTACTGCGTTTGTTGGTCCGCGTTGGCGCGTTTGAAAGCCCTGAGTTAGCGCCTGAAAAAGCGATAGACAAACCAGAACATCATCAACTCATCCGTCAAACGGCGGCTGAGGCGATGGTGCTGCTCAAAAATGATCATGATCTCTTGCCGTTGAATTTGGATAAAATCAAGACGATTGCAGTGATTGGTGAAAATGCGCAGTGGGCGCAGGTTATGGGAGGAGGTAGTGCGCAAATCAATCCCCATTATGTTGTATCGCCGCTGGCTGGCATTCGTAGTCGTGTGGGTGATGCGGTCACAATTAATTACGAGATTGGCACATCTGTGTATAAGGAACCGCCGCTGCTGGATGTGAGTTGGTTAACGGCCGTTGATGGCAAAACCCCCGGACTTACCCTCGAATATTTTAATGGCATGCAGTTTGCCGGCGATCCAGTTCACACGCAAGTTATTAAAGCGCCACAGTTGGGTTGGTTTGGCACTGTTGATCCCTACGTTGATCCGGCCAATTTTAGTGCCCGTCTCAGCGCTACATTGCGTGTGCCAGAAAGCCGTGCCTATGAATTCCATCTGTCAGGTATCGGTAAAAGTCGTGTATTGATTGATGGTCAAGTTAAAGTTGATAAGTGGAACGCCGGTGGTGAATATACCGCTGCGTCAGCTGCGATGAACCTCGTTGCTGGACAGGCTTATCATTTGCTGGTCGAGTTTGTGACGAATCCTGATTCACAATTTCGCATGCTGCGCTTGAGTTCTCCACCAGTTTTGCCAGATGACCCAATTGCAACGGCCGTTGCCGCAGCTGCCCAAGCTGATATAGCCATTGTCGTTGCTGGATTAAACCGGGATTGGGAAAGTGAAGGGTTTGATCGCCCAGATTTGGAATTAGTCGGCAAACAAAATGAATTGATTCGGCGTGTCGCTGCTGTCAATCCCAATACCGTGGTTGTGGTAAATGCGGGTTCGGCCGTCACGATGCCGTGGATCGATGCGGTGCCCGCCGTGTTGCAGCAATGGTATGCAGGTCAAGAAGCGGGCAATGCACTTGCTGACGTGTTATTTGGCGATGTGGTTCCGTCCGGCAAACTACCGACAACATTTCCGCTGCGCTATCAAGACAACCCAGCCTATATTAATTTCCCAGGTGAAAATGGTAAAGTTTATTATGGGGAAGGTCTTTTTGTGGGTTATCGTTACTATGACAAAAAAGAAATTGAGCCGTTGTTTCCCTTTGGCCATGGGCTGTCATATACGACATTCGTTTATGATCATTTGCGCTTAAATGGTGACTCCTTTGGCGAGGAAGAAAACATTTTAGTGAGCGTAGATGTTACCAACAGCGGTACCGTGACCGGGCAAGAGATTGTGCAGTTGTATGTGCGTGATGTGCAAAGTCGCTTGGTACGGCCGTTAAAGGAACTCAAAGCATTTGCGAAAGTCGAGCTTGCTCCGGGTGAAACGAAAACGGTGAATCTCAGGCTTAATCGTCAATCATTGGCTTTTTATGACCCACTGGCTGCGGCCTGGGTGACTGAGGCGGGTGAGTTTGAACTATTGGTGGGTGCTTCTGCGCGTGATATTCGCTGCCAAACCAGTTTTCACTGGCGTGGCGACGCTGGCGCAGGGTCTGGCTTGCATGTCGGCATGTCTCTAGGTGCGTTATTGGCTTCGGAGAAGGGAACGGCCGTATTGGAAGAGCATGTTGGTCCCATGCTTCGTAATCCCCAAATCAATATGGCGATGGCGATGACATTGCAGAATATCGCGCCTTTTGCCGGCGATTTACTGACACCGGAAAAATTGGCTGAAATTGATGCTGCGTTAAAAGCTGCATAGTTTTTACATGCTGTGCAATACGCAATAGAGAGAGAAACCCCATGAAGAAAAATTACTTGATGTTTGTTGTTTTGCTTTTGCTGGTTGGTTTAGCGGCTTGTGATGGTGATAGTAATGTGGAAACGGCAACTTCCGAACCGACTGCTGAAGCGGTTGTTGTATCGACCGCGACATCAGCGCCAGAGGTGACGGCCGTTGCGCCCGATGTACCTGTGGCCACAGAAATTGTGGCCACAGAAATTGTGGCAGAAGAAACCATGGAGGAAACGGCCGTTTCCAGTTTACTCGTTCCGGCCGGCACACCCAATGAAGTTTATAACGCTCCATTTCCGCTAACCATAACCCTGGATGGCGATCTGAGCGATTGGGCCGGTGTACCCACTGTCACCATTCCCGATAACTCTGTCGTGCAATGGGAAACCATGCTGACCTTTGCTGCGGCTGCTGACGATGAGTATTTATACATGATGGCCGATGTCATTGATCCGCACATCATTAGCGGCCAACACGGTACTAACTATTGGAATGAAGATTCCGTAGAATTTTATATCAATGCAGCTGGCGATTTGCAGCTGTCAAACTATGTCGATGGCGTTGCCCAAATTACTATCCCGCCGTTAAATATAGGTGCTGCACCCGAAGATTTCATCTTTAGCGGCATACAAGTCGAGACGACTGGGGCCGAAGCGATTGTCGTCGCTACCGATCAAGGCTATGCCATTGAACTGGCTGTGCCGTTGCAAAATACTGTCTGGGATATTGCCAATACACATGGTAATGTGATCGGTTTCCAAGTGCATCTGAACGGCAGTAGTGAGGCTGATCGTACGCTTAAAGCGATCTGGTCTGCAGCCGATGTGGGAGATAATTCCTACAATAATCCGAGCCTTTTTGGTCAGCTACTGTTTTATGAAATTGGACAGGATGATGTGGTTGCAAACATACCAGAGCCCACGCCAATGCCTACGCAAGTTCCCGAAGACCTCAATGCGCCTTACAGGCAGCCAGATGTTCCTGTTGATGAGCGTGTGGCCGATTTGTTAGCACGCATGACGTTGGCAGAGAAATTGGGACAGATGACCCTCATTGAGAAAAACAGCGTCAAATCAAATGACATCACCGGCAATTTCTTGGGTGGTTTGTTGAGCGGCGGTGGTGGCTCGCCCGCCGACAATACAACTGAAGGTTGGGCGGCCATGGTAGATGGATTCCAGGATGCGGCTTTACAAACTCGCCTCGGTATACCACTCATATATGGCGTGGATGCGGTACATGGCCACAGCAATTTGCAAGGCGCGGTTATCTTTCCACACAACATTGGTTTAGGTGCTGCCAATAATCCAGACTTGATGCGTGAAATTGGTGCAGTGACTGCCAGGGAAATGATCGCTACGGGCATTTATTGGAACTATGCGCCTGGTGTTATGGTTCCGCAAGATATTCGCTGGGGTCGTACTTACGAAGGATACAGCGAAAATACAGATATTGTGTCTGGGTTAGCATCCGCATATTTGGAAGGGCTGCAAGGGGACGATCTGGCTGCACCGGATACTGTGCTGGGCACCCCCAAACATTTTGTTGGTGATGGTGGCACGGTCTGGGGCAGTTCCACAACAAACGATTATATGATCGATCAAGGTGTAACTGAAGTTGATGAAGAAACGCTGCGTGCTGTACATTTGCCACCCTATGTGGCTGTGATTGAGGCTGGTGCGCAAAATATTATGATTTCCTACTCCAGTTGGGGCGGCATGAAAATGCATGGGCAAGATTATTTGATCAATGATGTATTGATCGATGAACTCGGTTTCGATGGTTTCATTGTCTCTGACTGGGCGGGCATTGACCAGGTGGATCCTGATTTTTATACGGCCGTTGTCAAATCAATCAACGCGGGTGTCGATATGAACATGGTACCGTATAACGCAAATCTGTTCATTGAAACGCTCGCTGCAGCTGTTGAGGCCGGTGATGTGTCGATGGAGCGGATTGACGAGGCAGTTGGAAATATCCTAAAAGTGAAATTCGAGATGGGTTTGTTTGAGCACCCCTACTCGAACCCGAACCTTGTGCCCATGGTTGGTTCCGAGGAGCATCGTGCGGTGGCACGTGAAGCTGTCGCCCAATCACAAGTTTTACTCAAGAATGAGGGTGATTTGCTGCCTTTCCCGAAAGATTTGCCTACTTTGTATGTCGCGGGTGCAGCGGCAGATGATATTGGTATCCAATCTGGTGGGTGGACCATTGAGTGGCAGGGTAAAAAAGGGGATATTACACCTGGAACGACGATCTTGGAGGCTGTACAAAATACAGTTGTGCCGGAAACGGCCGTTATCTACGATAAATTTGGTCAGTTTGGCGAAGTACCTTTCAACGAAGAGCTTGTGTGTTTGGCAGTCGTGGGTGAAGAGCCTTACGCCGAAGGACTGGGTGATAGTGCGATGTTGACTTTGCCGGTTAATGAATTGCGCACCGTTAAACGTATGGCCGAAATGTGTGATCAACTGGCTGTGGTACTGGTGTCGGGACGGCCGTTGATGATTGCTGATCAAATCGAGAACTGGGATGCACTCGTTGCTGCTTGGCTGCCCGGCACTGAAGGCCAAGGGGTTGCCGATGTGTTGTTTGGTGACAAACCTTTCACAGGAAAAACAGCGTATACATGGCCAATGAGTGTTGAGCAATTACCGCTAGATTTCGATAATCTAAGTGAAGAAGTCTTGTTCCCATTTGGTGCAGGCATAACGACTCCATAGCAAATCAACTTGGCAGCGGCGGGATCGACGGGAAATCAATTAGCCAAATAGAGAAGCGATTTCTCCCGTCGGTCTCGCCCCTGCCAGAAATTGCAATTACCCTGCCCACATGTCAAAAATGAACATCGTGCCAACGATTCCCATTAGCAAAATACTAGCAATCGTCCATACACGGTCAAATGCTGGTTTACGACCCAAGTTGCTCAGAAATAGATAAATAGGCGGCGCTGCCAACACATAGCGATGCATGCCCTGCGCTGGGCCACTAGTGAAGGAAAGTATAATAATTAACAAACCGAACCAGGCTAAGTCTGGATATTTGCGCAGTCCGGCAATACAAGCAGTGAAGCCTAAAAGAATTGCGCCAAATTCAATCGCATAATAGGCTGCTGCTTGTGGGTTATTGCCAAACAAACTGAAAAATGCTTCACGCCAGGATGCATAAGTTGCGCCAATAGCCAGTAGTCCACGTCCAAAGAACTCATCCTCAACACGGCTAAACGCCATACCAAAATAAGAGAAACGCCAGATGAAAAATACAATCAACGGTGCAGCCGCAATCAGGGCTTTGCCAATTGTGCGCCACGGCAATCCTTTGAAGTAAAGTTGCCGCCATTCCAAGTCCAGATCCAACCATTCACTTGCTTGTACCCAGGATATGAATAATGGTACGATCAGAACAACGCCTGCAGCACGTGTGAGTGTCGCCAATACAGCTAAAAGAGCTGCCCAACCGTGATGTCCACGGCGCAGCAGCATCAGACTGGAAAATGCCAGACCCAGAAAGAGACCTTCAGTATAGACAACAGATAAGAAAAAACTGCTGGGGAAGATAAGCAGATAAAAGGCAGCACGCAGCCCACCATTTCTACCTATTTCTTGGTTCCCAATTTCAAATATGGCTAACGTTGCTGCCAGCGTGCCCAATAAGGAAATAATGACGCCGGCGAGGGTTGCTGTGCCAATGGAAGTTAACCCTAGAATTGAAAGCGGTAAAGCCAATAAACGTATAACAAATGGGTAAAAAGGAAAAAAGGCGTGACTGAGTGAGATGCCCTCGCGCACATTGCCTGCTCCTTGGGGTATGACAAACGGCCAAAATCCTGGCCCATTTCTCACATTGCCAAACGACTCACCTACGCGGTCAACATGCGGATCATCGTAACCACCGAGGGCAATCGCGAGATAATATTCAGAGTCCCAGGCTACCTGCCTCTCGAGAAATGGGTCTTGTAAGTAATATTTGTTATCTTGTGCGCCGTTAACGGCCGTTGAGCCAGGGGTCCAAAATAACACTTTATCAGGTCGGACGACAGAAAAACGAGCCGGAACTAGAGCTGAATAGGCCATCATAATCACTGCCCAGCCGAGCCAAATGGCAACCACAGTACGTTTAGTCGGTACTTTAGCCATGTTTCTTCTAACCCTCTGATCCTGTAATAATCAAATTGCGCATGAAGTGGCGCTGCGAAAAAATTAATATAAGTACCGGCACAATCATGATGATCAAAGCACTGGCTTGCAGTTGGTTTTGTATCGGTGCGAGAGATTGAAAGTTTGAGATACCAAACGAAATAGGAATCAAATCACGACGTGTACTCAAATACAATGCTGCCTGACGGGTTTCATTCCACATATAGAAAAAGTGCAAGAGTGAAACAGTAATTACCACGGGCCAGGATTGGGGTAAAACCACCGAGAAGAGCGTGCGAATTGGACCTGCGCCATCTAACATCGCTGCTTCATCTAAATCTTTGGGGATGCTTTTGAAATTTTGGCGCAGCAAGAAAATATAAATCGCATTGCCAAAAAAGAACGGCAAGACAATCGGCAGCCATGAACCGTCCCAGCCTAAAACGCGCACAAACATAAAGTAAGTTGGGATCAAGGTCACCTTTTCAGGGATCAGAATTGTGGCGATCATCAAATAAAACAAGGCGTCGCCGCCGGGTAGTGGAAAACGGGCAAACCCATAGGCAACCACAATTGAAGAACATAACACCCCGATTTCTGTTATAAGTGCGATCAGCAGAGTGTTCCGTAACAGCTCGGATATGCGTAAAGAGCGAAATAGAATGTTAAAATTTTCCCATGTGGCATGATACTCATAAACGCCAATTAACTGCCGCCAATTGCCTTCCCAAGTAATGAGTCCAGCAGCAAGATTTTCTGGATCGATGAACTCAGTAGAAGTTCTTCCTGGCTTGACCAAGGCAAGTTGGCGGTCTCCATCTTCAAAAGGAACCGTATATATTTTGCGCTCCTTGCCATCGTACTCAATACTTTGCTGGCGTGAGGGATATAAAGGGGCGTTGCGGTCGCGCAGTTGTTGGCTTTCTACAAAAGATGTTGTCACCATATAAAAGATGGGAAAAAGGTAGATGATCAAGAGTGTGAAAACAAATAGATTAAAGAG
>JAGRDI010000295.1 GCA_020432765.1 Anaerolineales bacterium | reverse complement strand
ATGCGGGCGATCCCGCCCGCACGGCGGATGTCGGCGGGGACGCGCTCCAGCGCCATCACCGCCACCGCCCCGGCCTGCTCGGCGATCACCGCCTGCTCGGCATTCGTGACATCCATGATCACGCCGCCCTTGAGCATTTGCGCGAGGCCAACTTTCACATTAAAGCCAGCGACTTGATGGCTGCCATTCATTTTTCCATTTGTACTCATGATTATCCTCCGCCGGTTAGCTTGTAACCGGACTTTAATTAGACACTTAACAGTTTGACAAAGGACAAGTGCTAAAAGTCCGATAGTCCTTCGGCTTCCAGCATTTGTCTATAATTTTGATGCTACTTTTGATTCTAGAAGGGAATGGGATAGATTACAACTAAATTGGCTCTATCAAAAAGGATAAAAATGGTTTTTTTGTAAACCATTTTAATGTCCGCCACCGCGTGCTAAACCAGCAACGGCCGTTTCTTCGCGACCCGGTTTGATTCTGCGAACAGCCAGCAGCAGCAAAAAACCCATCAGCAGCCCACCTGCTATGAAGGGAGACCGTGGTCCAATAACTTGGAACATGACGCCGCCCACCAGCGGCGCGATCGCATTGGCAGCGCTGGTAAAGGATGTTGAAATACCTAACATGCCACCAACTTCGGCCGCTGCCACACGTTTGGTAATCAAACTATTAATTGCTGGCATCAAAATGCCACCACCGATCGAGATCGGGATCATCGCAATTAACACCCAAACAAGCCCCCCCCAACCTTTATCCGCTTCGGACGGTAAATCGACAGCAATATCATGTGTGGCGGATGTTTCACCTGGCGAATTCCGCGCAGTAGACATTTCCTCTGTGATTTCGGTTTCAGAATACCAGGGAGTTGGTTGACGCGGGGTAAGACCAAACAAGACCAGGCCAATTGCTAAACAGGCGAGTCCGGCATAAATCAGCTTGCGGTCACCAAAGCGGCGGCTCCACCGGCCGATAAAATAACCCTGCACAGAGACAACAATCACACCAACGTAAACAAAGATGACTGAATTACCAGATGCATTTAGACCTAAGTTCGAGAGGGTGAACAGTGCGATCAATTGCTCAAAACCGCCAAAGGCCAGTTGCTGAGCGAACATGAGAATCAGCAAAATACCAACAGTTGGGTGAGAAACGGCCGTTATCATAGCACGCAATGAAAAGGCGCGTTGTTTATTATTTTTGTTGCGATCTTCTGCGGGTAAGGTCTCTTTAAACCAAAAGGCAGTCAACAAAATCGACAACAATGAAAAGAAGGCAGCGACAAACGCCGGTACACGGTAATCGTTGCCACTCAATGCTAATGAAGCAAAGGTAATCAGCGGGCCGATAATGAAGCCCAGCCCAAAAGCCGCGCCGATAAGCCCTAATCCTTGAGTACGATTCTTTTCGTTGGTACTGTCGGTGATGGCGGCTTGGGCTGTGGCGATATTGCCGCCGGAAATACCATCGATAATGCGCGATAGATAAATCATGGGCAAGGCAGTCGCTAAGCCTAACAAGACAAAGCCAACAAAAGTGCCGATTTGGCTAATGACGAGGATTGGTTTACGGCCGTAGCGATCAGAAAGCCGTCCCAAAATAGGTGCGGCCAGAAATTGCATAATGGGATACGTCGCGCCCAACACCCCAATCAGCGCCGGCGAAGCACCAAAGGAGGCTGCATACAGTGGTAATAGCGGAATAATAATTGTGAAACCCATCAGGTCGATGAGTACAATCACAAAAATGGGCATGATGCGCTTGAAGTCTAATTTTGCATCTGGGTCACTCACGTTAGATTGATCCATTTTGTTCATCCTGAAAACAGCTTGAGTTTGGAACGGCAGAGTTAGAAAGTTACAGCGTTTAAACGTTGCAATATCAGAAGCGCACAGACTTGCAACGTTGCTACTCTACCACCCTGCTCCTCTTAAAATGGCAAAAGTGGACGGAACCAGGGAATACTTGCCAAAATGACCAGGAGGGCAATTGTATAAAAAATAGCCGCACGTTTATGTTTGCCGGCGTCTGTAGTTGCACGGCGAGACATGGCACGGCCAATATGCGCAAGCACAACAGCAATCACCATCATCAAAAAATGCTCAACTGCAAAGTAACGCAGGTCGGAATTTGACATGGCAGCACCAAAATCCTGGAAGGCCTGCCTGGTAATGGGGCTAAATACAAAATAGAGCAAGAGGCCAAGCAAAAGTTGGATGTCTATTGCGCTAGTGAAACCCAGACCAAGGCGGTCATCTATTGAGACCCATTCTTTTTTACCGAACCAGCCATAAAGGCTTCTCAATACAGCCAGGACGCCAAAGATGAGTACCAGCCAACGCATGAGGTTGTGAAGGGTCAATATGAAACTATACATAGTTTAAAGCTCCTCGTATGATATGTAGTAACGGGAAAGGTTCCGTTGACAATAAATTGAATCCCTGAGATGCTGAAGTAACAAGCCAAGAGGAAGCGCTCTTGCTCCTTTTGTTTGGTGTGTTTGATTCAAAATGCAAGTATGTAGCCGTGATTTCTGAATCGCGCTTTAAGTACGCGATTCGGAAATCGCGGCTACAGGGAAGAAACGGCCGTCTTCAAAGCCTCAAGCAACTGCGCATCTGAGATCGGCGCGTTCATGACGGTGTCACCAATCTTAACAACTGGGATCGTATAACGATAACGGCGCAGCAAATCGGGAGCAGTTGTAATATCGACCAAATTTAGTTGATGAGGATAGAGGCTTGCGTGTGCATCTAATAATTCCTTGACCTCATCACAGAGCCCGCAACCCGCTTTTGTCAACAGGGTAACTTGCAGCATTTACAGTTAAAAAGGAAGTGTGGATCCAACACAAATTGCAACCAACAAAACAAGCAAATACATATTTGAAGATAAGAACATGCTGCGAGCATTGCGCGGCGATGGGTCATGGACCAACTTGATATTTTGCCATACAAGATGCAACGAAACAATCAGCACCGGAATAATATAAACCCAGCCCATATACGGCAATAAGCCCAATAGTAAACCAGCCATGGCTGTTGGTATGGTATGTGCCATAACAAACCAAGCCGCCGCACGGGGTGAGGTTTGGGTTGGCAGCATTGGGAATTCGGCCGTTGCGTATTCTTCGCGATACAACAGCGCCAGGCTCCAAAAATGAAATGGCGACCAAAGGAAAAGGATGAGCGCCAAAACCAAGGCACCAGGAGCATTCCAATAGCCTGCGGCTGCACTGCCGCTCAAGACAGCCGCACTGCCCGCTGCACCGCCAATAACAACATTTAGCAATGTGCGTGGTTTGAGCCAAAATGTGTAAATGACGACGTAAATAAAAGCGCCCAAGAGCAGGAAGAATGTGAGCTCTGGATTGAAGGAAAATACGGCCAAGGAAGGTACAAGGATGAGTAACAAACCAATAAACGGAATCCAGCGCGGCTCTTTAATTTCACCAGTGACCAACGGCCGTTTATTTGTGCGCCCCATTTTGCCGTCTGAATTGCGTTCCCAATATTGGTTGATTGCAGAAGCGCCTGCGGCGGCCATGCCGCCGGTGACCCAGGTGAGCAGCAATGTTGATGCGCCTGGCCAGCCACCTGCTCCCAAGAATGCACCGCCAGTTGCCGCCAAAACTAACAACACAACGATGCGCAATTTAAAGATAACTACAATCAAATGCATCGTTTCGCGCCAACTGCGTCCGGCTACGGCCGTTTGGTCAGAGCCACCGATTTTTGTTTTTGAGACCTGTTGTTGCTCACTGAGTTCAGTTAAAGACATACCTTTCCTGCTTCCTCTTTTAGGTACAAATTCAAAGAATTGTAGCAAGCCTCACAGTGAGATACAAAAAACCTTCAAAAATAGTATTTTTGTTGCAATTGAGAAGTTATGCGAGGAATTAAATATCAACGCGGGCGTAGACATCGATATCAATGTTCATGCACTTACGCATTAGCGCACCGTCTGCTGTGATTAGGGGAGCTTCAGCGCTAATTGATCTGTTTTGAGTTTGAGCACGTTCTCTCAGTCGTGCATATACTGTTTCTGGTACATTGCGCACATGTAATGTAGGCATTAATCACCTCCTTAAAGAGGTCTTCATCATAATATGTATGGTTGCATTATGCAACACATTGTATTTCTTCTAATTGCTTGCGCGAATACCTAGCTTATGCTACGTTTATACTATCATACGATCTCTATTCTCAAAAATTTGCATCATATAATTTGGTGAAGCCTACAATTCGAATTGGCAGCCAATTAGTTTGACAATCTCTTTTCAACAACGGTAATATGCATTCGAATTCGACACTGTTAACTATTGAGAATATATCTTTGAGCTTTGGGGGCAATGCGGCGCTTTCCGATGTCAGTTTTGATGTGCGCCAGGGTGAAATTCGGGCCATTATCGGACCGAATGGCGCCGGCAAGACATCTATGCTCAACTGTATCAGCGGCTTCTATCGTCCTCAAAACGGCCGTATCCTCTTCAAAAATAAAACTGACCTCACCCAAACTGCAACCGATAAAATCGCCGCTTTGGGCATTGCGCGAACCTTCCAAAATATCGCCCTCTATACCGGCCTTAGTACGCTCGATAATTTGATGGCCGCACGTCACATCCACATGCGCCAAAACAGCTTACAAAGCATATTGTATTGGGGGCGTGCCCAGCGCGAAGAAATTGAAAATCGTGCGGTGGTGGAAGAAATTATCGACTTTCTCGAAATCGCCCACATCCGTAAAGCGATCGTGGGGGCCCTGCCGTATGGCCTGCGCAAAAGGGTTGAATTGGGCAGAGCATTGGTAATGGAGCCTGATCTTTTGCTCCTAGATGAACCCATGGCGGGTATGAATGTGGAAGAAAAGGAGGATATGGCACGCTTCATTCTCGATATTTACGAGCGGCGTGGCGTGACGATTGTGCTCATTGAGCATGATATGGGTTTGGTGATGGATATCTCAGACCGTGTTGTGGTTTTAGATTTTGGCGTCAAGATCGGTGACGACATACCAGATGCAGTCAAGCAGGACGAAACGGTGATTCGGGCTTATTTAGGTGAAGAGGTTTGATAAGCCCATTTCAGCAATCAGCCAAGCTGGTTGGCTGACCGGCTAATTTCACAAATGACATACACCATAAACGAACCACAAACTTTACCTCAATATTTTTTGCAGCAAGTTGACAAATATGGCGACCGTAAAGTGGCACTGCGCCAGAAAGAGTTTGGTATCTGGCGCGAATTTACCTGGCAGGACTCTCTTGACCAGGTGGAATTGTTTGCATTGGGGTTGATCCGCCTCGGCGTGCAGCAGGGGGATAAAATTTGCACGATTGGTGACAATGATCGTTATTATTTGTGGGCTTATCTAGGTTTATTGGCGGTTGGCGGTACACAAGTGGGCATCTATACAGACGCAATTCCCAAGGAAGTGGCTTACATTGCCGGCCACAGCGACTCAACTTTTGCGCTGGCTAAAGACCAGGAACAATGTGACAAGTTATTGGAAATTCGCGATCAAATTCCCGGCTTGAAGCGGGTAATTTATTGGGATGACAAGGGTTTGTGGAATTATGACGATTCCTGGCTGATCTCATTTAATGACGTGCAGGCGTTGGGCCGAGAATTGGCTGCCAATGAGCCAGATCGATTTGTGACGGAGACATGGTTGGGGACGGGGGAAGACACGGCCGTTCTCTGTTACACATCTGGCACGACCGGTTTGCCCAAGGGAGCAATGCTCAGCCACAACAATTTGATGACCAGCGCCGCACTCTTCCAACAAATTGACCCGCGTTACGATAGTGACAATCATGTGAGTTTGCTGCCATTGGGTTGGATTGGTGAACATGCATTAGGCATCGCGCCGCATGTTTACACCGGCATCATCATCAACTTCCCTGAAGCGCCGGAAACCGTGCGTGAAAATGTGCGCGAGATCGCACCGGAAAGTATTCTTTACAATTCACGCTTGTGGGAAAATTTAGTCGGCATGATCCAGGTACGCATCAATGAAACCACCTGGCTCAATCGCAAGCTCCACGATACCTTTTTGCCGGTTGGTTACCAGATGGCTGATAAGCGGCTCAACAACGAAACGCCAGGTGCCTGGCTGCATTTCAAATACCGCTTGGGCGACCGGGCTGTCTTCGCGCCTATTCGTGATCAGTTAGGGTTGTCACGCCTGCGCAATGCGTATACGGCTGGCGCAGCACTCAGCCCGGATGTGATTCGTTTTTTCCACGCACTGGGCATCAATCTCAAACAAGTTTATGGTTCCACAGAAGTCACCGGCGGACTTACCATGCATCAGGATAGTGACATCAAATTTGCCAGCGTCGGCAAGCCGATTCCCAATTCAGATGTGATGATTGCTGAAGATGGCGAGATTCGTTTGACAGGTCCCACTGTTTTTCAGGGCTACTACAAAAATGAAGCCGCCACGCAAGCAGCTTTATGGCAGGATGACAACGGCCGTTGCTGGTTCTGTACCGGTGATGCGGGTTATGTGGACGACGATGGCCATCTCATCTACCTGGATCGTGTCAAAGATATGATCACGCTGGCCAATGGTGAGCGTTTTTCGCCGCAGTTTATTCAGGGACGCTTAAAGTTTAATCCATACATTCGGGATGTGATGGCTCTGGGCGGACCGACACGCGATTTTGTAACCGCTTTGGTCGTAATTGATTACGGCAATGTTGGCAATTGGGCCGAACACAATCATTTCAACTACACGACCTTCATGGATTTGGCACAGAAGGATGAAGTGTATGCTTTGGTGGAAACGGCCGTAACACAAGTCAACGCAAGTTTGCCCCCTGCCGGGCGTGTACGCCGATTTGTGCTCATGCATAAAGAGTTCGACGCTGACGAAGCCGAGATGACCCGTTCGCGCAAACTGCGCCGCGGTGTACTCTATGAAAAATACGGCGAGATCATCACCGCGATGTATGCCGGTGATGAAACTGTCGAGGTCAGCGGCACGGTTGTGTACCAGGATGGTTCCGAAGCGACAATGGAATCATCTCTAAAAATCGTTTCGCTTTAAACATTACACCACAGCATTCACAGAGAACACAGCATCTTTTCTTAGTTTTCTCTGTGTCCACTGTGTTCTCTGTGGTAAAAATTAACCGAGGTTTTGAAGATGAATTGGCAGTTACTTCCACAATTTGCGATAACCGGCCTGCTCAATGGCGGTCCGATTGCCTTGATCGCGCTAGGGATCGTGTTGGTGTACAAGTCGTCAGAGATTTTTAACTTTGCCGAAGGCCAAATGTTGTTGATCGGCACGCTTTCGACCTGGTGGTTTGCTGCAGAATTAGGGCTGCCGCTTTGGTTGGCGATCATTTGTGGGTTAGCGGTAGCAGCAGGTTTGGGTTTATTGATCGAGCGTTTGGCATTACGGCCGTTGACCGGACAACCCCTCCTGGCAATCATTCTGATGACCCTGGCAATCGGCCAATTTTTGCAAGGTGTTGCCATCCTCATCTTTGGCACCACACAGCGCAACTTTCCCGTCATCTTTGACATTACCAATCCCTACAAAATCTCCCTGCCGTTTGTTTACAACGGCAACAATATCGTCGTCATCCTGCGCCAAAATCTCGTGTGGTCCTTTGTAGTGGCCATGATCTGTGTGATTGTGCTCTGGCTCTTCTTCCAATATACGCGCACAGGTTTGTCGATGCGTGCCACCGCAGAAGACCATGAAACCGCCCAAAGTGTCGGCATCCGCATCAACCGCGTGTTTGGACTTTCGTGGGCGCTGGCCGGCATCATCGCCACTATCGGCGGCATTTTGATCGCCACTGCCAGCGGTCTCGACCTGAGTTTACCAGTAGTCGTGTTGGCCGCGTTTCCCGCCGTATTATTGGGCGGTCTCGAATCCATTCCCGGCGCGGTCGTGGGCAGCTTGTTGATCAGTTTGGCGGTTTCCCTGGTCGCGCTGCCCAATAATGATTTTGTCCTGGGGCCACAAGCCGCCCAGACGATCCGAAATTCAGCCGAAATTGTACCCTATATCATCCTATTAATTGTGTTAATCATCCGACCCGATGGCCTTTTCGGCCAAAAACGGATCGAGCGGATTTAGCAGCACACTTTGGAAAATCGCGTATCGAATTACCAATTCGATTTACAGGGGAGTAGTCACATAGTCAAACAGGCCGGCTACAAGACTGCTCGACCAAAAAATTTATGACTATCCTACGACCAGCAGGTGATTTTGACCGTTCATATCAACAAGACATGGCTGTTATTCGGCAGCGCTGGCAAGGGGTGCTGCTGCTGTTGTTTTTGCTGCTGCTGTATGCGCTGCCTGCGATAGCATCCGATTCGACAGTATCCCTGGTTAACCGCATCTGCATTTTTATCATTGCAGTGCAAGGCTTAAATATTCTTACGGGCTACACCGGGCAGATTTCGCTGGGGCAGGCTGCGTTCATGACAGTTGGTGGCTACATTTCCGCTCTGCTGGTGGCAAATTTAGGCTGGAACTTTTTCTTGGCACTGCCAGTTGCGGCACTGGGTGCAGGATTGGTCGGTCTCATTTTTGGTTTGCCATCGTTACGCGTGAAAGGGTTTTATCTGGCGATGGCTACCCTCAGCGCCCAATTCATCATTCCCTGGGTCACGCGCAATCTCTTTCCCGATGTTTTGAACGGCGCGCAAGGACTGAACGTGCCTGTGCCACAAATTGTCATCCCGGTCATCAACGGCACCTGTTTTTTAGGTACAACATTTAACCCTGAATTGAATGCATGTGTTTACCGTTTTGCCACACCAGCACAGTTCATATATATCACCCTGACGGTACTCATCTTCACGACGATTGTCGCCTTGAATATTTCACGCAGCCGCCTGGGGCGTGCGCTGATTTCTATTCGCGACAACGATCTGGCAGCCGAGTTGTTGGGCATTAATTTGTTTGCTTACAAACTGCGTGCTTTTTTTATCGCGGCTGTGTTTGCGGGTTTAGCCGGTTCTTTGCTGGCACACAATATCCGCCATATCAACTCGCAAACATTGGGTTTAACCGATTCGATCCTGCTCTTGGGGATGCTGGTCGTCGGTGGCTTAGGCACCAACTTGGGGCCTATTTTTGGTGCGATCTTAATCACGCTTTTGGAAGAGTTGGCGGTGTGGGTAACCCCCATCATTATTGGTTTGATCAATTCGGGTGTGCTGCCGTTAGATGCGACAGGGGTTGGTGCGGCGTTACGGCCGTTGACCTTCGGACTCGCATTGGCACTGTTTTTAATATTCGAGCCGCGTGGTCTGGCCTATCGCTGGTCCCTCATCAAAGCAGCCTGGCGGTTACGGCCGTTTGCACGCTAAAAGGAGGTGCTGTCAGGAAAACAATTCTATATGCGTATTTGGCCTATCCAATTTTATATATCATAAGGACTCCTTCGTGTTCTCTGTGTCCTTTGTGGTTAGATTTTAAGGAGAAGAATAGATGAAAAAAGCAACTCTCATATTATTTGTAATCATACTCAGCGCGACATTGTTTGCTTGTGGTACTCCCGCGGGTAATCAGGCTGAGGAATCGGCACAGGAAGCTGTGCAAGAAGTTGAGCAGCAAGCGGAAGCCACCGTTGAAGTCATGGAAGCAGAAGCTGAAGAAGCGGTTTCTGAAGCTGAACAAGAAGTCGCTGCTGCTGAAGAACAAGTCACTGAATCCGCAGAAGCAGTGGAAGAAGCTGCTGCCGACGCTGCAGATGCGGTCGAAGAAGCTGCGCCGGAAGCCGCAGAAGCGATGGATGAAAAACGCACCGACAATCTGGAAGGCGAAACCATCACCTTCTACCATTTCGGTGATCTATCCGGCCCTTATGCCGCCATTACCGGCCCGCTGATCAGCGGTATGCAAGATTCAGTAGATGCCATCAATGAACAGGGTGGCGTGCGTGGCGCCCAAATCGAAGTCCAATTCCAGGACACCGGTGGCAGCATTGATGAAGCCGTCGCCACCTATGACCGTTTCACCAGTGAAGACGACAACATCTTAGTCATGATCACCTACGGTTCTGGCGAAGTTGAAGCGTTGGCCAGCCGTTTTGCCGAAGACGAAATCCCTAATGTCACGGCCGGCTTAAGTGCAGAAGGGTTTTATGGCCCCGATTCAGGTTACACGTTTGGTTTAGGTCCGATTTATCCGGATCAATTTGGTTATTTCCTGGATTGGTTGACCGCCAATTGGGCCGATGTTAAACCGGCCGGCGATGAGATTAAGCTGGCTTACCTCAGTTGGCCCGGCGCTTTCGGACAGGGCGCACTCAATGAGAAAAGCCGCGCTTATGCTGAAAGTTTAGGCGTGGAAATTGTGCTTGAAGAGCAATATGACCTGGCCCCCACCGCCGACACAACGACGGCCATTTTGAACGCGCAAGCGGCCGGTGCCAATGTCATCTGGACAAATACACTCGCTTTTGGTCCCGCCGCTTTGATGAATGGCTTGGGTTCGTTGGGTCTGCAAGATGAATTCATTCTTTCTGGTGCGAACTGGGCGATGGATCTGGCAACTTATGCCTTTGTCTCCGACCCGGCACTGGCTGTTGGTTTGGTAACACCTTTCCCCTACCTCTGGTGGAATGATGCCGATCATCCCGGGGTGCAATATGCCGAAGAAATCTTCACGGCCAACGAACGGACACCTGCAGAAAAGAATGTGGGCTATTTACTGCTCGTCGCGGGTGTGGATGTGATTGTACAAGCCCTCGAAACTGCCATCGACGAAGTCGGGTTTGATGCGCTGACCGGTGAAGATGTCTACAACGCTTTGACCACCATGGGCCCAATCGAGGGTCTGGACGGCGTGATCCAGTTGGATTACTCTGATGGCAGCCGCTCGCCGCATGTATCGCAACTGCGCCAAATTCAGGGCGGCCCGGATGCCTTTAACGTTTTGCAAGA
>JAGRDI010000294.1 GCA_020432765.1 Anaerolineales bacterium | reverse complement strand
ATCTGACCATGGTAGACACAATTTCCTCCTGAAATAAGCTATAACACTTTCCATACTTTTGTAGAATAGTGAGATTATTTCTTTGTCTATCATCATACGAATAATGGTTTCATAATTCTCCGCTTCGACAATTTCTGAAAAGTTTAGTTGTTTATCTCTTGGTAACATGTTTGGATTATGAAAATAAATTTTCCTTACAAGATCGGCCAGAAAAACCTCAAAATAAGAATATCCAAGTAACAATGCAGAATGCGTTATTTGGGTTTGGTAAATTGTGTATGAATCAGGTAAATTGATTGTAGTTTCTGGAAACCAAATATAATGATCTCTTTGAATAAGATTAAACACATCCTGATGGGAAACGTCTAAGAAAGGAATCAAAGTATCAAGTTGATTTATCAATCGGTTCAGCAAATCGTTCAATTGGACATCCTGAGTCCGTAGCAAACCCTGTAACTGCGTGCTGACATCTGCGCCTAAGAGCCGGTCAATTTGTGCCCAAACAGGATCGACATCGGGGTTGAAGATGGCAGCGCGGTTGCGTTGGTCGCGCTCGCTGAAGTTGTGGTTGTCCAGGCTTTCGTAGGTATGCACGGATAGTTTGGTCTCTAAGACCTTGAACCAGTGTGCCAGATATTGATCGACATGCGCGTCAATTTGGGCGAAGGCATCTTCTGTGGCGCGATAGGCCAACATCCACGGGGACATAATCGCATATTGGCGCGGTGAAAGATGGGCGGGTGTCAACCCCTCAATTTCCTTGGCAGAGTCAAATATCGTGGTCAATGGTTGGAAAACTTCATCAATATAGGCCAAATTTGCACCTAAATCGACACGCGGAATCATATCCAGGTGGAAGGCGAAATGGGGGCCGGCCAGCACCGAATCTAATGTGAAGTGCGGCAGTGGGCTGTCAGGCGGCGTAAAGGCAAAAATCATATGCGAGTCCAATCCAATAGGCGGTACAGTGAGGCCGATGTAGACCATTTTATGCACGGGGCCACCAGAAAAAACGCGCACCTGTCCTACTGGGACAGGCGACATGGGGCTGGATAATGTCATGTAGGGTTCGCCATGTTCGCTCAGACCAAAACGGTCAACGATGGCGTCAAGGGTTTTTTGACTGATGGTGTTTGCTAAAGACATACTATTTCCTTTTTTGACGAAGGACGGAAGAGATTGGTCACCGGTCATTCGTCTTCCGTCTTTCGCCGTTCAGACTTCTTCATATCTCCAGGACGCCGTGTAAAATCGTCAGCGGTTAATTCGCGTCCCTTGACTGGCACTTCTTTCATGACCCAGGCATTGGCCAGTTCGGGGTTTTCGCGACGTGCCGGTGAAGGAATCACAACTGTTTGGTAATTGCCATAATCGGCCTGGATTTTGTGCATATCGATACCATATCCCATATCAAGATATTTGTTGCGTGTTTTGCGGAAGGCGACCTGGATGGCATCTGATTTTACATGTAATTCTGCGGCCAAGTCGTAAGGCAGAAGTTCGGGCCGCTGGGCAACAACAAAGGGATTGTCTTCGTCGAAGATCTTGATGACACGTCTGGCAGCATCACGATCGGCGAAACGTGTTTTGAAGAAGTCGCGCAGAAGCTGCCATTTGGTGATGGTCTTGTTTTCGGTGATGGGCACATGTGCATTGAAAAGACGTTGAAAGCCAAATGGCAGACGCACTTCCAAAAGGGTGACATTGGGCATCCACCAGGTGTTGGTGACTAAGATGTAGGGCTGCACTTTTTCTTTTTTATACAAACGTCGCCATAAACCTTTGACAGGCTGTGGCCGGAAATGGATGGTAGCAGAAGCGGATAAATCGCTGAGGTAGTTGACTTCATAATCTTCGATTTCCGGTTCATCACGGTTGCCAAATGCGCCCCCATGCACCCAGGCACCATGTGAAAAATCAATACCGTTTTCGAGGGCACGTGCATAATGGACAGGCCATTCATAGATGCCGGTCAGGCGGCGCAGATCGGGGTTGTCGAAGTGGGGTAGTTCCGGAATGGGTGCGCGTTCTGCCTCGGGTAAATCACCCAGGAATACCCAGACCCAATTGTATTTATCAACGGCCGGATAGGAATCCACACGCGCTTTCTTGGGGATGCTGCGTCCTGGCGGATTGGCGGGGATTTCGACACATTCGCCGTCGGGTGCATATTTCCAGCCGTGATAAGGACAGCGAATACAATCTCCTTCAAGAAAACCATCAGAAATTGCACCGCCGCGATGAATGCACAGGTCGCTCATAATGACCGGGTTGCCTTTGGTATCGCGATATGCTACCAATTCTTGCCCTAAAATTGTAAGTCTCTTGGGTTCGCTGGTGATTTCTTCGCTAAATTCAATGGCATACCAGAAATTTTTAATCATGGGATTCCTCCGTATTGCATATTGCGTAGGTAATTTTACTTGGCAATTCGCTGTTCACTCTATTTCAATTTGCTTAAAGCAATCAGCGGATTACCACTGTTGATTTGTTGTTTGAGGGCGATGCGTGCTTGTGGGTTGCTGCGTACATGCCCGTCAATAAAAAAGGATATTAATGTTATGAGTTCTGCGCGAATACGTGTGTCAGGTTGGGTAGTGGGCTGGTCTAGAAACGGCCGTCCTGTGGTCTCATCAATTGGATGCACACAAGAAAAATGATTTGCACCTTGCAGAATAATCAAATATTTGTCCTGCTTTCCGCCAGAAACTCCTTCGTTAAAGGTTCTTTCCAATGCCACTGTGGGTGAATCATCTGCCAATTCGTAACGTTGGGCGCTGGCTGCGATAACGCCGTCGTTACTGCCGCCGAGGATGAGCAACGGCCGATTCGTTGAAATTGGTAAAATTGTGCCCGGCGCATACCCCAGCATGGTCGATGCCATTGTATGCCCGGCGTAGCTGAAAGCCGCCTTGATTTGCGGAAACCAGTTTGGATTCACATTTTGCAGCGCCATTGTGCCGCCAGCAGAATGACCGCCGAGGATGATGCTGTTAAGGTCGAGTAAGCCCGAGAGGACGGAGTTTCCATCTTCCGTCTTGTGTCCTGCGTCATTAATTTTTGCTAGTTCGTCGAGAACCGGTTGGAGGGCTGGGCAGGTCGGTTTTGTACCGTAGGTTGTGGGGGTAACGGCCGTTAAATCTACGCCTGGTGTCAAATTGATATAGCCCGGCATTTCTTCCGCGATCCAACTGTAAGTAACAACTACCAACCCTTTTGTAGCTAATGCATTTGCCAGCCATTGATACACTGCCGGTTCTACATTGATGCCTGGCATAAAAATGACAACCGGGAAAGGCGCATGCGTTGTATCAGCAGGCATGCGCCCGCTGTTACGTGCTTCAACACTGTCAGATAGCAACGCTGGATAACTGACTTTCAACGTGATGTTATCGTATGGTGGATGTGCGCTTTCTACTTTTACAGCGCGGAAAAATGCTCGAACAGTCATGTGTATTGTGTGTTGCGTATTTCGCTGCGCTTTTTTGCGCAGTACGACATACGCAATAAATTTTAACCTGCGT
>JAGRDI010000293.1 GCA_020432765.1 Anaerolineales bacterium | reverse complement strand
GCTTTGGCATAGGGATCGAGCAAGATGATTTCCTTGTTGAAATGCTGGCCTAAATGTGGTTGGTTAGGGCCATCCATACGCAACCCATATTCGATAATTTCATAATCTAAGTCAAAAACGACCATTGAAAAAACATTGCCGATTCGAAACTCTTCAGGGAACGGAATTTCAACCACGGGGTCGGCCGTTCCTTTTTCAAATAGGACTAATGTACAGCTGGTAGCATAGCGCGAAAAAACGGCAAAGTTTACGCCGCCAGGCACAAAAGTCGCGCCAAAAGGATACGGCCGTCCTGCGCGTAATAAAAAGTCGCCATGCCGTCGTGTGGGATAAATATCAATTCGTTGCATTTAATTTTGTCGTACCGCTTCAACTCCAGTTTCTAAACTGTCATATACCTCAAAGAAATCCAAAAAACCAGTGATCGACATGGTATCTTCTACCCACTCAGATAAGCCCGTGATCACAACGCGCCCGCCCTGATTGGTTGTTTGACGATGGATAAGCAGCATGAAGCGCAAACCCGCACTAGACATATAAGTTACATGACGCAAATCCAGTACGATTTTGCAGCCGGGTTGAATGTAAGGCATTAATTGGGCTTGCACGTCGGGAACGGTACGGCCGTTCAATTCACCGCTCAATGTCACAATTGTAATATCATCTTGAGAGTGAAAGTCAATTTTCATCGAAGCAGGTCTTTTCTATATTAAAATGATTCATCGAGATTATAATACCACAAAGTTAAAATCTGCCTTTCAAATATTCTTGATTTATTGTTGCCCGCAAACCTTCCAGCAAACTGTAGCGGGGCGTGAAGTTTAGGTCAGCAGCGGCGCGAGTCATGTCAAGGTGTAGATCATGGTTCATCAGATTCAATCCAGCCGGTGTTAAAGCGGCAGACGCTTCAGGCACAAACGGCCGAACCAAGCGACGCGAAAGCCAGGCGGTGCGCCCAGCCATTTCAGACCTCACAGAGACAATACGCGGACCGCTGCCAGTTAACTCACGATAAGCAGCAACGAGATCAAAGAGGCTGGTGTGATAACCTGGGCCAGCATTATAGATACGGCCGTTTGCCGCTTCACGTTGCCCACAAAGCCACAACAACTCCGCCACATCTTGCACATAAACCATATCCATCAGCGTGCGGCCACCATTGACCAACGGCAAAAGTGGCAGCCGTGCTAAGCGCAAAGCCATTGGTGTGAAATAGCGGTCACCGGGACCATAAGCAACTGGGGGACGAATGATCGTCGTCGCTAAACCCTGCTTTTGAGCTTGCTGCACGTGGGCCTCGGCTTGTAATTTGGAACGGCCGTACAAACTCAACGGAGCAAGTGGCGCATCTTCCGGCGTGGGCACAGGTGCATCCAAACTGTACACACTGCTCGAACTAACATAAACGAAACGGCCGACTTGCGCATCCAACGATGCCGCCAATAATTTTGCTGTAAAATCAACATTGACAGCTTGGTAAAGGGGCCACTCATCTGCACCGCTGTTGCCATCCGTGCCAAAAGGCGCATTGGCAGTCAGGTAACCAGCAACATGAAAAACAAAGTCAACACCAGCCACTGCTTGCAGCATGGCAACCTCATCACTGGCAGTGCCGACAACATATTTGATTGGGTAGGATTTTAGTGGGCGGCGGTTGGTTGACGGCCGTACATACGCACAAATTTCGACCCCATTTGCGGCCAAAACAGCGACCAAATGACGCCCAATCAGACCCGTTGCACCGGTTACTAATGCGTGCATGCCCCCCCTTTTACTCGCTGCTGTAAAAACATCAAGAAAACGATTACACCAGCATCAAAAGTGGCGGTTTTATCGCTACACGCAATTTCGATCATTTTGGGCGAAAATCTATACACGAGAAGTGTCGATTAAATTATGAGCTGCTCATAACTTAATACGCTTGCAAAATGAGCGCCCGAATCTGGTTTACGGTCAATTCTGACTCTTGCAAAGGATGTTTTTCAAGGAATTGAGCCAATGCGGCCAGACCTAAGACAAAGGTTTGGCTGCGTGTGACACCAAATGCAGCATTCAAGGTGCCATGTTCACGACCCAACTCAATCACTTGCTGTGGCGAGACCCGAATCGAGGTCCATTTTTCAGGTTGTGTAGGGTCAGGTAAAGGCAAATCCCACAATAAATATAAGGAGTCCAAGTCAGTGACACCTTCAGGGATCTCACGGTTACGGCCGACCAATGCACGCCGTAAAGCTTCTAAACGTGCTGTTAAGACCGAGATGACCAAGTCTGCCAAGTCCGCACGTTTTAGGCTTCTTGGCAATAACGCCACTAAACGTTTCATCTCAGCTTTCTCACTAGGGTTTAAAGCAACATAAACATTTTGACGACTAACTGCATGTTTCGGCCGTCCGCGTTTAGGCTTTTCACGCAGCAGTTCGGCCATCGTGGATTGGCGCATATCTTGAGATTCTTGTGCTACGGTTTTATCGCTCATTTAATTTCTGCAATAGGTCACAAACCTGCCTGGCGATACCCGTGATGGGTTTCAAGAAATTTCTCTACAAAAGCACCATCTATTTGGAGCCCATCCGTCGTCAACAATTCCAAACAAAGGTGCAGTGACAACAGGCAGATACTGCGCGGATAGCCACGCGTTTCGCGCCAGATCGGCAATATCGCATCATCCATAAACAGATGTGGCTGTTTGGGATCGCGACCAGCTGCTAATAAACGATATTCGATTAAGGATTTTGTATCATCAGGTGTCAAAGGGTCAAGTGAAGATCGGGTAACAACACGATCATTGAAATCTGGCACATCACGTAAATTGATATCCAGGTCAGGTCGTCCCAATAAAATAATCTGAAACGCCTTGCCCCCTTCAGGATCACGAAAATTCAAAATACGCCGCAATTCTGTAAATTGTTCAGGACTTAACTCATGGGCCTCATCGATGATGACCAAGGGCAGGATGCCTTCCTTCGTTTTACTAATCAGAAACCCGCGCAATCCGTTTAATTGGTCTTCAGTTGCACGACGTGTGTCCACACCCAGCTCCGCTGCAATTCGCCGCAGCAGCAGCAGACCACTTTTCTTGGGCGGTTCATCCACTTTGGCAGCTTCAAAATCGGGCCGGCGTGCGTAGCGGCTGTGAAACCAGGATGCGAGAGTTGTTTTGCCCGTGCCAATCTCGCCGACAATAACAGAAGCCCCCTGCCCTGCCTCCACCATATAACTTACTTTTGACAGAGCACGGCGTGTTTCTGTGGAAAGATACATGAAACGCGGATCAGCCTCAATCGTAAATGGTGAAACGACCAGTCCCAAACGCTCCCAATCCGGTGTGAAGCCATCAATGCCAAAATTCACTTGCAGTCTATTGTCCATAGATCAGATGTTATATAAGTAATCAAAGCTTGTCAAGTCCTAACACAAAGCTATAAGCCAGGAATATACACGAAACTTACGCTATAGATTGTATTTTCACCACATGTTTCGTTATAGATTGGTTGACAAGGGCAATCTAAGCTGATAGACTGGTGTCAATTGTAGGTTATGTCACTCTATTTTAGGAATTTGATGCCCAAAGTGTAATGTTTTTACGAACTGCTCGATCCAACGGCCGTAACCCATGGCAACCAGTTAGAAAATTTCTACTAGGCTGCGGGGTTAATGACGGCCGTTTCAGAACAGATCACAGAAAATTTTATGGCAAGAAAAGGAGAGTTTTGGCGGTCGCTTGGGATATAAGCGGCCGTTTTGCTTGCCGGGGCATTGTTGTAAGGACAGGTTTCAAGCTCGTCTTTGCCCTATAAAAGAAAAGTGGCCAGACGCCGCCACGTCTGGCCTACATTCATAAACCCGTAAGCTACCTGCTGTTCTGGTGCCGCCAACACCTGTAGCGCAGCGCCCCTTGATTGGGGAGGGGGTTTTTATGCCCCGGGTAGCTCACTAGCTAGGTAAGAGCATAACACAGCCCATACGCTATGTCAACTTGATTTAGGTTGGCAGAACCGCTAATGGGTCGTTAAATTGCGCCTGTTTACAGGTGTAAGTTTGGGTTGTCTCTTGTCTGGCTCAATGAGCGCATGTGACGCAGCAAGAGCCGGCTTTCGAGCCATCCGCCACGTTGTTGGCCGCCCAACAACGACTTCTAAATTTACGCCAAACACGACAGGCAAAGCAAACACCACCGGCTTTGCCCATGCCAACGAAACCGCACGGCCGTTGCTCTCCCACCACGAACAATCCTCTCCACACATTACCCACACATCTCGGCTGGTATAGTGAGCGCGTTACGGCCGTCTTGCAACAACATCACCTGCGCCAACAAACTATCATAGACAGCCACGGTGACAATCATTGGCTAGAATATCCGCAAACAGACCCACCATCCGACCAACAGCCAGAATCCCCATCTACAGCAGTCGTCAAAATGTATCCAGACATTGCATTGGCTTTGTTACGCAACAAATTAGCAGCCAGCGGCCGTATCTGGCTGCTGCTGCGCCATTTGGACACGAAAGGACAAGGTTGGATTGATGTTGATGCAGCACGCGCACAATTGACGCCAAAAGATTCGCCGCTGCGTGTTTGTGGCTGGCGCCAGTTACGCAATTTATTAGCAGCAGGAGCTGGCATATTTTGGCAGCGTGAAGGTGATCGGCTCTGGCTGCGTGGCATTAGTAAAGTGGCTAACTATCTAGCAGTTGAGAAGCTGGTCGGCCGTCCGGTTGCCATTTCGCTGAAAACATTGCTGCAAAATATTGGCACCGTGCGTGCCCATTTTTATGCCACGTTCCACAGCGGCCACAAAACAAAACCGGTCGCCCGCGAGACCCTGGCATTAATAACGGCCGTACCCACCCGTACACAACGCCTCTATGATCGCCGCGCCAAAGTTCAGCGCCAAGCAAATTTCGCACTAGGACCCCGGGTGAATACGGCCGCTGCCGAAGACCAAGCCTGGCAGCAAGGCCAGGCCGGCTTCCATTTAACCGACTACAACGGCAAACAAGGCCCGCCAGGAACAACCTACCTGGCCTGGCAGTTACCCAATAGTTACACTGCGCCGCACAAACCACAACCACGCGGCCGGCAACAACGCATCAATCGTGAATTGGCAGACCTGTTGACACAAGGGACGACGGGGAACAACCAGGCAGCGATTGAGTTCAATAAGCGTTATTTCGGCAGCGGCCGTGGTGCAGTC
>JAGRDI010000292.1 GCA_020432765.1 Anaerolineales bacterium | reverse complement strand
CCCCCAACAGTTTCAGGCAATCTGCACCTGGGACATGTCTATTCCTACAGTCATGCCGATTTTTTCGCACGTTTTTGGCGCATGAACGGCCGTAATGTGTTTTATCCCATGGGGTACGACGACAACGGTCTCGCTACAGAACGTCTCGTGGAGCGTACATTGGGGATTCGGGGCAGCAGCATCGGCCGTCCCGCTTTTATCCAAAAATGTCTCGAAGTCAGTGTCGCGGCAGAAAAAGTGTATGCAACTCTCTGGCAGCGGCTGGGCTTGTCAATCGATTGGCGCTATTCCTATCGCACCATCGACGATGATGCACGCCGCATCGCGCAACGCTCCTTCCTTGATTTGTACGCCGACGGTTTGGTTTATCGGCAAAAAGCACCAACGATCTGGTGCCCTGAATGCCAAACGGCCATAGCACAAGCTGAGTTGGATGATTTAGAACGGGCAACCACTTTCCATACGCTGGCTTTCACGCTGGAGAATGGGACAACGCTGCCAATCGCCACCACGCGCCCGGAATTGTTACCGGCTTGTGTGGCTGTGTTTGTGCATCCCGAAGACGGCCGTTTCACACATTTAATCGGCACAACAGCAATGGTACCCCATTTCGGAAAACAAGTGCCGATCCTTGCCGATGCGGCCGCCGATCCAAACAAAGGCACAGGCGCGGTGATGTGCTGTACATTTGGCGACACAACCGATGTGGAATGGTGGTACAAACATGATTTGGATTTAGTTGAGGCGGTTGGCAGAAACGGCCGTATGACCCACAAAGCCGCCGAATTCGCCAACCAAACAACGGCAGAAGCACGCAAGAACATCATTCAAACCTTACACGACAACTGGCTGCTGCTCAACCAGCAGCCGGTTCAACAATCCGTGCGTGTGCATGAACGCTGTGATACGCCCGTGGAATACATCGTGACACAGCAATGGTTTGTGCGTGTCTTAGACCAAAAGGCAGCCTTGCTGGAAGCTGGCGCCAAAGTTAACTGGCATCCAGCCCATATGCAAACTCGCTATACGCAATGGGTGGAAAATTTGGGTTGGGATTGGTGCATTTCACGCCAACGCTTTTTCGGTGTAACTTTTCCTGTGTGGTATTGTCAATCTTGTGATGCGGTTATTACTGCCAAAAATGACGAACTGCCTATTGATCCCACTGTAACTGAACCGCAACGGCCGTGTCCACACTGTGGAAACAAATCCTTTATGCCTGAAACCGATGTGATGGATACGTGGGCAACCTCCTCACTGTCACCTCAAATTGTGGGGCAATGGTTAACCGATAAAGAACTTTACGACAAAGTGATGCCCTTTTCATTGCGCCCACAAGCCCATGAAATTATCCGCACCTGGGCTTTTTACACCATTGTAAAATCTCGCTATCAATTCGACATGCTGCCCTGGCAAGATGTGGCGATTTCTGGTTGGGGCATGACACCTGCGGGAACAGAAAAACTGAGCAAAAGTCGGGGCGGCGGCGCAGCGGCTCCCTTAGAAATGATTGAACAATATTCGGCCGATGCCGTACGTTATTGGGCAGCATCCACCAGTCTGGGTAAGGATGCCGTGATTAGCGAAGAAAAAATCCAAGCAGGTGCCAAACTCGTCACCAAACTATGGAATGTCGCACGCTTCAGTCAACGTTTTCTGCAAGATTATTCGACTGCCAGGCAGCTAGATGACCTGACTGCCCACCTGACTCCTGCCGACCGCTGGTTGTTGGCACGGCTGCAATCTGTGATCGAACGCACAACGAGTGCCTTTAAGGCTTATGATTATCAAACCGCCAAAAATGAAGTAGAGTCCTTTTTCTGGCACGATCTCGCCGATAACTATCTAGAAATGGTCAAAAAACGACTCTATGACAACAGCAGCAGTGACGGCGCTTGCTACACACTTTATCAAGCCCTATCAGCCACAATCAAACTTTTTGCCCCCTTGCTGCCCCATGTGACTGAACGTATTTATCAGGGATTGTTTACTGCGGATGAAGGTGTGGAATCGATTCACAACTCGGCCTGGCCGCAAGTTGATGCGCGTTGGGTAGATGCTGCGGCTGTAATCACCGGCACGCATCTTATCGACGTCGCGACAACTGTGCGGCGTTATAAAAGCGACAACAATCTATCGCTAAGTACAGAATTAGCCGGTTTATTTTTGACGGTGGATGATGCCGAAATGGCTGCAAGTTTGATTGCAGCCACAACCGATTTAATCAGCATTACGCGTGCAAAAAATGTAGTGATCAATGAAGCATTTGATGATGGAGTGATTGTGGTTGAGAGTCACGGCCGTTTGCAAATCGCGATCAAAGCGACAACGGATAGCAGTGCTCTCTACTGAGGTTATGAAACATGGTGCAGTTTTTGGCTGCGTCGATACATATACATAAAAAGGCTGAAGCCGAACAAAACAATCAAAACGCCGGCTCCCAAAAAGAGCAGCGAACCACTCAAAACTTGATCTATTTGCCGCTGGCGAGTCACAACAGGAACAGGTTCAAGCGCAGGCTGCACGTCCAATGGTTCAAAACTAGTTGCGCCACCTAATGGCAAAGGCTCAATTGTCCATTCCCAGGTGCCAGGCTCAGGCAGCGTCAAACGGGCTTCGAAACTGAGGTCCGCTTTGTTCGGTTGGGCGATAGTTGTGACGGTTTGACCAGATTCAACGTGAGTCGCGCTCACTTGCGGTTCAATCGGATAAACCTTATCGTTTGACATCAACGACTGCACCAATTTATTGTCATGCTGCCAAACTTGAAAGGAGATGATTGTTTCTTCACCAGCCCTCACCTCTGCTGGCACAGCGATGAGCTTGATGGTGGCCCAACCACCTGCAAAAGCAGGAACGGCCGTTGCCAGCAAAACAATAATGGTAACGAGAACAAATAATTTTGACTTAGGTTTTGACATATATCTATCCTTATTCTGTGTATTTTTTGGTTTCAATAGGTATACACCTGTCATTTTATTTTGGTTCCCTTTTCCAATGATCAACGCAGCGATTCGGCAATATCAACCGCTTCAGCTTGAGTTAGATCACCTTCTAAACGCAGTGTATTGTTGCCCGCTGTCCATAACAGCACCTGGGTATCGATGGTCACAAAATCGCTAAAAGCAAACTCTGCAAAACTAAAAAGATGTGGCCCCTCAATCCAAACGGCGGGCATGTCGTTAACGGCCGTTTCCGTTATCTGTTCCCCGCTCGCCCACTTGATCCCAAAGCTGGGTATGCCAATCTGCGTCAGTGCGATTTGTGGGCGATCGTCATTGCCATACCAGACCAATGTAAAGACCGCTTCACGTTCATTGAGCATTTGCTGATAAACCACATTCGGCGTTTCTGCAAAGCGCGGAACGGTAGGCATTAGCAGCGGCATTATTTCTTGGGCCTGTGCCAGTGTCACTTCGGTGCCAATATCACTTAACGATAGTTTTTGCTGGGATTCAGTTGGTACCGGCTGCAAGGACGGCGCATCAAATATCTTGATGGCTCCAATTTGGATGAATTCAATGACTGCCGCACGCACAGGCGGAATTGCCAGCAAGCTCAACATTAAAACAAGTAACCCAACAACGGCTGTTGCCCAGCGCCATCTTCGACTATAAACAGGCAGCGGTGTTGAAGGGGGCTGTTTTCGCTGCATCCATTGTGCAATGGATGGTGTTGGTGGATATGGAAAATCCGCAGCCATTTTTGTAAGATGTTCTGCCCATACTTTGTCTGTTTGTTCGCTCATGGTTTTAGCTCCGGATACGATTCCTCAATAACCTGACGTAATTTTTTGAGGGCGCGATGCAGCCGGGATTTCACGGTGCCAGGAGGAATGTCGAGGGTTACGGCCGTTTCCGCCTCAGATAATTCCATAAAATAACGCAAATAAACGACTTCTTGCGCGGCTGGTTTGAGCCGGCGCACGGCCACCCACAAAAGTTCGCTGTCCACCTGAGTGAAATCAGGTTCAGAGATCAGGTCAGGTTGGTTATAATGCAAAAAGCGCTGGATGGCGGCCCAATAACGACCCATACTGCGCCGCTTGTTACGAGCTAAATTTTTCGCAATTTGTAACAGCCAGGGGCGCAACGGCCGTTCTACATCAAAACTGTTCAACTTCAAAAACGCACGGATAAATGTCTCTTGGGCCACATCTTCAGCAGCGCTCGTCTCACCCATAATCAAATAAGCAAAGCGAAACACGGGTGTTTGATATTTTGTGACAAGGTCTTGCCAGGCGGCCGTATCGCCGCGTCCGGCACGCAGGATCAGTTCTTTGTCTACTGGGTCAGCAGACATGTCATAAGAGGCATTCTCAGCGGCAGGCGTATTGACTTGCTCCATTTACCTTTAATACACCGCTCCCTGGACTTTGGTTCCAATGGCTACAACGAATACTTCGACAAGCTCTGTAATTTCACGTTCGACAAGCTCTGTAATTTCACGAATGAAATTCGCTGCCGCTAAATTCCTGAAATCTTATCGCGAATAATCCATGCAAAAGCAAAAGGGTGGCGTTCATCTTGGCGATGGTTCTGATGGTAAACTTCAACCCAATTTGACCAGGTGATTTGGGGGAAAAAGGCATCACCGGCTACTTCTGCATGAATACGTGTCAGATAAATTCGGTTTACCTGGGGTAAAAAAGCTCTGTAAATTTGGCTGCCACCACCGATAACCAGTTCCGGCACAGTGCCGGCGGCTTTGATTGCAGCTTTTGAGGAGGATACGGCCGTTGCCCCCTTTACTACATAATCAGGATTGCGCGTCACAACAATATTGTGTCGTCCAGGCAGCGGCCGAAATTTATGTGGAATCGATTCGTATGTCCTACGCCCCATGATGACCGGTTTGCCCATCGTAATACGCTTAAACCAAGCCATATCATCTGGTAACCGCCATGGTAACTCGTCTTTATTGCCAATCACACCATTCTGATCCATCGCTACAATGATTGAAATTCTCAAGTTTACCTCGGAAAAGTGTTTAGCCGATCAACAGTTCAACATTTCAGCCAACAACAAATTTGCCGGCAAGCTGATAGACTGAAAAGCGGAAATGCTTTCTACACCGCAATGGGGGCTTTAATTCTGGGATGACTTTGGTAATTTTCGAGCATGAAATCTTCGTAGTGGAAATCAAAAATTGAATCGACATCTGGATTGATGCGCATTTGTGGCAGTGGATACGGCCGTCGCGACAATTGTAACTGTGCTTGTTCTAAATGATTCAAATAAAGGTGTGCATCCCCAAATGTATGCACAAAATCGCCCGGTTCATACCCCGTCACTTGTGCCACCATCATTGTCAGCAATGCATAAGATGCAATGTTGAAAGGGACACCCAGGAAAATGTCGGCGCTGCGTTGATAAAGTTGGCAAGAAAGTTTGCCATCCGCCACATAAAACTGAAACAAAGTGTGGCACGGCGGCAAAGCCATATTGTCTACATCGGCAACATTCCAGCCGCTGACGATATGGCGGCGCGAGTCCGGATTGTTTTTGATACGGGTGATGAGGTTACTTATCTGATCAATATACCCGCCATTGGGCGTTGGCCAGGAACGCCACTGATACCCATAAACTGGCCCTAAATCCCCATTTCCATCAGCCCACTCATCCCAAATTGTGACCCGATTATCGTGTAAATATTTGATATTTGTATCACCACTTAAAAACCAGAGCAGTTCATGGATAATCGAGCGCAGATGCAGTTTTTTTGTGGTTACAGCCGGAAATCCCGCCGCCAAATCATATCGGTTTTGATAACCAAATATGCTGATTGTTCCAGTTCCGGTGCGATCCTCTTTCCGTACCCCGTTTTCTAATACATACTGCATCAAATCAAGATATTGTTGCATGCCAATAAACACTCCTCAAAGGTTTTCGGGCAAAAGTATAAGGGAGGTCGGCCGTTTCCACAAACCAGCCACTTTTACTTTGCAGGAAAGGTTAATTTGTTCGCAAACTAAGCATCTACAAATAAGTTCGTAGTAACGACTTTAGTCGTGGGCAGCGTCCTTTCACACCTACTTTTCCACATTAACAACAAATTTTTTCTAACGGACAGTAATAATACCCAAAGACAAAGTATGCGATCCATTATCCAACGACTGGATCGGCAACCGATTGTCTGGATCAGCAATATCATATAAACCTACAACCAATTGATAATCTCCAGGTGGCAAATCAGCTGGCAGGAGAATGCCGTGGTTATCATTAATGCTTTGCGCAGGCTGCCAAGCTGACGTTGGTTGACTGCCACCGCTGGGTTCACTATCGCTTTGGGCAACTAAATTGCCATTGGCATCCAACAGGTGCAAAAAAACTTTGTAGCGTTGATCGAGGGCAACGGCCGTTTCCCAAAATAAAGTCACACCCACAATATCACCTGCTGAATAGCTGTCTGCTGCCAATGTAAACCCATTTAAAATGATATGGTCACCAAATTGAGTACTTACGGCCGTTGCCATCTCAACCACCGCATGAGGCAGCGCATAGACCACAAAACGCACATCCCCCACCCATTCATCAGTCGCCTTAAACGCGTTCGCATCCAGCCATCCCTCAACGACCCGTTCAGGATCTCGCTGCTCTGCACCCCAAAATATAGCATAAATGCGATCATGGTCGGCAGCAATTTCTGCCAACTCAGGCTCTACTATAGCCGGAACGGGCTGTCCAAGTGGTAAGGGATAAACGGGTGCACCAGCTTGGTGATAATATGTGAAGACCTCCCATTGGTTGGGTGCATCCAAAATGATGCCAGCATTCGGATGATTATCAGCAGCGATACGCGCTGCCATGCCACGATAATCGGCACGCGCAAAATCTGACCTAAAGTAAAGATTATAAAGCGACTGCCCTGTTCCCAAAAGTAAAGGCACAACCAGCAGCAAAGCCACACCTGTCTGCCACTTGCGCCAACCGGGTTTTGCCCAAGCGGCAGCCAACCACAAACAGTAAAATGGTACGGCCGTTACCAAAAACTTAAAAAAGGCGGGCTGCGTTGTCCCACTAAAATACATAAACAAGATAGGAACGGCCGTTGCCAACAGCATAATCAAAGTCACACGACCAGCAGTCAATAAACCCATCAAGAGCAAAACCAAGACAGCCAACGTCGGCCACACGAAAGTATCTACAGAGATTGTTTCGCCAAATGCCAACCAACGCAGGCTGTCCCAAAGAAAAATCGGCAATGGACTGCGCATCGCTGGCCGCCCACCAACTTGGCGCAAGAAGATGGGCAGCCAGGGCAGATAGAGCAAGAAAACAGCCGCCATTATACCTATCCAAGTAAGAATTGTTTTGCGCAGCATCTGTGGCGTCAGAGATCGTAACCTACGCCCTTGTCCTAACCAAATCAACAGGTACAAGTTCTGGACGATCAAGATCGCCGGAAAAAAATAATGAGTGTAGAGACCTGCAACGGCCGTTACCACATATACAACCGCCCACAACCAACGCCTACTTCGCAGCCATAAAAACATGAACAATGTAGACAAAACTGCCAACAAAGCGAGTAATGAATACATACGTGTTTCCTGGCTGTAGTAAATCAATGCGGGGTTAACGGCCGTCCAAAAAACAGCCGCCAATGACAATAACGCCCAAGGTAAAACTCCTTCCCCGTTCCTTTTTTGTGACTTTGTAGTAAATAATATTTTTCCCAACTTAGCCGTCGCCGCCACCACTAATATTCCTGCAAAAGCGGAAAACGAGCGCAGTCCAAATTCATGCTCACCCAGCAGTTCACGCCAGCCACGTAACATAAGATAATACAGCGGTGGATGGATATCGCTGGCTGTGCCTGCGATGATTAATTCAATGGATCGTTCACTAAGGCGCGCACTGTTACCTTCATCATTCCAAAATGATTGGGAATCAAGTTTATAAAAACGCAAACCAGCCGCCAAAAGTAACAGCGTGATGAAAACGGCTAATATCCAGCCAGAGTTTGTATGCTTTGTCATCATTAGATGCCGATTATATAATGTTGCCTCGGAAAAGACAGAATCACTAAATTGTCATTCTTGCGTAGGTGGGAATCCATTTGCTCGGATAGACATCTTTGCGGCATGACATACAAGGCAATATTTACATAATATGAGTTCAAAACAAAATATCGTTGGCTTTTTAGATGATGTGACCAACACGCGCATCTATGGCTGGGCATTGGTACAGAATCAAGAAACGGCCGTGGCCATCACACTAAAATTTAATGACCAGGAAATCATCACACTGCTTGCCCAAGTACTGCGTCACGACGTAGTTGATGCGGGCTTGCACCCCACAGGATATTGTGGCTTTGACCTTGACCTCCAAAAGGAAGGCATCGAACTACCACCAAATTGTAAAGTCCAAGTATATGCCGGTGAAGCACAAGTAGAGTTGGTTAACAGCCCCTGGTTTTATTACAGCGACGCCTACCTTACCGAAATTCAAGAAGAAACGGCCGTTATAAAATTTGATGAAGATGATAAAAAAATCTTGATTTTAGGCATGGGCAAGAGCGGCACTTCTATTTTAACCTATCGCATCGCCGATGTTGACGCGAATATAAAAGTCTATTTTGAACCTTACACCACCCAATGCCTGAATCATATTGAGTTCCATCGCAAAATTTATAGAAAATATGACAGCTATATCACAAAAGCGCTCTATTACCCGCAATACCCGCAGCAGTTGGCGCTGGTTGGTGGTTATTACAACAAAAAGGTTTGCATCATCCGAGATCCACGTGACCTGCTCATCAGCACCTTCTTTTACTCCTGGAACAAAAGCGACAATCCGCCCCATGACAAATTTCCAGCAGCCCTAAAACTGGTTTTACAGAAAGAAAAAGAGCCCCAAGCAGTTGACTTCACAACACTTTTAGCAATTAGACCAGAAGTGCCAACCTCTATTTTAGATTCCGTTCAAAATTTATGTGATTTGACAAATAATTTGGGTGAAGATTGGCACATTTTGAAATACGAAGACTTTGTCACCAATAAAGTAACTGGGTTGAATGCTTACTTGGGCTTTCCAATTAATCTGGAAGCGTCCGTACCAGGCCAGTTAAAGCGCGTCGAAAGAAGCAAAAAGTTTGATAATTGGCGCAGATGGTTTACCGAAAATGATGTCCAACATTTAAAACCGCAGTTAGATAATTATTTAGCCTGCCTTAATTATGACCCCGATGATTGGACTCTGGCAGCAAATCCACAACTTTCGCCATCCGAGGGGTCAGAATATATGACCAAAATATTCGCACCGCCGCCCAAAAAAGGATTAGATGCGCTCAAAAATGCCCTGGCTTCTTCAAGTTTAGGCAAAAGATTTAGAAATTTATAAACAATGACCGGGTGAAGATAGGATCAGCCCTCATTTTTGTTTTCTACAATACCTGAAGAGAGGAAGTTCAACAGAGCGAAAAATAATATAGTGCTGCTGAAGGTAAAGAACAACGGCCGTAACTCATTCCAAACATAAACCCAATTCGATCTAAGTGAAACTGCCGGCGAATTCTGCCCATAATCAACCAAAGCATCATAAACTGGCAAAGGTATAAAATCCGGTTCCAGCAAACGGAAATAATACCAGGACTGATCTTTTTCCCAATCGGCTGGCCGTTTCAAAAACCAATAATTGATCACACCAATCCATGGCCATTCAGCTTGGGCACGCCGGTAAGCCTCAACCGCATAACGCGCCTGCTGTTCCTCAGTAACACGCCCAAAACGGGCTTCGATACCCTCTGGTACCACATTCCAACCCAGTTCACTAATCCAAATCGGCTTGGCTGCGTCGCCGTTGCGCACCATCAGATCGCGTAAATACAAATTATGGGGATAGTTAATCACCGTCGGCTTTAAGCGTTGATCCGCAGCACCAGACCACAAACCATACCCTTGTGCCGACATAATATCAAAACAATCGGCAGCACCAGCATTATACATACGCTGCAAATAGATCAGATCATTCATGTGACGGCCGTCCATGGCGACCGTCGGCGTTAATGCCCCTGCCAACACAATCGTCTCAGGATTAACGGCCTTGATGCGTGCATAGGCTGCACACAATAATTCGGTATAGGCTTCGGGATTGACATCCTGCTTACCCCATTCTTCATTGCCATTGGGTTCATTCCAAATTTGGAAATAGTGGATACGGCCGTCATACCGTTCAGCAACCGTCGCCACAAAATCGCCAAAATCATTAAAATCATCAGGGGGAGCCAGCGTACCAATCTCTTCATCAGACAGTTCACGCGACCAGGAGGGTGGGTTGCTTAAGCGGGCAATAATTTCGATGTTTTGCTGCTCGGCCAAATCGACGATATTGTCGTATTTTGCCCACGCATCCACACCCGCTGCATCGTTCCGCCGGTCAACAAAATCCCCTTTACCGTGGATTTCAATATCTTCCCATTGGAATTCCTGTCGTATAAAACGGAACCCGGCAGTGCTGCTCATTTGTAGGCTCAGTTCGCGCTTTTCGGGCTCGACTTCTTGTTGCAAAAAGGTATTGACACCCATGATATTGACATCAGTGTGGGCTGCGGCCGTTTCCAATGCGAGTTGTGGTTGGGGGCGAACGGCCGTATTCAACCAATGCACTAAGCCAGCCAACTGCCCGGGCAGTGCCTCCTCACCAGTCAGATCATACAATGAAGTCGCCGCTGGCCACAAAGAAAAAATCAATCCAATAATCGCCATGATCATGACAAAACGCCATAATTTCACCTTCCATTTCGCATCCATTGAAGACAATTATACTTCAAAAACCAAACCTTCCTTATCGTTTTCCTATTGTCATGTAGACAGTGCAAACCCAGCTCTTTTTGATGCATCGCGTCAAAACATAGGGTAAAATAAGCGCTACAAAAAAAATCCTACAGAACGACAGAAAACACACTCTCTTTGCTCTGTGTTCTCTATGCCTTCTGTGGTGAACAGTTAAGGAGAAAGAGGATCACATGTTAACACCAATCGAACTCATCTTGTTCGCCCTCCTCGTACTTATTTGTGGCGTAGCGGCCGTTAACACTTGGGGCCACATGGTTCGCATCATTGGCAAAGGTCAAGGCACACTTGCCCTCGATAATAAATTCAAACGGTTACTCATTGGCGTACGAACTTTGTTTAGTCAGGGTGACATCATTAGCCACCGGCGCATCGTTTCATTTTTTCATTATGGCGTAGCGTATGGCTTCATTTTCTATGGTCTGGTCAACTTAGTTGATGTAGCCGAAGGATTAATACCCGGTTTCCATTTCCTGGAGGACACTTTCCTCGGAGAAATTTACCTCTTGTTGGCTGATTTATTCAGTTTAATCGTTCTCATTGGTTTGTTTTTCTTCCTGGTACGCCGTTTTGGTAAAAAAGACCCTGTCCTCAAAGCACGCGAAAATGTCAAGCTAAATCCAAAAGCACGCAAAGGTAGCATCAACACTGACTCCTTGATTGTAATTATCTTCATCTTCTTGCATGTCACCGGCAGCATTGTGGCTTCAGCCTCCAAAGTAGCACTGACAGCCGACTTAACACCCTGGCAGCCAACAGCGAGCTTTGTTGCCGGCACACTTATGGCCAGTTGGCCCGAACCCTTGCTGGTTTTCACTATGCATGCAGGTTGGTGGCTGGCAATTGGTCTCATTATCCTGTTCATCCCTTACTTCCCCTACACGAAGCACATTCATCTAATCATGGGCCCGGTCAATTTCATGACAAGCCCAAACCGCAACTATCTAGGGCGAATGCATTCACTGGATTTTGAAGATGAATCCATTGAACAATTTGGTGCAGCGACCCTATTTGATCTGAATCAAACCCAAGTGCTTGACACCTTTGCTTGTATCATGTGCAATCGCTGTCAAGAAGTCTGTCCCGCCTATAACACGGGTAAGGAACTTTCCCCTGCTGCCATTGAAATCAATAAACGCTATTACACCAAAGAAAATATGGGCACATTAGCTAATGGCGAAGTTGAACCTGCAAGGTTACTAGATTTCGCTATCAGCGAAAGTGCCGTTTGGGCTTGTACTGCCTGTGGTCATTGCATTGAAGTTTGCCCTGTCGGCAACACGCCGATGCTCGACATCATGGAAATTCGACGCGATCAAGTCATGATGGAAAGTGCATTCCCCGATGAATTGAAGGGCGCATTTGTAGGCATGGAACGTACCGGCAACCCGTGGCAATCAACCGAAGATCGCATGGAATGGGCCAAACCTTTGCCATTTGATGTGCCCACTGTAGATGAAAACCCCGATTACGAATATCTGCTCTGGGTTGGCTGTGCAGGTGCATTCAATCCAGATTCACAAAAGACCGTACGGGCTGTTGCCACAATCTTGAATGCAGCCGATGTCAGTTTTGCGGTTCTAGGCGATGCTGAATCTTGTACAGGTGATTCTGCACGCCGCGCCGGGAACGAATATCTTTTTTGGGAAATGGCACAAAGCAATATTGAGCTATTAAATGGTGTTGGCGCTGATAAAAAGCGCATCGTCACAAGCTGTCCACACTGCTTCACAACAATTGGCAAAGAGTATGAAGAATTTGGCGGCAATTATGATGTTTTCCACCATACGCAATTGATCGCCGATCTCGTTGGCAAGGGTAAATTACGACTAAATGGCAGCAAATTAGAGCAGGTGACTTTCCACGATCCCTGTTACCTGGGGCGTCACAATGGCATTATCAACGATCCACGCGAGGCATTGGCCAAAGCTGGCGCAACCTTGTTAGAAATGGACAAAAACGGGCGCGATTCCTTTTGTTGTGGTGCAGGTGGTGCCCAATATTGGAAAGAAGAAGAACATGGTACGGCCGCTGTTAATTTGGTACGCTTTGAGCAAGCACAAGCTACCGGTGCAAATACGTTAGCGGTTGGCTGCCCCTTCTGCGCCACGATGATGATTGACGCCAATCGTGAGCATGGCGAACCGATGCAAGTCAAAGATGTGGCCGAGCTGGTTGTTGAAGCAATGGGATAAGAATCAATTCCAAGCCGAACAAGAACAAGAGGGGTGGCCATTGGTCACCCTTTTTTATTATGGCATACAAAGATTTGTCAACTTTTGTTCGTTAGATCACATCTGCTTCCAGAGAGAAAAGTTGACAAATCTACTAGTAGGTAGAAGAAAACATGGATTTGCCATTGCCGTTACAGGGTTTATTGATTGGGTTTTCGATTGCCGCGCCGGTGGGGCCAATTGGGCTGCTCTGTATTCAGCTTACCCTAAACCAAGGCAGGAAGTATGGTATCGCGGCGGGGTTGGGAGCAGCAACGGCCGATGCTTTTTATGGCCTGGTGGCTGGACTCGGATTAACATTCATTTCTGGCTTCTTGCTTGATCAACAAGAGTGGCTGCGCCTGTTTGGTGGATTATTTTTGTGTTATTTAGGGGTCAAGACTTTTCGAACAGAGCCCGCACGGGAAACGGCCGTTAATCAATCAAAGGGCATTTTTTCGGTATACTTGACAGTGCTCGCTCTCACGCTCACAAATCCCATTACCATTTTGGCCTTCACTGCGATTTTTGCCGGATTAGGTCTAGGTTCACGCGATTTGAGCATCGTCCAAACAGCTCTGTTTGTCTTCACGGTTTTTTGTGGCTCTGCATTATGGTGGTTGTTACTGACAACACTCATCAGCCTGGTGCGCAATCGTTTCCAACCTCGTCACCTACAATGGATCAATTGGGGAGCAGGCTTGATTATTGTTGCTTTTGGTCTGGTAGCAATTGGGACTTGGACAAACACAATATTTTCACGCTGATACTTACTAAATGTCTTATTTACAACTGGAGTCTGGCGAATTCCAGACTCTGGCAAAATAAAAAACGCCAGTGTCCAATTTACAAGTCTAAAATATCGCCAATCCCAGGCAAACACACGGTTCCCGGCAAACCCTGCACTGCCCACTCTTCGGAGGCAGCGGCCGTCCATTCTGCATTCGTCCAACCCCAACCACGATTGCCACGACCGTCTGGATGACCGCTCATATGCATCAGTAAAGTTTGCTGTGGCTGCAGCGTGTGTGCATAGCGCAGCACATTTTCATATGACGGATGGGTTGATCGTCCCGTTTTGTTGCGCCAGAAACAGGTGTCGATAAATAGATTATCAGCGCCAGCCATTAATGTCACCGCAGCTTTTTCAGATTCCGTTTGCGGAGCTGCCAGCCATTCATTTTGATTATCAATATCCCACAACAATACTGTTTTGCTGTTTTTTGTTTCGACCACAAAAGCCGCACATGCATAACTCACACCCACTGCATATGGACAACGATCAGCACTAAAATGACTGACTGAGATGGGTGTAATGCGGACGTCCGGCAAAGCCGTTTCTACCGGCTGCAAAATTGTTCCGGGGGGATAGGATTCATCGGATACATGGGGACACAAAAATGAACGCCATTCATATTCGTTTTGCACCTGCACCCAAGCCGCGCTTGTACGCCGACACCACAAAGGGATTTTGGGAGGTGTGATGCCACGACGTCGTAAACCAAGATGGTAGGAAACACATAATTGATTCAACCCCAATGTATGATCGGGGTGCCAATGGGACAAAATAATGCCATCAAGACGGGCGTTGCTGCCTATGAAATAAGGATTACGCACTAAACTATCAACCACGCCGACGCCGACGTCAAACAGCAGATGATGCACAGCTTCGCCATCTGCATTGATTGAAACGAGCGAGACAGAGGTGTTGGCTTGAGGGGTTGAATCAGCACAACGAGCACAGTCACAGCCAAATTGTTTACGCATGGGGCCATCGATGCCATTGACGATGAGTAAATGTTGCATGGGTCACTTTCCTTAAAGGTTTATTGTTTTATAGTCGAGAAGGGGAAAGTTATCTTTACGGCTGCCCGTTGTTTAACCAATTATGTACAAACGTGACGACGGCCGTTTCCACCCCGGCCACATCCATATCAAACCAGGTAATATTTTCATCGCTGCGATGAAACCAATTGTTTTGTTGCCGCGCAAAACGATGTGTCTCAAATTTGATGCGCTCAATCGCTGTATCCAACGTCATCTCACCGTTAAGATGGGTGAGCAGTTGCCTGTAGCCCAAGCCAGTCATCGCTGGCGTTCGAGAACCGTAACCCGCCGCCAATAAACCCTCAACTTCAGCCAACAAACCGGCAGTCATCATGTTGTCTACACGAAGATCGATGCGTGCATACAGGCGGCTGCGCTCACGCTGCAAACCGAGCATACAAATATCATATGGGGGTGGTGTTTTTGTTTGCAGGGTTGAAATGGGGATGCCGCTGACAAGGGTCACTTCAAGGGCACGCACAAGGCGACGGCCGTTATTCAAATCAAGTCGTTCTGCCGCGTTTGGATCAAGCAGTTGCAGCCAGCGGGCTAATTCAGAGACTTCAATTTGTTCCAGAACGGCACGTAAAGCTGGCTGTGGCGCGACTTCGGGAATGCCCCACCCTTCGATAACCGCTTTCACATATTGGCCGGTTCCACCTACAAGGATAGGTAAACGGCCGTTGGTTAAAACCAGATCAATCACCCCATAAGCCATCGCTTGGTAAGTGCCCAGGGTTAATGTTTGGTCTGGTTCACAAATATCAATTAGATGATGGGGCACAAGCGCTTGCTCTTCCGGGGTTGGTTTAGCCGTGCCAATATCCATGCCACGATAAAACAGACGCGAATCAGCCGAGACAATTTCACCATCAAAACGCTGTGCTATTGCCAAAGACAGCCGCGTCTTACCCACTGCAGTAGCGCCTACAATAACCAACAGTTTATTCATCTACAATTGACGATTGGTGATTGTAAATTCAAAATTACACACACTTATTCCCAACCCCATACGACGTTTTCCAAATGCTCACAGCGCAGCAATTTGCCTTTGCTATCAAGTTCTACTGCGACCAAATCGATGCGCCATTCGACCTCATCGAGATCATTTTCATACAGGTAATATTGGCCTAATTGATGTAATTTTTGGGCTTTCTGTGGCGTCAAGCCTTGTTCAGGTGCACCAAAGGCACGCCCGCGTCTTGTTTTGACTTCGGTAAACACCAAAACCCCGCCAGCTTGCAGCACGAGATCAATTTCACCACGCGCACAGCGCCAGTTACGCGCCACAATCTCATACCCTTTGGCTTCTAAATGCAAGGCAGCCACACGTTCGCCCCAGCTGCCTAACTGTTTACGGCCGTTGCCCATCTACACATTCCCCGAGCGAATTAAATTTGCCAACTGTTCTATTTTGGGCCGCAGCTTGCTGGTATCGCGGTACCAACGACCATGAGCTTTTTCGCGCTCCAAATCAGGACGCTTGTAACGCAGTTCTTCATATAAGTCCAATGTGTTTTTGATCGTCAAATTGATATCATATTTGTTACTTGATATAATTGCAGCCCTACTCATTCTCGCTCTTTTTTGGGCATTGACTGACAGTCCGACCATTGCCGCCGCTAATCCACGCTCCGGTTCAGAAACCAATAAACCCGTTTTTCCCGGCTCTACAGTATCCAAAATACCCGGCGAGTTTGTCGCGGCAACAGGCAAACCTGCCGCCATGGCCTCAATCACAGTTAAAGGATGGACTTCCGTAATAGATGCAGTCACAAATATATCTGCAGCCGCCAAGATATTGGGAATATCTGCATAAGCCATTCCACCTGTAATGAGCACATTATCTTCGATATCTAAATCAGTAATAAGTGTGGAGACTTCATCCTGAGCAGGACCTGTACCTACAACCATGAGATGTAAATCTGGAACAATTTCTCTGGCAATCGCAAATTGTTCCAATAATACAGTGATGTTTTTTTCATGGGATACCCGTCCGACATAGACAAGCAATACGGCCGTTTCCGGGATATTCAAATCAGTTTTTGTATATGGCTTTGGCGGTGAATGAAACGGCCGTAAATCGACACCATTCTCAATCACCACGATGGGACGACGTACGCCAAAATCTAACATCACTTGTCGTACACTATCCGATGGGGTTATCACTACATCGGCAAGGTCTGTATATTCCGGCCAGATTTGACGCATTAACACATCCGTCGCCGAACGAGGCAAAGGTGTATAGGTACCTGCATATAAATCATAGCGCGTATGATTAGTATACACGATCGGACAGCGTGCATAACGATGAGCCATATCCACACTCATCAGCATATGGTGGCAATGTAAAATTTCCATTTCACGCAAGCGTTCTTGGGCTTCTCGCGTGTAACGTGTACTCAAATAATAGCCGTAGCTGCCTACCTCTTTACCTGGAGAGCGAATGACGCCTGGCTCTTCACCTTGCGGGTCGGGATCACCTAGCGTAAAAATGGTAACTTCATGACCCAGTTCCTCTAAATGCTTTTTATACAATGAGATCATATGCGTCACGCCATTTACGAGCGGTTTATAAACGGCCGTAACCATACCAATTTTCATACTGCCTTAACCTCTCTAAAAATTTGATTATTTCCGGGACAATAAAAGCTGGTACTGGCGAAATGTAAATCCCGTATTACGAATCTTTACAGCCAAATCAGCAGCCAAGTTTCGCATGATTTTGTACCCCATTTCTGGATATGTGTCACATAATAACATTAACCGTTCGCGCTTGATCTTCAAAACCAGCGTATCGTCGCGGCTAACCTGAATTGTCGCCGAACGCACACCCTGGTCTACCAAAGCTATTTCGCCAAACAATTGACCCGCACGCAGCTCTATCAATAAAACCGGCTCTGCAGAGGGGACAGCTTGTGGACCAGAGACAACAGATGCATCCATAAGTACATTAACACCACCGCGCCCTATAATATACAGATCATCACTGTGTTCATTTTCGCGCAGTAAAATCTCACTCCGTCGAAAAGTTTGAGGTTCACAAATAAAACTAACCAATTCATATTGATACGGCGACAAACCTTCAAATATTTCAGTCCGCGCCAGTATCGGCATTATCTCGGGCTGTAGCATATTTCCTTATCCTAACCTGGTTGAACCA
>JAGRDI010000291.1 GCA_020432765.1 Anaerolineales bacterium | reverse complement strand
CCAATCGCATTGCCACTATCGACCTTAACCCAAAAGGGATGTGTGCCTGTACTCAGCCCTGACCAATTCACCAAAGCTGTGTAAGTACGCCGCGCACAGCCATCGACATTGGGATTCACAGCCGCAGAGCCAATGGGCTGAGAAAGTCCGGCATCTGCATAAAACGTCACCTGTAACGGCTGGTCGATATTCATCGTGCCGTTATTGAAGAAATCGGCCGTTAACTGGGCTGTGCCAACTCCCGATTGGGAACCTGTTGTGGTGCCGGCAAACAAATTCGCATAAAGACTTTGAGCAGCGACATAATCACGGAAGTTAACACCCACCGAAGTCAATGCACCTGCATCGCCAACCGGGAAACTTAAGTAATCATCACGCAGTAGATTGCTGGGACGACCTGTCGTGCTGTCGGGTACATGCATGCTGAACCAAAGCCACTGCTGCACCAGGCGGTTGTTGTCAGCCGGATAACCCAGGTTAGGGTCTTGTGCGGTTTCAAGGTAGTTAAAAAGCGGATTCATGAAAGCGATGACACGCGATGGTGGGAAACCAACACCATATTCATCCGTATAAAACTCCTGATACAACAAAGCCAATTCGGTGATGATGAACGGTTTGTTTTGCTGGCCATGGTCCTTCATCCATTGGCGGAAAGCAACCGTTTGCTGTTGAATAATTGTCAGGCTGTCATGTTCAGCGCGGCAGTAGACATCTTCCAGAACACAGCGACTGGCGACTTCGCCCGCGCTCTGTTTGCCGAGCCAGGGGTCTGTACCCAAGGCGATATTGCCGTGACCGGGATTGCTTGTGCCCCACTCACGTTCGGCGAAAATGTAGATGTGGACATTCCAGACATCGACAGGGATTGTTGTGCCATAAGTTGACAGGTAAGTGTCCCAAATGAGGTCTAAATATTGCAGGCGACCAGGTGTGGCCATCGACATGGCACCGATCCCGATTTGGGCAGTGGGGTCAATGCCTTTGATGAAGTTGTAGGCGGTATGGTAGGCAACTGCATAATCCCAGGGATAAGTTTTATCGCCGGAAACAGGATGATTGACTTCCATTTCGCTGCCAACGAGCCAAAGTGCGCCGGGATGGGCAGCGAGGTCGTCTGTGATGCTGCTGAGGGGTGGGTCAAAGACACCGTTTTGCATGCGTAGGGTGTAGATGTATTCAGCCCCATTGCCGGGGTCATAGCCATAATCTGATTGTGCAAAGTTGAGATGCCAGCCAGCGCCGACGGTGGAGACCCAGTTTGTGCTAGATGGAGGGATGGAGGCGACACCGTACCGGCAGTTGGCATTGCTGGTTATGTTTTCCGTGGAGCCGGCGGTTAAATTGAGGCTGGTTAAAACGGTGGGTTGTTGTTCTTGTGGGTGGGGTTGGGCAACGGCCGTTTCACCCGCAGCATTTTGGAGAACAAGTATCAACAAAATGATACCTGCCGCGATTACCGCCAGAATGAATTTGCCAGATTTGCGGTTTTCAACTTGACTATCGTACATACACTACCTTTTTGTATATAAAATCACAAAATAAACCGAAACAGATTTTGATTAATCTGTTTCGGTTTATTACTATATTAGTGGTCGATAAGTATGACAATAATTGTTTTAAGATGCAAGGCAAAAATGAAATTAATCACTTATTGCCTGACCGGCACACGCAATTACTGGTGCGGAATTATTGGCAAATAGTTTTTGATTGATGATGGCAATGGTGTTGCCGAAGGTGTTGCGCTAGGTGTCGCAGTTGGCGGTACTGTCGCGGTTGGGGTTGGTGTCTCAGTTGGGAATCCACCGGTGATTTCAACTGTGCCCATAGTGACATTGTCGGTTTCATCCGATTCATCCACATCATTACTGCCGTCAATCTTGACCCAGTAATCATGTTCACCTTGACTCAAACCTGACCAGTTGATTGTGGCGGAATAAGTATGGCGTGCACAACCGTAGATCGTTGGATCGATGGTTGTAGTGCCAATTGGTTGGGTGAGAGCGGCATCAGCATAATAAGTGACTTGGAAAGGCTCGGCTATATTCATGCTGCCGTTATTGTAAAATTCAGTCGTGAGTTCAGCGCTGCTAGCGGCTGTTTGGTTGCCACTCGTGGCACCAGCAAGCAAATTGGCATCAAGGCTCTGTGCCGCGACGATATCCCGGAAATTTATCCCGACTGCGCTCAAACCGTTAACATCGCCGGCAGGGAAGCTTGCAAAATCGTCATTTAGCAAGTTGCTGGGTCTTCCCGTTGTGCCAACGGGGACATTCAAGCTGTACCAAAGCCACTGCTGCACAAGGCGATTATTGTCGGCAGGATAGCCTAATGCAGGATCTTGAGCATTATTGAGGTAATCGAAGAGACCTGTCATATATGTATTAACACGGGCGGTCGTCCAATCCTGTCCATTTTCGTCTAAAAAGCCCGCTTGATAGAGCAATGCCAATTCTGAAATGATAAAGGGCTTATCTTGCTGTCCATGATCTTTCATCCATTGGCGGAAAGCCACTGTCTGCTGTTGAATGATTTCAAGGCTGTCATGTTCGGATAAACAATAAACATCGTCTAACGGGCAGCGACTTGGGTCTCCCCCAGGGCTTTGTTTGCCTAACAAAGGATCCGTGCCCAGTGCGATATTGCCATGATAAGGAGTGATTGAATCCCATTCACGTTCTGCAAAAATATAGATATGGACGTTCCAGACATCGACGGGTATTTCTGTGCCATAGGTTGAGAGGTAATTATCCCAAACGAGGTCTAAATATTGCAGACGGCCGGGTGTGGCCATTGACATACCGCCAATACCGATTTGGGCTGTCGGATCCTTGCCTTTGATGAAATCATAAGCAGTATGATAGGCTGTGGCATAATCATCCGGAAACGTGTTGTCGCCTGAGATGGGGTGATCAACTTCCATTTCGCTGCCTACCAGCCAAAGGGCACCCGGGTTATCATCTAGTTCATCGGTGATTTCACTAAGTGGTGGATCAAAAATCCCGTTTTTCATGCGCAAGGTATAGACAAATTCGGCGTCGTTACCAGTGTCATAGCCATGGTCAACTGCGAAAAAGCTTAGATACCAGCCTGCACCGAGTGTGGAAATCCACGGAGCGCCATTGGGAGGGATCGAAGCTACACCGTAACGGCAATTACCCATGGTGCTGTCAACAGCATTTTCAGATGCTGAAGGGGCTAAATTGAGGCTTGTAAGAACTGAGGGAAACTGGTTTTGAGGTTGAGAAACGGCCGTTTTGCTGGCCGCACTTTGTAAAACAATCAAGATCAATATGGTGGTTGCCAGAACAACAGCCAAGATGAATTTACCAGGCTTGCGCCCTTCTAAATTTGTACTCTGCATAATTTTCCTCCAAATATATGATTATTCTTTTTTGTTTACGATTGGTAATAAGCTTTTTTCGAGTGGCGAAATCAAGATTGACCCGTCGAATGTGTAACCGCCGATGCTTCCATTATCACTTGTACCAAAAACAACAGATGGTTGATTGATAAATTGTATTGCGGTTTCAGTTTGTTGACCAAAATTTGGTTCGCAGACTACCATAAAACTCATTTGTATGATGTCCCCGTTCGGTAAAGGTGATGGCGAATTGCTCGTATCTGCCAGTACAAAATCTAAACGGCCGTTTACCACATCAACAGAACCTGTATAGTCACTTGGTAAATTGAATTGCATTGAGTCTGGTATACCATCATCATCAATATCTGCCAAATCCAAAGAAAGACACATGGGATCATAGGTAAGCGAGAAAATAGCCGAATTTACCAAATTTCCATTTCTAATGAACTCAACAGGTATTTCGACAGGGCGATCAGTTTGAGCTTGGATTTGGGTCGGTATGGTTAACCAAGGGATGTTTTGCGGTATGGGAGTGGCGGTTGGGGTTGGGGTATTGGTGGCAGTTGGTACTGTTGTTGGAGTCGCTGTCACATTAATAACGTCATTTTTGACAATCCAAATCGTGCGTGGCATGGATCCATTGCCGGCCGCATCATATGCACGTGCATTGACCTGATTCCACCCGTCTGGCAAAGTGTCAGCGTCGAGTATGGTTGAAAAAGGTGATGACGTAACTTCATCAATCTCTAGCCATTGTTGTAAAGCTGCATCCCACCGGTAGAAACGTACACGCTCTACAGCGATATTGTCTGTCGCATTCACAGCAAGAGAAATCGTTTCAGATTCTGTTGTTAAGTAAGCCGCATTGTTGCCAACAGGTGTTGTCCAATTTAAGGTGGGCGCTTCTGTATCGGTGGGCATTGCGGTGGGTGTAGGTGTTACGTTGCCGCTAACAAATACAAGTCCACTGGTTATATTATCATTTTCATTGGCTTCAGCGATCTGATTGGCGCTGTCTATTTTTGCGTAGTACGGATATACGCCTGCTGCCAGGTCTGTCCAGGTAACGCTGGCAAAATGTGTGTCGGTATGCCAGTGACAGCCGGTTATCACTGGGTCAACTGTTGCAGTCCCAATTGCTTCGGTTAAATCAGCATCGGCGTAAAAAGTCACATCGAAGGGTGCGTTGATGTAGGTAGTGCCGTTGTTACGAAAGCCCACTTTTAAAACGGCATTATTATTGTTGGCTGTGACTGAAGCGGCGTTACCTGCCATCAAATTGACATGCGTTTCACGCGGTAAAACTTCTGCACGATATTTCAGACCGATTTCGGTCATTGCAGCAATGTCCCCACTAGGATAATCAGTGAAATTGTCTTTTAGTAAATTGCTGACATATCCTGACTGATATTCAATGGGAGTATATATTGGATACCACAACCAACGTTGTACGAGACGATTATTATCTGCAGGATAACCAATATCCGGGTCTGCTGCATTTTCGAGGTAATCAAACGTGGCTTCCATATAGGCGTTTACACGGCTTGGAGGGTATCCGTTACCAAATTCATCTGCATAATCCGGTAAATAGAGCTGCGAATATTCAGATATGATTAAGGGTTTGTTTTGCAGGCCATGCGCTTTCATCCAGGTACGCAAGCTGACGACTTGTTCAGTAAAAATGGTGAGGCTATCATGTTCGGCGCGGCAATAAACTTCATCTTTAGAACATTCTTCTTGTGGGGAACCATAGGGGGCATAATAGGCACGCTTGGCAATAGAGGGGTCTGTACCTAAGGCAATTCTGCCGTCTCCTTGACCATGTGCTATATCGGATTCGGCCAAAATATAAAGATGTGTATTCCAAATATCAACTGG
>JAGRDI010000290.1 GCA_020432765.1 Anaerolineales bacterium | reverse complement strand
AGATAGTCAAGCATTTGAGGGGCTCAGTCCTCGTCTCATATCAACAATTTCTCCATAGAAACATTTGATGTAGATAGTCAAGCATTTGAAGGGCTCAGTCCGCGTCTCATATCAACAATTTCTCTACGCACGTTTCATTTTGACCCCAGTGGGTGCGGTCAGAGCTTGCGCTGAATACACCGAAATGAGACTCGACGCCAGGTTCAAGCAGACAGCAACAAAAATTGTACACACGCCACCTTCTTTTTAGAGTGTATCATTACAAAAACGACGAAACTCACAATTGACACAACGGCCGTTTTGATTGGTTGGCGCCGGCATTGCTTGCTGCGTGACGATGGTTTTTATGGTTGTTAATGCTTGATCGAGCTTGCGGCGCAAATGGGACGTGAACGCCACCTTAACTGCCTTGCGCAGCGGAATCATGTATAAAAATCCATGGGTTATGGGAAGAGATGGTTGCTGCATGTTCATTTCTAGCAAACGGCCGTATGCCATCAACTGTAATTTAAAGTGCGGCCCCACCTTTTGCGATGCTTTGTAATCCACCGGAATACATAAATTGGGCGTGGTGATCACCATATCGATCTCACCGGACAAACCCAGGTCAGCATCCAGCAGGGGGACGTTAAAGGCACGTTCACCGCTTTGTAATCCATAGGTGCGCAGTAAACGTCGTTTTTCGCGGCGTTCGGCTTGTTGGTGGGCAGCGATACCGGCTTCCATTTTGTAGGTCAACGGCCGTATATCCGGCAGCACCGTATGAAAGTATAGAATTCGGGGGCAGTAAACATATTGTTTCAGGTCAATCACGCGAATAAAAAAGGGTTCCTGGTACATCAATATTTCTCCTCGTACAATAAAGACAAAGGACAGAAAATTGGGTCATTTGTCCTCCGTCTTCCGTCAAATCGCCAGATTATTTACGGGTGAGCACACTTCAAAGTCCTAACATTTGCGCCGTGATGAATGCCTGCCGCTGCTGCCAATCTTTTTTGCAAATCGGGATCAGTTGAATGTTACCGGGCAGGCTGCCCAACAATGCTGTCACTTTGAGGAATAACTCTGCCTGATAGTTGCGTGAAATATCGCCATGAAACGCGCTGTACTGCAGCCGATCCAGGCCATAATCGAGACAGGCATCGGCAACTTTTGTGCGCACTTTGTCATCTGGAATGTCGTAAAGCAGTAAACAGTTCATAGTAATTGATGATTGGGAGCCGCCCCCAAAATCGTAAATCTAAAATCGCAAATCCAAAATCATAAATGGTTCTTACCAACTGGCGCAAAAGGGTTGATAATCTTCACGTTCACCACGTACATAGGTGGCGATGTGGCGGGCTTGCATTTGGATGATATTGCGCAGGGATTGGCGTTTCTGTGCGTACCGTTCTTGCGATTCAAGCCGGTTCAGCACTTTTTGGGCAAGCATTTTGCGCGTTTTTTCATTGAGGAATCCTTGTTCGTCTTGTTCGATTTTGAACCCTTTGTTGACCAGGCCCAAAATAGTGCGATCCACCACGGGCGCGCGGAATTCTTCGATGAAGTCCAGCACCAGGCTCGGTTTTCCCGGACGGTCTACATGAATAAAGCCGCCGAACGGGTCTAAACCGGCCAAAACGACGGCGCGTTCAATTTCGCCATACAAAATGCCATAGCCGTAATTGAGTGCGCTGTTGAACGGATCGCGTGCGCCGCGACCCAGGCGGCCAGGCCAGGCGAGTTCAGCCGGCAACACCTGCTTGAAGCCGGCCCAATATTTTTGCGCGGCACGCCCTTCAATCGACAACAAGGTCCCTCGAATGTCCTCAAGCGTGTAGTTTTCACGCGGGGCCAGAAAGTCGATGGCACAGAGTTCTTCCATATGGTCAATAATTTCACCGGCTAACCAGCGCAGCTCACGATAGATTGCAGGCGCGGTTTCTTTGCGGTATTTGGCGACGTATTTGAGCAGTGTGGCCTGATTTTCAATTTTGCCGCCGGCAAAGGCAAGCGCAAGTTTGAGACCGTGAATGTTGTTGTAGGCAGTCAGTTGAGCACGCCGTGTGAGTACGGTGCCGGTCAGTCCGGCGCTGTAAAGGCTGGCATACGGTTTGCCACTGCCGCTGAGGAAGTGGATCGGGATGCCGTTTTCGGTGCAGGCGCGGATGGCGTCGGCGGAGATGCTGATACCGTTATTGGCGATGGTGACGGCTTCGAGATGCAAGATAGGTGCCTGGGCGAGGATTTCTTTGTGTTTGGTGATTTTCAGGCGGCCTTGATACTTGCCGATGTGGCTGCCGAATTGGTCGGCGAACAGTTGTTGGATGATGGGCATGGTTCGTCTCCTTAGTCAAGTAGTCGAATAGTCGAGCCGTCGGTCTAGATGCCGAGTTACGCACCGTACCGGGGTTTCGCGTGCTATAATTAATATAGATTTAGCCGTCAATCAGGCAAAAACGGGTACACTTGGTACACTATTGACAACGGCCGTTAATATTGGATGTAATAAGTTAACTGGAGTCTGGCGAATTCTAGACATGTCAGGTTTCTACCACGAGCAGCGTGTGAACAAATTGATTATAACACCTGATATGTCTCTTCTAGTAAAATAAAACGCCAGTGTCCAGA
>JAGRDI010000289.1:2523-15842 GCA_020432765.1 Anaerolineales bacterium | reverse complement strand
GTGGTTTTAGGGAAGTGTTTATCTAAACGCGAATAAACCAATTATGTCGAGCGATAATTCATACGACAATTACCATAATCAACAAATTCCAAGAGTTTACCGGAGGGGCAAATGCAGCAAATTGATGCACCTACCTTATTGATTGATAAAACTAAAGTCATCGCCAATATCGAACGCATGGTTGCTAAGGCTAATGAAAATGATGTGCTGCTGCGCCCTCATTTCAAGACACATCAGTCAGCCGAAATTGGCGCCTGGTTTCGCCAGCGCGGTATCAAGGCAATTACAGTTTCATCATTGAAGATGGCACAATATTTCGCACAAAATGGGTGGGATGACATCACCTTGGCAATTCTGGTCAATCAGCGCCAATATGAGAGCATCAACCGCTTGGCAGCCAGGGTTCAATTGAATTTGCTTGTGGATAACGCGACAACGGCCGTTTCTCTCTCCCAACACCTAACCAATCACGTCAATGTCTGGATTAAAGTCGATGCGGGCTACGGCCGTACCGGACTCCCCTGGACAGAACAAACAAACATCCATGCAACTGCTCAAGCAATCGTTAATGCATCCAGCTTAACTTTGAAAGGCATTCTAACCCATGCAGGCAACACCTATGCAACACCAGGTGCTGCTGCAATCAAAGCCGCTTACGACCAAACTGTCATACGCTTAAATACAGTACGTATGTATTTAGCTGAACGTGGCGTGAAAACGGCCGTTTCTATTGGTGATACGCCAGGTTGCAGTGTAGCAAATGATTTTGCGGGCGTAGATGAAATCCGACCGGGTAATTTTGTCTTTTATGACCTTGTGCAGCAGCAGTTGGGCGCTTGCGGCTTTGCTGATATTGCCGTTGGTGTTGCCTGTCCAGTGATTGCCAAAGATGCAGCCCGTAAGCGCATCATCCTCTATGGCGGCGCGGTACATTTGAGCAAAGATGTGATGCTGGTAGACGGGGGAGCTTGTTACGGCCGTGTCGCCCATTTAACATCTACCGGCTGGAACCAACCATATACCGCCAGTAAGCTCATCTCTCTATCACAGGAACATGGCATTATCCTTGCAGAAGATAGTTTGTTTGAGGCAGTCAAGGTCGGCGACCTGCTGCTTGTTTTACCCGTCCATAGCTGCTTGACCGTTGATCTTTATCCAGCCTACACAACTTTCACTGGCAAGCAAATCACAAAAATGCGTACGAATTAACATGGCTTCAACATCAACTACCCGGCTCAACCGAGAAGTTAAAAACGCCCACGGCATCACGAGACGAATAATCACCACATGCATTACCCGCACGTATCGAAAAGTAATGGTTGGTATATATACTGCCAGTCACATTGCTGTAAAGATAACGCTCACCAACTGTACGTTTGATTAAATCTGGCGTAGGATCAAGGTAAGGGGCGTTGCTATGATAAACTTTGAAAAGCATCTGCGCATCTGGAACACGTGTCCATTGCAGTTCAGCATTTCCATAAATCAAAGAAATATCTACATCGGGGACAATTGGCGTCGGGCAGGTGTTATCTTCATAAGCACCCAGGTCACACGCGCCTACAATACGCGCAACGCCGCGCTGATCAGAATCTATATTCGCACAAGAACCGTTGTTCAGAACTTGGCTGCTATTTTGAGGCTCATGTGTGAAGGTTGCGCCACCATTGTCTGCCAATGGATTTAGATCGGCCGTTTCCGGCGAAACGGCCGTGCCCACAATGTTACCGGTTCCTGCTGGAATCGTGCAGCCCGTGTCAATTCCAAATAATGTATAGGAAGCGGCATTAATAATTCCAGAACAATCTTGATGCAATCCATCCGGATTCCGCAAATCCCGATTTTCGGCAACAATGCTGTTTCTAATCACCACATTTTCTGGCGTCGGGTCAGAATAGATAAATATGCCACCACCATTGCCATCATCCATGGCTGTATCCCCGGCGACATTATCATAAATGGTCACGCCTCTGAAGGTCGCTGGATCATCATTGTTGTGCCAGATACCGCCACCAGAATCATCTGCACGATTGCCACTAATTGTCACATTTGTCAATGTCAATGGGCCATTACTTGCAATGCCGCCGCCAACTCCCAATGCTTGGTTGTTATTAATGACGCTATTTCGAATAGCAAGTGGTCCCCAGTTACGAATCCCTGCGCCATCATGCCAGGTCAAAGGCAGTTCCAATATATTATTTGCAATTGTGCTGCGGGAAATCAATGTCGGATATACTGGTGTTGCATTATATACGCCGCGTGTATTCGTCATAATTTTGGTATCATACACAGTTAATGTGCCAGCATTATACAGTCCGGCACCCTGATTGTTATTTATCTCGCTGTGACTCACAGTCATACTAACACCACTGCCAGAATAGAGGGCAGCATAATGTTCAGTATCAATTGTATTATACGATATGCGACTGTTATCAATGATGGCCTCACCCGATCCACCTACCAGATAAATAGCCCCACCTATATCACCATAATTATAAATAAAATCACTGTCATAGAATTCCCCCTCAGTAGTATAAATTGCTCCGCCATGGTTGTCAGCAATATTACTGGTAAATGAACTGCTGTGAATTTCCATTTTTCCTACTCGATAAATTGCGCCGCCATCAACATCGCTGATATTTTGCAAGATACTCGTGTTCCAAAATGTGGTCACATCTGTTGCTAAGCCGCAGCCACTATTCAAAAAACCACCAAGCGCAGTTGCATGGTTATTGCCACCCGAGCCTCCAATCATCGTAACATTCCCACAATATTCATACACTGCCCCACCCGTTTGGGCTGAATTGGTATCAAAATAAGTAGCGTTCAGATTTGTTTCGGCAAATGTAATATTCAATGCGCCACCACTGGTAACCGCATTGTTAAACATAAAGGTTGTATTATTAATATCTACCTGCAAGTAATTTAGCGCCGCTCCAGCGAGGTAAACAGCACCTCCATTACGGCCAGCACCATTCACCTGGAAAAACCCGGATTCAATGGTGAGGTCATTGGTCGAATAGACCGCACCCCCGTCTTCTGTACTGTCATTCGACGTAAAAAAAAGTGTATCAAGGGTTAATACGCTCTCGTTGAAAATGGCACCACCAGAAATTGCCTGACCATTTTGGACGGCAAAATTGCGTAAAGTTACATTAGCAGCGGGAGCCAGGATGGTAAACGGCCGTCCTGCATCCAAACCATCAAAAATTGTTGTGCCAGCACCTGCACCTTCGATAACAACATCGCGATTTATCGTTACATATTCTGTGTAGGTGCCTGCAGCAACGTTAATCGTATCGCAATTTGCATCATCGACGGCCGTTTGTACAGTTGCATAATTGGCGGGTACATTACACAGCGCGTTATTAAGCCCATAAGTCAGATAGGAAAAACTAAAGAATATAAAGAGGACGGGAACAGTCACAGCCAATAAAAGTAATCTTTTTCGCATTTAATTCACCTTTTGTAAAAATTTTTGGTTCAACCCAGTTATTATTACTAACTGGAAACTGGCGTTTTTTATTTTACCAGAGAGACTTGTCAGGTTTTATGATCAATTTACTCACATTCCACGTGTGGTAGAAACCTGACAAGTCTAGAATTCGCCAGACTCCAGTTAACTATTATTCTAACAAATAACGATCACAAAACGATCAGAAAGCTACCTTTATCCTGTTTTCTTTATATATTTAGTACTACCTTCGATAATGTCTAGTTCAAGCTCGTGATGAAACTCAATGGGTAAAAGATGGGAAACGGCCGTTAGGCGTAGGTAATAGGCGGTTGCGGTCATAGGTGCCATAAGCTAGAATGCCGCCGTAAACAAAAACACAAAGGTGGCAAAAGCTTGATTGAACCGCAGGCAACCGAATTGGTAGATACTTCCAACGATCCGAACCAACCATCCGATGAACAACGCGGGATCGTGAGGGCAGCCGCCATCTTAGCCATTGGTAATATTGCCAGCCGCCTGTTGGGATTAGCCCGGGAAACGGTCAAAGCCAATCTTTATGGAGCCTCTGGCTTATTAAGCGCGTATGAAATTGCCGCTTATGTACCAATCAGCCTCTATGACCTCATTGTCGGTGGCATGGTCAACTCTGCGTTAGTTCCGGTTTTCAGCGATTACGCCCCTAAAGAACGTCGCCATGAGTTATGGGCTGTCCTCAGTACCGTACTCAGCGTTGCCACCGTTATCTTAGTGCTGGTTGTTGGCTTAGTCGAACTATTTGCACCGCAAATCGCGTGGTTAGTAGGGGCCAATGAGTTTGATGATCCACAACTCACCGCAACGGCTGTTAGCCTCATGCGCATGGCCGCTCCTGCCGTCATCTTCCTCAGCATTGCCAGCATCCTCACAGGGGCATTGTATGCCCTCAAACGATTCGTTGTACCGGCTTTTCTGGGCGCAGTCTTTAACGGTACCATTGTCGTCGTGGCCCTGTTCTACCCGGATCAAATCCAAAGTTTAGTTTGGGGATTAATGCTGGGGTCTATTTTACAAATCGTAGTACAGTGGCCCGCTTTGCGCGATGCACGCCTACGCTGGCATTTTGATTGGAAACATCCGGCAGTACGCCGCATTCTCAAATTGTATGCGCCGATTTTGGCTGGTTTGGTTGTCAGTCAGTTGGCAATAGCATTTAGTTACAATTTGGCTACACGAACAGGCGATCAATCAATCTCTTACATGCGCTTTGCCACAACGCTCTACCAATTTCCACTTGGCCTCATTGTCACAGCGCTGTCAATCGCCACATTGCCCACCCTTTCACGCCAGGCGGTCGGCGAACTTGACGCTTTCAAACAGACGCTTTCTGAAGGAGTCAATCTGGTCATCGCTTTGATCTTGCCAGCGACAGCAGGGCTGTTTGCTTTAGCCGCTCCCATCGTGGCGCTTTTGTTTGAGCACGGTGCTTTCACGGCGGCAGATACGGAAACAACGGCCCTCGTTCTGGGGTTTTATTTATTTGGTTTACCGTTTGCAGGTGTGGATCAAATGCTGGTATTTGCGTCTTATGCCCGCAAGGATACGTGGCGACCTGCTTTGGTGGGCGTGGTTGCAACAATTGTGTATTCAATAACGGCCGTTCTGCTGCTCAAACCATTGGGGCTTTTAAGTTTGATGGTCGCTGATGCTGTCAAACATATCACCCACACCGTCATTATGGTTTTTATTTTGCGCCAACAAGTTGGCAGCTTAGCAGGGTATGGCACGACAACAACAACAGCAAAATCGCTGGCTGCCGCCATTCTCACTGGTTTGGCAGCCTATTTTGCGGCGGAGCGGGTAACGGCCGTTGTCAACAGCAGCGGGTTCATCGGCAAATTAATCCCCGTTTTGATTGGTGGTTTGGCTGGACTCACTGTGTATCTGGCAATGGTCTATCTATTAAACATCAAGGAAACCAAATCGCTGCGTCAAATTTTCTCACGCCGCAAACAGTAGAGTTCTGCCACGAATTAATCAGGTTTCGAGATTGAATGCCGCGCCTTAATCAGGTAAAATGTTGACAAAATTCTACACCATATCATTTTCAAATCATAAGGACACGACAGCATGACAGATTTCCAACTTTTCATCCAAAAAGGGCCAGAGCCCGGAAAAATCTTCCCCCTAACATCTGCAAGCGTTACCATTGGACGTGATCCTATGGTTGAAATCACCATTGATGATGCCGAAGTGTCGCGCCAACATACTCGACTAACAAGGACTTATTCCGGCTATCAAGTTCATGATTTGGGCAGCACAAATGGCACATATTTAGATGGCGTGCGTTTAGGAGGCGAAGCGGTCACATTACAGCCAGGTCAAATTCTCGCCTTAGGTAGTGGCGTCTCGATTATTTACCAAATCATCCCAGAAGCTGAAAACGATTATGAAGCTGCTGTGCTCGTTACGATGTTGGATGCGCCTACCCAACCACCCGAAGAACCAATAGCTGACATTTCAGATGATGAAGAGGTTGCCAGAATTGAATGGTCTGAAGCGGTTGTTGATGAGGAGGATGTCATTGAAGCAAAACCATCCGAGCAGGAAATGGCTGGGTTCTCTGAATCTGGTACTGAAATTCTATTTGCCGCTCCCCAGATCGAACCAGTCGATGAAGCGGCAGTACCCATAATCAAATCTGAACCTGCACAAGATGATTGGGAGGCAGACGATCAACCAATACCCGAACCAGAATCTGTGCGTGCAGAGCCATTTGTTTGGGATGCTTCTCCTGATTCGGAAACGCTCATAGATTTTGATGAGATTGAAACAGAAACGGCCGTTGACCCACCATCAGAACAAACCCCACCCATAATTGACACCGTGGCAAAACCACCCGAAACCATTGACCAACCCGCCAAACCCAAGCCCAATAACCGACGCATCATCACCATCTTGTTGATCATTTTGATTCTACTCTGCTGCTGTGCTTGTGGCTTCTTTTACTTTATGTACACAATCGGGGGAGACCTAATTATAGATGCAATTATGGAAGCAGGCGCTATTCAGTAAGTCTATTGTCAGAAATAAATCAGCCAATGCCAAAACAACGCATTTCGCAGATCATTATTTTCTTGCATTGGCCTAAATAAACAAAAACTGCCACAGTTTTGCAACTGCGGCAGTTAAAAATCACACAAGGCTAACAATTAATCTTCCAGGGAATCTTCAATAATAATTCCTTCGATGATGTCCGACTCACTCTCGAGTTCAGCTTCTGGAGGGTCTGATTGGTCAAGCGTATCATAGCCGCTGTTGCTGCGCATACGCGAAATATAGCGTGCAACCACATCATTGGGGCTTAGCTCAATAAAAACTTTTGCTCCGGCCAACAAGACTGTAAAATCATCAAATTGACCCAGACCCACTGCAAAATCTGGAATTAAATCTAAGGGGAAAATCAAATATAAAAATGACAATAATGGAATTATTTTTAGATAAATAGGAACTTCCCTATCCAACATCAAATAATATACCAGTCGTACTTGTTCCCATACTTCTTGCCAAAAACTAGGCTGTTTGGAGTAATTTGTTATTGAAGTTTCTTGGTTCACCGATTTTTTCCTTTTGTTATCGTCCATATCTTTCACCACCTATTACGCAGTTTTGTACAAAAAGTTGTGAATAATAATACCATACATTGTGCCAAATTCCTTTTAAACTCTCATACACATTTGCACCTATGGGCGGCAATGCTAAAATCCTGAAAACATAAATCTCAGCATATCTTGGCTATGCCCCTCATTTCTGATCGGAATTGATTTGCTGAATGTAAACTAACAGGAACAATTTATGTCACTGTTACTCATCATCAAGCTGTTGATTGTCGTTGTTTTTCTAATTATGTTCATACGGCGGCCGTCTGTGGCGTGGGGTGTAGGACTGCTGACGGTCTCAACGGCCGTTCTGCTCGACACACTCTTGAATACATTTGATCATACTGAACTGCAAGCGCAATTAGGCTTTTTCTATTTTGTGATTATTGGCGCTTTGTTTGGTGGTGGTGCACTGTGGTTGTGGGCCGTGCTACGGCCGTATATCTCCCCAACCCAAACAGCCCCACCTGCGACTATCCCACCACCACAAAGCAACAAACAGCCAAGCTTCAGCGGCGGCGACAGCACCTTTGACCGTCAAATGATTTACGAACAAATCCGCGACCGTTTCGGTTATGAAGATGTGCTTGATCTCATGTTTGACCTGGACATCCACGAAAACGATGTGATCACCTTAGACCAAACCATGCAGGGATTAATCGTCAACATAATGGATGTGGCCGAAGCGCGTGGGCAAACGGCCGTTTTGGCCCTGGCCGTAGAACGCATCTTAACACCGCTGCCTGCTGACCATTTGCCCCGCCTGGAAAAACTGAGCGCAGATTCACCGCCCACCGTCTTACGTCAATATCTTTTGGCGCATTATGATGTGGAAGCATTGCAGCAGATTGCCGCTGACTTAAATATCGATTGGGAAGATTTGGGACTGGCAAGCAAAAAACAGAAAGTGCGTAATTTGTTGTTATTTTTAGCACGGCGTAATCGTACGGATGAATTGCTTGATTGGATGCACGCGCACGCAAACAACTCACAACCCTCACCAAAAACAGAAGAATCATGAAACGCAGAGCTGCCTTTTTTGTTCTTATTCTGACAGCGCTCTCTGCGTTTGGCGTCTTTGCACAAGCAGAAACGGCCGTTGAACTGCGACTAACTCGTGATTGGGGTTTTGCAATGGGCAGCAACGTCGAAGGTCGATTCTCCTATCGCGTCACCGCCCCCGATAATGTCGTGCGTGTCGAATACCTGATGGACGATGCCGTAATTGCCGAGAGTACAGCAACCCCCTATCGCTATCAATTCAACACTGAAGACTTTCCCGACGGCTCTCACACTATGCAAGCAATCGGATACACAGCAGATGGGCAAACTTTGGTATCTAACAGCATCACCCGTAATTTTTTACCACCAACTATCGCACGCCAGGCAACTATCTGGCTAATAGGCGGTATCTTTGCCGTAATTGCAGCCGGTTGGCTTATCGTCTACATTATTAGCACACGCGGTAAATCGGAACAACAAAAAGCAGTTAGTGGCGCTCACGGAACGGCCGTCTGCCCCAAGTGCAGCAAACCATTCGCACGTCATCTCTTTGCTCCTAACTTTGGCACAACCAAATATGACCGCTGTCCCCATTGCCACAAATGGAGTATGGTCGGACGTGCCTCCCAAACTGAAATTGATGCCGCTTTGGAAACTTTGCATGGCACCGAAGACAATACGGCCGTTGCTGCCACCAGTCCCGAAGATGATTTACGCAAACAACTCGACGATTCACGCTTCGAAGATTAGAAATCAGCGATCAGCTAATCAGCAGTACAGCACTCAACCGTAAAAAGCTGAATTGCCGGCCACTTCTATTTAATTTACCATCAACGCTAAAAAGCGATCCACATCATAAAATGCCGACTGCGCTGCCGGCGAAATTTGCGGCCAGACGAGATCAAAAGCATGTTCTGTATTGGGCAGTTCGACATAGACAACCGGTACGTCTGCCACACGTAACGCCTGTGCCAATCCCATCACTTCCGGCATCATCCCTGAAAAATCATGTGTATTTTGAATCAGCAGCGTTGGTGGGCAATGCGGCCCAACATATGTGATCGGTGAAGTCAAACGGTATGCTTCGGGAACTTCAGCGGGTAATCCCCCGACGACATCAGCCAACAAACGCAGCGGGTCTTCAATTTCGGTATCAACTTCTATCCCGCTCAATACTTTAAAACGGCTGTCAAAATAATGTAACAATCTTTTGGTCAAACGCGAATAAGCAACACGGCCGTATCCCCGGCCAACTGCATCTTGTAACGCACGGAAATCTGGCGGGCCATAAAACGACACCACAGCACACACAGAACTATCTCCGCAAGTGGCAGGTGCCTGCAGGCAGCTTTCACCCATTGAATAAGCCGTTAACAAGGCAAGATGCCCACCGGCCGAACCACCCATCAACACAATACGCTCTGGGTTTATGCCATAAACGGCCGTATTCATCTTGAGCCAACTTATCGCACATTTAATCTCAACCACCATCTGGGGAATAGCGGCTAGTGGTGCCAGCGTGTAGGCAACATCCATCACAACATGACCTTGCCTTGCTAAATGTTTAAAAAATGTAGCCGTGCGCATATTTTTGGTACCATAACGCCATGCACCACCATGCACATAAACCACCGCTAACCCAGTAGGTGCTATTTCTGGAGCCGGCTGCCATATATCGGCCAACAAAGGTGTACCAGATTGTGCGTTGTATCCATAAATGATATCTTCTTGACAAGAAACGGCCGTCTTTTCACACAAAAAAGGAGTCCAACGCTGCGCCAATAATCGCGGCTTTAGCTCAGGCGAAATGCGGGACTCCCAATCTGACCCAAAAGCACTTGCAAAGCCATCGTGCGGCGCAACCACACGGCGAACGTAATTCCCAGCAGTCAACATCCCCAAGAAACCAGGCAGGAGCCCCCACCAATCCCTATGCCAAGAACTCACGAGCACAGCAACACTGCCAATCACCACGAAAAAAGGTGCCAACGCCCCCGCCAATAACTTCGGCATCCACATTAACATTGAGAACCAGCCGGTACGCGGCCGAAGCACGGTAAGCGCCCCGCCCCAAAAAGCCAGCAGTCCCAAAATTCTAGCGACAATTTTCATCACAACCTTTGTAGTTTTCCTTTATCACTCCATACGACACAATCACACAAAAAAGGGATGTCATATGGGTGAAATTGGTGAAATTCGCGGCAAAACGTTCCCTGACAATAGTCAATTAGAAAGAATCCTTTCAATCCACATGCGAGTTTCAATCGGGCGCAAGAATTGACCTAGATAAGCATTTTCGTCAAGCCACAATTCAAAATGCAAATGGGCATCGGACGTTTCACTTTCGAGCGAGGCCGGTGAACCTGAGTTACCTACTTCGCCAATTTTTTGGCCACGGGTTACGGCCGTTCCGACCACAATCCCCGGTTCAATCATACGCAAATGGGCGTGACGAGAGACCACTCCATTTGCATGCTCAATCCAGACTTGGCGACCCAAATATCGATCGAGAGTCTCGTCTGAAGTATAGCCCAACGCCTGGGATTCGTTCCACCACGCCGCCAATTGGGCAGCCGTAGGTGGTATATAATCAACATCTGCACGCACAATCACACCATCGGCCGCTGCAATAATATCGGTGCCTGGCTGCCAATAAAAATCAATCCCATTATGCACGCCTAACCGGTAGTGACGTGGTGCACCGGGTAGTTGAAAATCACGAAACGTGATGTTCGATCCGCCAATAGGCACACCATATTCCGTCAAACCCGCCAACAAGGTTGGATCATGTGGCTGCACACCGCTTAACAAATCACCACCAGGAATCGCTGCCAAATGCTCTGGCTGTTGCCATAAATACAGTTTATCACGACCGGCAAAAATCAAACGCTGCCCCGAATTGTCTGCCCAAAAAACAGAAATCGGATCCTCTTGTACTAATTGGTAAATTTGTAGCAAGCCACCGCTTAGCGGATCGAAAGCCAGTAATCTTCGCCCCTCCTGATCAAGCACAAAAACGGCCGTTTCTGTCGCCACCAGTTGCAGCGGATTCTCAATCGGGAAACGGGTTTGGAATGTTTTGATATGACGTGTGTCTTGATACAAATAAACCGCACCCATGGCATCATGCATCTCACGCTGCAAAACAAAAATTTTGTCGCCCAATGCACTCACATCAACTCCACGCGCTTCAGGCAAATTCCACAAAGGCGCCGCTTCATTGCCGTATTGGGACACAAATTGATAATTAATTTCCAACAAAGAACGCACATAAGCCGCCGGATCATCTGCTGCGTAATTATTGGGTGCATCGATAGCCACAAAATAATGACCCGACGAAGCTTCAACGGGTCGATCATACCGGTCAAGCGTCCAGGTTTGTGCGGCTAAATCATACAAATATACATCCCCAGCTCGATCTAAAACCAGCAAAAAATCGCTCATCAACGCCAAGTCGACTGGCTCCAAAACACGCACATTCTCGACTAAATCATCTGGTGCCAGCAAAACCTGTGGCGGCACGGCCGTTTCAAGATTTATTGCCAACACACGACCAGCGTCCAGCAGATAGGCCATGTCTGCATCAATTTCAAGGGCGATGGGATGGACGAAGTTGTTGGCCTGATATTGCTGCACACCGCTGTTTTCAGCATCTAAACGCAAGAAGTCAGCAAACCATTCTTGCGCAGTGGCAGCGAATTTTTCGTCTATTGGGTTCTCAAGAACGGGTAATGGCATCGGTGTTGGTGTGGGTGTAAGCGGTGGGATTGGCGTACTGGCGGGGACGGGTGTTACAACCACTGGCGACACGCTAATTCGAGTCGGTAATAAGGTTGGAACCGGAACTGTTTCAGTTGAATCGAGGAGAACTTGGGATACGGCCGTTGTGGGTAATGAAGGTGGAGGTGGTGGGGTAGAAACGGCCGTAGGGCGTGCCATTTCCAAACCAATTCCAATCAAAAACAAGAGTCCAGCAGCCCCAAATAAAACCCATATCCAAATACGAACCGTTATGTTTACAGCCTTCCTTTTAATCACACTCCCATTTTAACTGAAACACAAAAAAAGGTCGCGCTGTATAGCACAACGCGACCTACACACAAAGGAGGCCAAAGTGATTAGAATGTACTACTGGTAAATCACGCCCAACCAACCCCAGAGGAGGTCCAATAAGCACAATTCTTTCACATTGGTATCAAGTGACTAGATTATACCAAAAATGACGCATTGCGTCAAATGACTGGATTTACACGAACCATAGACAACTTACACAAGAGAAACCAACTAAAATGCACCCTGGACTGAAAACCACTTTAGGCCAATCAGCCCAAGATACACGCTTCCCCCTACCCTTCATCTAGCAAAATGACTGATAACAACCCAACCTATAAAAAGCCTAGGATTCCATAACAACAAACACATTGTATATGGTGGCACATTCAATTAATATAGACATTTGTACTAAACGTTTGCCAAAGATTGGTGTTAGCCGATCAAATCTGATAATCTGATTACAAACTTGTTCAAGGGGTTAGCAGGCTTAAGAGGTTTACAAATGACTCAACATATTCGCGTTTCTATTCTTGATGACCATATGGGCATTATTAACGGCTACCGCTATCAACTCGATCCAATAGATGATATCGAAATAGTATCCGTCGCGACTTATGCAGATGAATTACAAACTATCCTAACACAACACAACACTGACGTTCTAATTCTAGATATCTACGTTCCGAATAATGAATCTGAAGATGCTCCATATCCAATTTTCCATGAAATCCCCAAACTACACCAAATGTACCCTGATTTAGCTATTTTGGTTGTTTCGGCATTTTCGGAATATTCTCTCATTAAAGCCGTTACAGATACTGGCATAAATGGTTACATCCTAAAAGATGATTTGGATTCAATACAAAACATTGATTCTGTAATCAGGACTATCTATTCTGGGCAAACAGTTTTCAGTTCTATCGTTCAGGAAAACTTAAAAAACACAGCCACACAACTAACCCCTCGACAAAGAGAAATATTGTCGCTGCTCGCCGCCGATCCAAATCGAACTTTAGCTGATGTGGCCCTCAGATTAAAGATAGCATCTTCAACCGTGCGCAATACATTGGGTGATAGTTACCGAAGGCTAGGTGTAACCAATCGATTGGCCGCAGTTAACAAAGCCCGTGAAATGGGCATTATTACTCCTTACTTTCCCTCAATTAAATCCA
>JAGRDI010000289.1:0-2320 GCA_020432765.1 Anaerolineales bacterium | reverse complement strand
GGTAAAATAAAAAACGCCAGTGTCCCAAACTCTATTCGGCAACGGCTTGGTTAAATATGCCTGATTCACAACACAACTGGTTTTTATGGCTTATAGAAAAAGTTTTACCCTGGTTAACTCTTGGGTTCCTGGTGTTATATATAGGCATATATTTCTTTTATGCCCCATATGTTGGTTTTACTTTCAATACCTACACCGGCAATGTCGACCTGGTTTATGTCACTCCACCCAATGAAAATTTACTTCAAGTAGGCGATAAGATTATCCAGGTTGGAGACACTCTCCGCGAAACTTATGCTCAACAATCAAACCGAATACTTTTTGAAAAACTTCCAGTCGGGACAACTATTCCCATTATTTTAGAACGGGATGGGGAGCGTTTTGAAATTTCCTGGTTATATCAGAAACCTTCAGCTACAGAAATTATCGAGCGTATCAATAACTTCTGGTGGCTGCCGATCATTTTTTGGGTGGCTGGATTATCCATCATTTTTCTTGTCCGCCCCAAAAATACGCGCTGGTATCTATTATTATTATTCAACTTCTTAACGGCGATCTGGTTGGCTACCGGGCTTTTAGGTCAATGGCACTTAATGGGCAGCATTTTTGTACAAACATTCATTCTTTGGCTTTGTGTACCCATTTACTTCCATCTGCATTGGGTGTTCCCCTACGAGCGAAAAGCTTTTCCTGCTTATTTTCTAAGGCTGCTGTATATAATGGCAGTTATTTGCACTGTAGCTGAGTGGTTGCAGTGGATTCCAATGAATACAGGGCAAATCGGTTTACTTTTCGCCATATTAATGAGTCTAATCGTGTTATTTGTTGGGATCATTCGTAACCCAGATCAGCGAACTGTCACTTTTCCAATAGTCCTCGGATTAAGTATTATATTTCTTCCTATATTTCTTGTATTGATGATACGTGCATCGGGAATCTTCCTGCCAAATTATGTAGCAGGTGGTTCTTTATTAGGATTAGCGGCTTTACCTGGTATTTACTTCTATACCACACGGTTTTTCAGTAGTCAGGGATTAAAGGAAGCTGTCTAGCAATCTTGGCATCAAATATACGCCGCGCTGCTGCGAGATTTACATAGCCCAGTTTTCGCGTCAACCCAACGACGAAATTGTTAATAGTTGCCATCGTTTTCGCCAAAGCTGGTTCAGCAATGCGGGTTGCATCTTCACGCAAAGTGACATCCCGTCGATAATGCAAACCATTTTCTATGCCCCAGTAATGCCGCGTCCATTGCAGTAGCTGTTGCGCAGTAGCCTTCTCAGGGGCACAACTCGTGATGCCATAGGCAAATTCGACTGATTTGTGACCAGTACGTTGGTGTGTAACAGCCCGTTCCAATCTAAAAACTTGATGTACACCTGGCCAATCAAGAAACTGTTCGTCATCTACCATGAGGGTTAATGTGCGTTTTTCAAGACGTCCATGTCCGTTATTTGTTGATTCTGCCTTTGTTTGTGGTAATTCAGGGGGATGCCAACCTGCACGAATTCGTGCAGGTTTGAAAAACTGTTCCACATCCTCCTTAAGCGTGGCCTGATTATTCTTGAGAAACCAGATGTAATCACCCCCTTTGGCTAACACGTCAACCGAGAGTTTACGTTGTGTCTGCATCGCATCGGCACAGATGACTTTGTTCTTTAAGTTGATGTCTTTGAGCAACTCAGGGGCTGCACTAATTTCATTTTCTTTGGTATCTACCATGACTTGTTTCAATACAACGCCTTCCGCTGGTATGTAGGCCGCCAAGAGATGCACACCTTGTGTATCTCCCTTTGGAATCGTGCCACGCATTGTTTTGCCATCAATCGCGATTAGCTGACTTTCTTGTCCACCATAAGTCTCGTGTAAATAGCGCCGAAATAATGTCTCCAACTCCTCGATTGGAACCACATCTTGTAGAATGATGCGGATTGTGTTGAGACATGGCATGCGTTTATGCTTGCACTCGAATATGTTTATAAATGCGTCGCCACGTAGCCGAATCCATTGTGCAATGGCCGAAGGTTTATCTTCTCCCGCAAGTTTTGCCATGATGACCATGCTTAATATCATGCCTAGTGAATATATTTTGCCACGGTTGTCACGTGTATCGCTTAGCTGATTCATCTTGGCTGCTAAATCTACTAGATTGAAAACAATCCCATTTGTTGTATCTTTGCTCTCTAATATGATATGCTGCATTAGTACCTCTTTTGGTCTGTGGTTTGGTTAGAAACTCCATATTACCAAAAAGGGGTACTTTTGCTTATTTTTCCCGACTATTGAAAAACCGTGTTCTATACCATTTATCGCTTGCAGT
>JAGRDI010000288.1 GCA_020432765.1 Anaerolineales bacterium | reverse complement strand
GTTACTTGTTTGGATAACATTTTAATTAGGCACACGAAGCTACTACTTTGTTAAATGAAAATTTCAACTTTCCAACGAGGGTTGAGCTTGTCGAAGCCTGGACTTCAACAGGCTCAGTCCTCGTTGGTCAAAATTCTCCATCACCCAAGGCTGCCGGGATTTCTCACTTCGTTCGCAATGACACCGAAGTTAACAAAGCTTTTCAAGGTATAAAAAAAGCCCGCGAACGGGCTAACTTTTTAGTAGGGCGGGTGGGAGTCGAACCCACACGGGAGTTATCCCGGCGGATTTTAAGTCCGCTGCGTCTGCCATTTCGCCACCGCCCCACAACGGCGTTTCGGCCTCTAAAGTCGCAAAATTATACACCCGAACCAAATCAGGTACAAGCCAAACCCAGAAACTCATGTGATTTAATACACCAGCCTTGACGCACCAACCACCCCTCAGTACAATCCGTTTATGACCAAACAACAAACACCCACAGGCTCTGCAGGTGAGCCACAATCTATAACCCTAAATTATGGTGGCCAAGCAGTTATTGAAGGCGTAATGATGCGCGGCTCCAAAGCGCTCTCCGTGGCTGTACGCAATCCAGAAGGCGGCATTGTTGTACATACAGAACCACTCGACACACGCATTTATGGCGGCAAGCTGGCCAAAACCCCCTTTTTACGCGGCTTGACGCTGCTCTGGGATGCTCTCGGCCTCGGCATTAAAGCACTCATGTTTTCGGCCGAAGTTGCCATCGAAGAAGAAAAAGAAGGTGGAGACGAAGGTAAAGAGCCTGAAAAAGTATTTGAAGGCCCCGTGCAATGGACAATCATTGCCCTATCCCTAAGCATGATGGTGCTCATCTTTTTTGTTGTACCCACTTTTCTGGCCAGCTTGATTGAGGGCTGGTTGGGTATAACCGATGTACCTTTCTGGGGACATTTCATTGAGGGCATGATTCGGCTTGCTTTTCTAATTGGCTATATCTGGATTATCGGATTTATGGCTGATGTCAAACGGCTTTACGGTTATCACGGTGCAGAGCATAAAACCATCAATGCCTATGAAGCCGGTGTGGAGTTAACCCCTGAATCTGTGGCACGTTTCCCTTTGGAACATCCACGCTGCGGCACAGCCTTTTTGCTAACGGTTGTCGTGATTTCAATTATCCTATACAGCTTTTTACCCCCTATGGGGTTATTCGTGCGCATTCTTTCACGTTTGGTACTGCTGCCAGTCGTAGCCGGCATCGCTTATGAATATTTACGCTTCTCAGCCGCACACCAAGATAATGCTTTCATTCGTTTGATCACCAAACCAAACTTGGCATTGCAGCGCCTGACCACTCGCGAACCAGAATTGGCGATGTTGGAGGTAGCAATTGTGGCCTTTAATGAAGTCGTTGATTTTGAAAAAGGCAAAGCATTAGTCGATGAAACCCGTGTGATAGAAACGGCCGTCATGCCTACTCCCACTCTTGCACCCGACACACCATAATCGTATTTCTACTTGACACAGATAGAAAAAACGCGGCTATGGATTTTGCTCCAATCCGCGTTTCTTTTTATCCATATCCAATTTTTTAATTATTGCGCCGCAGCAAAAAGACATTTAAGATAAGCTCCTTCAGGGAAACCAATCGGATGATCCAGCGCATGGCTGCTGCGTTCGATTTCACGCAACGGCCGTTTCTCTCTCAGCGCCTCTTTATTCATCAACGCAAAAAATTCATCCGCACTCACCCGGCTTGAACAAGATGCCGCCACCAATATACCACCTGGTCGCAACACCCCCAATCCATGGCGCAGTAAACGGCCGTAGGCTCCCAAAGCACGCTCAACCTCAGATTGTCTTTTCGCAAATGCCGGCGGGTCCAATATCAGCAGGTCAAACAGCTTTCCCTCCGCTTGCAGTTGTGGCAGTAGTTCAAAAGCATCCCCCAGCATGATTTCATGGCGTGCCGCAGCCACATTGGGCTGATCTTGATTGAGCATAAAATGATGGTCAGCAACATCCAAAGCCGGTCGGCTAATGTCCAAACTGGTTACGGCCGTTGCCCCACCCCGCGCCGCATACAGTGAAAAGCCACCTGTGTAAGCAAACACATTTAAGATGGTTTTACCGGCTGCTAACTTTTCAACCCGTGCACGATTGTCGCGTTGATCGAGAAAAAAACCTGTCTTTTGCCCATTGACCACATCCGCCTCAAATAACAAACCATTTTCATGGAAACAAACCGGCACATTGACCGCTTCCCCCCATAAACTTTGCCCTGCTCTTAAGCCAAAAAGCTGCTGGGGCAGTTTTTCGACATGCCGGCTTAATCGCAAAACGATATTGTTGGGTTGACAAACGGCCGTCAACCCTGCCACGACAGCACGCAAATGCGGTATCCACGCTGTCGTATATAACTTAACAACTAACGTATCGGCATAACGATCCACCACTAAACCGGGCAGTCCATCGTTTTCGCCATGAATCAGACGATAACCATTGGTTTGGCTTTGTTTGATAGGATCACGCAGCGCAGCGGCCGTTTCAATCTTTCCGCGCAGCCAATTCGCATCAATCGTCGCAGACCGCCCCGCTTGCAGCACACGCACCCGAATCGGACTGTGTGGATCAAAGAGACCAACCGCCAAAAATCGTTTTTTGCGGTCAAAAATCACGGCGAGGTCACCGGAACGGCCGTTGAAGCTCTCAGAAGTAATCCCACTCTCAAACAACCAGGGATGTCCATTACGCAGTGCACGCTCAGCTTCGGCCGTTACTCGAATCGCAATCCGTTTCTCATTTGGCAAAGGGATTTCCTTGAATCTCATTTTAGATTTTTATAACCCAAACTGAGATTTGCCCGAACCAATTCAGGTCTCATATCTATCAATTCTTCGTAAAACAAACTTGGGTTAAGGGGAAATTGGTAAATTTTAGGTTTATCTATATTGTTAACGTGTAAGAGGAATGCTTTGATATTTTGTAGTGATAATGAAATTAATTTTAGTGCCCTTGTGAGATAATCGGGATTCCAATTATGAACCGCTTGTCCTAGGAAATAGTTGTCTGTTCGATTAATTCGTGTCAGAGAGAACCAACTCGTACCAAATTCGCCCCCAATGAATTCTTTATCCCCAAGCTTTATGTTCCGACCGCCTGGGATTATTCGAAAACCATGCTTAATTTTGTTATATTCACCAGCTATAAAATCATCCGCAAACAAAGCCCAAGTATTGGCGAATAATTCTTTAATCTCATAATTCAATTTTTCATCATCCAAATGTAAGCCGAAATGGATTAAATCCGAGGATTTTTTCCATGAGGGGGGGGCAAAAGGGAAACACGTAGTTATCCTTTCGCCAGTCCTAATTTTATTTATGATCTCTTTAATATCTTGATTTTTGTATAAGTCAAGCCAACCAATTACCGCCTTTGGCGCTTGAAGTGCTGCAAACAATACGGAAAAAAGCGTTTCAAGTCCGTGAAAATATCCCATTCTTAACGCTATGGCTGCATTATGTTTATCATCTTGGCTCATGTCTTGCAAGTTGTTTGTTTCCGCTATGAACCGAAAATAGTTAACCGGCATTTTGTTGATAAAAGTCGAATTGAGTATCTTAAATTCATTTGAAATGATTTTAAATGACCGTTCCTGAACAATAAGTTCATGCACTGCAACCTTTCCTTCGTTTTGTTTAGACATGTCAGTAATGATACCACAATTGATGGGAGGGATTATGTTGAACAATCCGACATTGGTAGCATACATTCTCCATTTTCACGTTTTACGTTAGAATTGATATGTTGAGTACTCAAACCTCAAATTATTAGGGAAATTTTAGATAACATGAAACAAGTCACGGTCACCATTCCAGCCACAACAGCCAATCTCGGCCCAGGATTTGATTGCCTGGGTATGGCCTTGAGCCTCTACCAAACCGTTACATTTAGCACTTCGGCAATCCCTGGCATTACCATCATGGCTGAGGGCGAAGATGCACACAAAATCCCTACAGATTGCACAAATCTCGTCTTAAAATCAGCCGAAATCATCTTCGACAAAATCGGCCAACGGCCGTCTAGTTTGCAAATTCACCAAAAAAACGCCATCCCCATCGGCAGCGGTTTAGGCAGTAGTTCCAGTGCGGTACTGGCTGGTATGTTTGGCGCGAATGCTTTACTAGACTCTCCTTTTGACAATTCCCAAATTTTGCAGATGGCAACCGATCTCGAAGGCCACCCTGACAACGTCGCCCCTGCTGTATATGGCGGCTTGATTTTGGGCGTTCAAGCCGAAGAAGGGCTCATCGTCGAGCGAATTCCAGTACCACCATTACGGATGGTCGTCATTTTGCCCGATTTTCATTTACTCACTTCAGCAGCACGGGCAGCTCTACCCCGTCAAGTTTCTTTGCAAGATGCGATCTTTAACAGCAGCCGGTTGGGTTTATTAATTCGCGCCTTAGAAACGGCCGATTACCCCCAATTACACATCGCCATGCAAGATCGCCTTCACCAACCATACCGTATCCCATTAATTCCTGGCATGGCTGAGGCTTTCGAAGCTGCCAAAAATGCCGGAGCAGCGGCCGTCGCCATCAGCGGAGCAGGCCCAAGTTTGATCGCCTTTGCGCCAGATAGCCATACAGAAATTGGTGCAGCTGTAACGGCCGTATTCAAACAAGCGGGTCTAAACAGCCGTACATGGATTTTGGATGTAGACACAGGCGGTGCATCCATCCAAACCAACTAATTCGCATCGATCCATACCCAGTCGGCGTAGGCCAACCTTCTAATTAATGCCCGCAAATTTATCTGCTGGGGTATCGCCAGGTTTCCTCGCCTGGATTTCTCGCCATATCAGCTCACTTTTGATAAACTAAATGTAACACTGAACCACCAATTTTTTATCGCTTTCCCACAACTTGATCACCCTTATGGTGTTTAGTAAGCTGTGCAAGGTCGTGAAATTCAATTATTTCGGCAATCTACAGTTTACTTTCAAAAGCCCGCTATCGATAATAGCAGATTATTACCAATTTCTGCGCCTTCTTTGTGGTCTGAATCAACTCGTCTACCGATAAGAAAGCAAAAATACAAGGAAACGTTGTCATCATTACATTGCAACAAATACACACAATTAGGAGAAAAGTTTTATGAGCGTAAACGGTAATGCGGAAGCCCCATATCCGGGCATCCCGACAACCTCAGATGGCTCGGGCGCTGTGGTGTGGGTCGAATCGCACATCGCGCAAGGTGCTGGAGCCTATCCCATCACGTCTTCCACAGCGATGGCGCATGGATTTAACACGTCGGTCGTCAACGGCCGTCCCAACCTGTGGGGTGATGAACTGCAATTCTTTGAACCAGAAAGTGAACATAGCTCGGCAACCGTATGTGAAGGCTTCGCCCTTGCTGGTGGCCGCGTCACCAATTTCACCTCCGGCCAAGGCTTGATTTTGATGAAAGAAGTGCTCTACACCATCAGTGGCAAACGTTTGCCCGTCGTTTTCCACATAGGTGCACGTGCACTCACCAGCCAGAGCCTCAATGTCCATGCCGGGCACGACGACATCATGGGTGTCGAAGATGTCGGCTGGGGCATGTTATTCACGCGCAACGCCCAAGGCGCAGCCGACCTGGCCCTGATTTCACGCCGTGTAGCTGAAGAAACCAAAACGCCCTTTTTTAATGTGCAAGATGGCTTCCTCACGACGCACACAGTCGAAAATGTCAACCTGCCTGAATTAGAACTGATGAAAAAGTTCATCCTGCCGCCCAACGAAGCCCTTGTCAATATGTTTGATCCCTACAATCCGATGATGACCGGTGTTGTCCAAAATCAAGACAGCTACATGAAAGGCAAAATTGCCCAACGCGCCTATTATGAAGAGATAGCACCCGCCCTGCGCCAGGCTTTCAGCGATTACGAAGCACTTACTGGCCGCAAATATGATCTCGTCGAATCGTATCGTATGGAAGATGCGGAATATGCAATTGTAGGCATGGGCACTCTTATCGAAACGGCCGAAGCTTCCATTGATTGGATTCGCGAAAACCTCGGTATTAAAGTCGGTGCCATCCATGTCACCTGTTTCCGCCCTTTCCCTGGCCCCGAGATTGTAGATGCCTTGAAAAACGTACATGGCTTTAGCATTGTTGAACGTATGGACAATCCCCTGGCCCAATCCAACCCATTGGCACGTGAAATCAAAGCCGCGTTTGCCGATGCGATGATCAATCTAGAAGGATATCCTTACATCGAGCGCATACCCAAGATTTACACAGGCTCAGCCGGTCTTGGCTCTCGTGATGTGCGTCCTGGCGATATTATTGCGATCACACGAAATATGCTAGAGGGTAACGGCCGTTCCTACTTCGTCACCGGCATCAAACATCCCTACGCCCTCGACGTGAAAGAAGATCCCGACATCCGCCCCGCTGGTGGTTTTTCCATGCGCGGCCATTCCGTAGGTGGCTTCGGCTCCGTGACCACCAACAAAATCATCGCCACCATCGTCGGCGATGTCTTTGGCAAAAAAGTACAAGCCTACCCCAAATATGGCTCTGAAAAGAAAGGCTTACCGACCACCTATTACCTCACCGTCGCCAATGACCGCATTCGCACCCATTCTGAATTGAACTATGTTGATTTTGTGCCCCTAAATGATGCCAACTCCTTCATGTATGCGAACCCGCTCAAAGGATTGCAACCCGGTGGTACGCTTTTTATTCAAACCCCCAAAACTACTGCCGAAGAAGTCTGGTTTAACGTCCCTCCGTGGGCAAAAGATGAAATTCGTAAACAAAAAATTCATATCCTCGCTCTCGATGCCGCCAAAATCGCACGCGAAGAGGCTCCAACCCCCGACCTTGAAGTACGCATGCAAGGTATTGTATTATTAGGCATCTTCCTCAAAGCCACGCCCTTCGATGCAGAAGCGGGTCTCTCTCCTGAGGAAGTCATGGTCGGTGTCGAAGAGGCGGTACGCAAATACTTTGGTAAACGCGGCGAAGCGGTCGTACAAGCCAATATGCGTGCCATTCAACGCGGCTTCGATGAAGCATTCGAAATTCCCACAGACATACTCGATTCCGATGCGACCAATCCGATTTTGGATCCGCGTGCAGAGGTCAAACTGTTTATTTAGCATTTCAGCGTGTCAGCACTTCAGCTCTTTGCTGACCAGCCAACTGGCTGATAAGCTACTATAAAGGAACAAACAATGGGCGTAACAACTAACTTAACAGATGTCACAAAAATCACTCGCAATCGTAACGGCGAACAAAACGGTTACAGCAAAGATATTATTGATGTACAAGATTTCTTCGAAAATGTCATGCTTGAATATAACCAGGGCAACGAAGACAATTTAGAGGCAGATTTCAACCTGGCACGCAGTACCATTCCTGCTGGCACTGGAGCACTGCGCGATTTCAGTTACATCGCGCCAGAAATCCCCGAATTTGATCACAATCAATGTGTCGGCTGCATGACTTGTGTCGTCGAATGTCCCGACACGGCCATCTTGGCTAAAGTCGTCGAAGATGATGTACTCGATGCCAGACTGGGACAAATCGAAAATCCCAATGAAGCCGCATTCATGCGTAAACAATTTGCCGAAACCGGTAAATTTTATGTAACACCTAAAAAACGAGGGAAAGATGCCGGTCAGTTTGGCATCTTCATTGATCCTACAAAATGTAAAGGCTGCTCAGAATGCGTCGAAGCATGTGCTGACTTAGGCTACAACGCCTTAAAGATGATCCCCAAAGAAGATACGACCGTGCCGATCTATCAGAAAAGCATCAACTTCTTCCGCGATCTGCCACCAACCCCCGAAAAGTTCATCAACGAGCGTGTAGCAATGGACATGATGCTTTCTGAGCAAAGCATGTTGTTTGTCGGTGGTGCGGGTTCTTGTGCAGGCTGCGGCGAAGCAACAGCCATTCGTATGTGGCTGGCAGCCTTGGGCTATGTGTATGGCGGCGAAAACTTGGGTATTGTGGCTTCAACTGGCTGTAATACCGTTTATGGCAGCACTTACCCTTTCAACCCTTATCTTGTGCCGTGGACAAACAGCCTTTTTGAAAATGGCCCTGCTGACGCCATTGGTATTCGTTTGCGTTGGGATCAAATGGGTTGGCAAGACAAACAGTTGTGGGTGATGGGCGGCGATGGCGCAATGCTTGATATCGGCTTCCAAAGCCTCAGTCGTTTGCTGGCAACAGATCTGAATATCAAGGTGCTGGTACTGGATACGCAGGTTTATTCGAATACGGGCGGACAATCCTCCACAGCGACATTTACCGGCCAAGTCACCAAGATGAGCCAATATGGCAAAGCCCAACATGGCCGCAAAGAATCGCGTAAGGAACTCGGCCGTATCGCCATGATGCATCCGAATACTTTTGTGGCCCAAACCGTTGCCGCGATTCCGAACCATTTCTATAAATCCATCCTGGAAGCGGCCAGCTTCGATGGTCCAGCTGTGGTAAACGTTTACACGACTTGCCAGCCGGAACATGGTGTAGGTGACGATATGAGCCGGTATCAAGCCAAACTGGCAGTTGAATCACGCGCCTTCCCGGTGTTTATTTATGATCCGCGCCAAGGTGAAACTATTCGCAGCCGCTTAAGCTTGCAAGGTAATCCGGCACAAAAAGAGGATTGGTACACCATCCGCAAAACCGGTGAAACGATAGATTTCATCACGTTTGCACGTTCCGAAGGTCGCTTTGTCAAACAATTCGATCACGAAGGTAATCCGTCAGAAACAATTTTGGCCGCTCAGGATGATCGTCTGGCTAACTGGCGCATGCTGCAGGAAATGGCCGGCTTAATCTAAAATTCTTTTTCTTAACATGATAAAAAGAGCTCGGTTGTTATGACAATCGAGCTTTTTTTATCCACACAAAGGTTGAGTTAGAATATTGTAAAAGAGTAATTGAGCGGCAAATGATCCAAGGATGCCATGAATCGAAAAGCGAAAGTGCTACAACATCTAGATAAAAACGGGATTGGCATAGAAATTGGCCCTGGCCTAAAACCTATCGCCCCTAAGAGAGCCGGTTTCAAGGTCGAAATTATCGACTATTTGAGCCGCGAGCAGTTAATCGCCAAATATAAAGATGAACATACAAATCTCGAAGAGATAGAAGAAGTTGATTATGTTTGGCATGGCGAAAGTTATGCAGAACTAACTGGAAAAACCAAGTTCTATGATTGGATTATTGCCTCGCATGTGATTGAGCATACAGCCGATTTGATCGATTTTCTGAATAATTGTGATACCATTCTGAAAGATGATGGGGTGCTGTTTTTAGTTGTACCGGATAAAAGGTATTGTTTTGACCATTTCAGACCCATCACTGGGATTTCAAAAATTATCGATTGTCATCTACAAAAAGCTACAATTAACACCCCTGGCACGGCCGTTGAATATTTTCTCAACGTGGTATCGAAAGCAGGCTATATTGGCTGGAATAAAAACACGCCTGGAGATTACACTTTCGTCCATTCCTTGGAAAGTGCAATGGATGGTATGGAACTTGTCATCCATGAAAACAAAAATTTCGGGTTGCATTCGTGGTGTTTTGTACCGCATTCTTTTAGACTGATTATGCACGATTTATTTAGTCTCGGTTTTATTGTTTTGCAAGAAGTTGATTTTTCGCCGACAGAAGGTTGTGAGTTTTTTGTGACGCTGGGAAGGAATGGGGAAGGGGTTGGAAAATCAAGAATGGGGCTGTTAGAGCTTATTGAATCTGAAATAAAAGAACAAGAATCCAGTTCATCTGTTCCGCTGCCAGGAGTGCGCGGAAGTTCTAATGAATGAAAATGGAGCGCAGACTGCCAGTCTGTCAATGAACACGAGCAAGCTGCCCACGCTCCACTTTCAAGGGAGAAATATCTTATGTCTGATTGTCCATATAAAAAAATCCATGTTGTTGTCAATCCTGCTTCGGGCAAAAACGAACCAATATTGAATGTGCTCAATGATGTATTTCATCAATACGATGATGTCGAGTGGTCTATCAGTGTTACCAAGAAATTTGGTGACGCCACCGAGCAGGCGCGGGTAGCGGCGCAAAACGGGGCCGACCTGGTAGCAGGATATGGCGGTGACGGTACGCAGCATGAAATTGCGAATGGAGTATTGGGCACAACGGCCGTTATGGGCGTACTTCCCGGTGGCACAGGCAATGGCTTTGCCACTGAGTTAGGTACCCCCAAAGAGTTGAAACCGGCCGTTGAACTGTTATGCAGTGGCGGTCAAATTCGCAACATCGACGTTGTGAAAATGAATGATATTTATTTTGTTCAGCGACTGTACGTAGGTATTGAGCCAGAAGAGCAAACCAGCCGTGAAGAAAAAGACAAGTACGGCACCTTTGCCTACGCCATCAATACCTATCATCGTGCCCGCGATAAAAAACAGAAGGAATTCAAATACCACGTCGTCATTGACGGTGAAGCAAACGACTTTATGGCGAGCAAAGTCTATGTGGTTAATGCCGCTAAAGCCGGCACCGGCATCTCTGTAACCGGTAAAATATCCAAGCCCGATGATGGGCTGTTAGAAATCTTTCTGTTGGATAACAAAAGTTTGAAGACGTTGATCTCTGCTGGTGAGCGCGTTGTCCATCTGGACACGAAAACAGCAAACCGCTTCATCAAGCAGGGCAAAGAGATTTCCATCGACACTGAGCCAGATCAGCCGGTTTGGACAGATGGCGAATACACAGGGCGTACACCAATTTCATTAGAAGTTGTGCCTGGCGCACTCAAGGTCATTGTTCCTGTTACCAA
>JAGRDI010000013.1:2349-8193 GCA_020432765.1 Anaerolineales bacterium | reverse complement strand
TTATTGATGAGGCACGCATTTGGGATACTGCGCGCACGCAAACAGACATTCGTAATACGATTAACACTGAGCTATCAAGTCCGCAGACGAATCTTGTTGCACGCTGGGGTCTGAACGAAGGTACAGGAACGACTGCAGGTGATACGGCCGGATCAGCTGTAAACGGCACAATCACAAATAGCAATTGGTACTGGACGCTTGGTGCGCCATTTGACATTTCTTTTGATCCAACGATTACAATTACCGATATCCCGCTAGCCCAATTCATTAGTGAGCCAGGGACGCCTTCAGCGGAACAGAGCTACACAGTCTCCGGCCGCAATCTAACTGAGGATATAGTAGTTACAGCCCCCGCTGATTTTGAAATTTCGACGACTAGTGGAAGCGGTTTCGATTCCGATCTGACGCTTTCTCAATCAGGTGGATCAGTAACGGCAACAACAATCTTCATTCGGTTTAATCGAACAACCTTAGGATCATCCAGCGGGGATATTTCCCATGTCAGCAGCGGAGCAACAACCGAGAATGTGGCGGTCAGTGGCGTGGCAGCAACAACCGTAACTTTCCAAGACGGTGTAGATAGTTACACTGGCACGCGGGACACTTATATTTATGATGTCAGTCCAGGCACCGTACGTGGGAGTGAGACCACGATGGTACAGGATAAAAATATAGGTGATGAAAGAAGGTCTTTGCTTCTTTTCGATCTGTCATCAATCCCCACAGTCGCCACAATTCAATCAGCTGATCTTCAATTCTATGTTGATACAGAAGGACAAGGATTTAACATGCATCGCATGTTTGCATCCTGGGATGAAGCAACCATATCCTTTACTTCCAATGGTGGTCATTTTAACGCAGATGGCGCTGATGCTGAGGTTGCCGTAGATGCCAATTGGCTCGGAAATGATGGATACACCGGATATATTACTGTTTCTGTTCCTGCTTCAACAATTCAGGATTGGGTAGATAGCTCGTTAGTCAATAACGGTTGGCTGATGATTGCTACACATGAAGATGATGGCCAACAGTTACGGACAAGAGAATATGCCACCATTGCCGATCACCCCAAGCTGACAGTTACTTACAACTTGCCTGACTTCACCTTGGATTACACAGCCGGAGCGGGTGGAAACCTGACCGGAAATGCCTCCCAGGTGATCAATTATGGCCAAGATGGCACGCCAATAACGGCCGTACCCGATGCCGGCTATCACTTTGTAGATTGGAGTGACAGCTCGACTGACAATCCCCGCACGGATACAAACGTCATGGCCAATGTAAATGTCACGGCCAACTTTGCCATCGACACCTTCACTTTGGATTACGCAGCAGGGCCAAACGGTTCTCTGACTGGCACTACTTCGCAGGTGGTCGATTACGGCACAAATGGCACAACCGTAACGGCCGTTCCCGATACCGGCTACCACTTTGTAAATTGGAGTGACAGCTCGACTGATAACCCCCGCACGGATACAAACGTCATGGCCAATGTAAATGTCACGGCCAACTTTGCTGATATACCGCACTTGGATATTGCTAATCCCAATGGACAGGATGCTGTACTGACCTGGTTACCACCCACTTCAGCCTGTAACTACGCTGTGCACCGCTCCATAACGCCATACATAGGTTTCAGCATTCTTGCCCCTAATACATCGACACCCTATACAGACTTAGGAGCTGTCGGAGATCCAGGAACAAATTTCTTTTACCGAGTTGAGTGGACGGGTTGTGATAGTTTCAGATTCGCCAGCGGCTTTACCAACGAGGTTGGCGAGTTTGATTTTGCAATAGTTCCAGGAAGTTGACATATACGGAGACGAGCGGATTTCCACATAGCTGTGGGATTTAAAACGTCTGGTTTTTAGTCATTTATAACCACAGATTTTCACGGATTGACACTGTTTATTCTACTTATCCGTGAAAATCTGTGGCCAACAACAATTTTTATAAGCGTGCGTGAGCAACTCCAGCCACTCCTGTAAGCTCTACATCATTTCTGGCTGGATAGGAACTCTGAAACCGGTTCAATTGGTATCGATTTGCAGCAAAGTAAACCAAGCCAAAGCTTAACATAACGGCAGTTAGGGCAAGCAAACCATTTCCCAGTATTAATGTAAGTGCAATTTTGGAAGAGGGAGCAATGGCCGTTGCTCCCAAAATTCGCTCTAACAAAAAATGTCCCAACTTAAAGCCGGGTACATACAACGGCACAACCACAAAATCGTTCCATACAGCCCGCGCACCAAATACTGCGACCTTATTTAACTGCCGAAAACGAGCCAAAATAAACAAAGTCAAAAACGTGTCAATGATGATTAAGGGCAAAAATGCAGTTAGCGTGCCCACAGCAAAAGCAAGCGCCAGCCTTGCTGGTGATTCGGTTGCTTGAATAAATTCTTGATATTGATTTTTGAAAACATCCCACCCGATATCCAATCGATGCCAAAAATTTTGTTTTACCTGTAAATTCATCATCGTCAATGCTCCTGCTAATTCTTGTTCGTATTGGCTTAACGCAGCATGAGAACCAGCAGTTCCCATCCAGGCAGAACCGGTTTGTAAACGTAGGCAGTACGTACCCACTGCGTAGAAACTCTGTATAATCAATCTATGAAATCCCGTTTGTCACACTGGTTGACACCATTTCTTTTGGTGGGGAGCTATATCGCTGTTGCCATTCTGATCACTTATCCCCTCATCAATAACCTCGATACCCATTTGGTTGGGCGCACAACAGATGCCTTGTTGCATTATTGGAACAATTGGTGGATACAAAAAGCAATAACCACAGGACAAAACCCTTTTTTTACGCCTTACCTTTCATATCCTTACGGGGTCAGCCTGGTTACACATAATTTTGCCTGGTTCAACATTTTGCCCTGGCTTTTGCTAGAACCATTTATAGATGGCATTGTCGCTTATAATCTTGTCATTTTGCTATCGTTGGTTTTATGTGGCTTGAGCTTGTATTGGCTGGTAATGGATCTATTGGGCGATAGATTTGCGGCCTTTATAGCGGGGCTAATCTATATGGCTTGGCCTTATCGTTTATCCCAACTTGACCATCCCAATTTAATTGCAACCTATTTCATGCCAATTTTTTTCCTTTTTTTGGGGCGTACACTCAGAAACGGCCGTTGGCGGGATGTTCTATTCACAGGAATTGCGCTGGCCCTGGTAGGCTACACACGTTGGCAAATTCTCATTCCGGCTTTCTTCATGGGAATAGTCTATCTCGTCGCTTTATCACCCCAATGGTGGCAACACAAACGCCACACCATACCAAAGCTTGCTGTCGCTGCCCTTGTTGGATTTATGCTGCTGCTGCCACCCGTCACCATGCTTGGACGTGAACAACTAAAATCAGATGTCACCGCCGACATTTTTTATGCCGGCGACGAGCAAATCATGAACACAGATTGGCTCGCTTACATCACGCCACCGCGCCGCCATCCCCAATTCAAATCAATCGTTAACCATTTTTATGATGAACAATTTTATCCAGACCGCTCCAAGGGACGGCGTTATCCTGCCTATATTGGCTTTAGTGTAATTGTGTTAATCGGCATTGGTTTGATCAAAAATTGGCGCAAAACATGGGTCTGGCTGCTTATGGCAATTGTGCTAATGATGTTGGCTTCAGGCATGACGTGGCGTGTAAACGGGCAGATGTATGCTGGCATACCAACACTTTACAAGCTGTTGGCGCCGATCACACGTTTAATGCGCGAACCAGAGCGTTTTATCATGTTCTTGGCACTACCGGTTTCGGTTTTGGCCGCCTATGGATGGCAAGTCGTTCTATCGCATGTGAACAAAAGGATTTGGTCAGGTCTGCTCACAGTTGGGTTGGGTTTGTTCATCTTATTCGAATACACTGTCTATCCTGTGCCCATGCAAGATGTCAGTTTTGATCAAACCATCTTTAAGGAAATAGGCGCCAAAGAAGGGGATTTCGCTATTTTGAATGTGCCGCCACGTTTTCGGTTTTCCAAAGATGAAATGTTTGCCCAAACCATTCATGAACGGCCGATTCTGCAAGGTCACGTTTCGCGTGAACCTGACAATCTGTATCAATTCATGCAAGAAAATGAGTGGTTTGATGATCTGCCGACACTAAATGACCCTGGTTTTTTGATGGCACAACTCCAATTAGCAGGTATTGAATACGTTATTGCCGCCAACGAATGTGCTGCAGAGGATTTGCCGTATTGTTTGTGGGAAGTGTTCATGCCTGCGGAGGCGGTTTATACGGATGAACATTATACAGTGTATGCGACACGCCCCGAAACGGCCGTTGCACACCAAATAACACCAGCCTTAGGTATCGTCGCAGATGAAACCATGCTGCTTTGCACACCCTACAATCAACAACTTTCCGCCACAATCACCTGGGAAGCCTCTACAACTATCCCAACAGATTACTCGCTGCGCTTACACGCTTCCTCGAGCAGTCAAGATTATCTATCAGACCTAATACCACTCCATGAGGCTTGGCCTACATCCCAGTGGCCTGCAGGAACATTGACAAAACAAGCCTATACACTTGCTCTGCCACCTGAACCAATAATAGATTTGGTCACTGTAGAATTATTCGACTCTGAATTTGGCAAGGCGTTAACCAATATAGAGTTAACCCCGCCACATTGCGACATTGTTGCCAATAACACAAGGCGTGTTGGAGGTACATTCGGGAATTCACTCAGATTGCTTGAATATAACATTGATTATGATCAAGAAAACATTCAGTTAACTTTATTTTGGTTAGCCGAAGAGCGCCCTATCGAAAATCTAAAAATCTTTGTGCATGTCATTAATGCTGAAACCGACAATATCGCCGCCCAGATTGACACGGTTCCCCAAAACTGGACTTTTCCAACTGTATTATGGCAAGCTGGTGAAATAGTGGAAGATATCGTCACCGTCCCAATAGCAGATTTGCCAACAGGTGAATACAAAGTTACTCTTGGAGTTTACAACGCAGATACTGGTACACGTTTGCCAATAAACAATACAAAATACCCCCTCGAAATAATCGATATTAACCGTCTTTTATTGCCACAACGCGTTATTCTGGAATAATCGATAGACCATGCCTAAATCGATCGAGATTGTTGAGCCGCTGCTAAGGTGGTGGGATCACGACCATGCTGAGCTGCCCTGGCGTGAGTCCCGCGATCCGTATGCAATTTGGGTTTCAGAAATCATGCTCCAACAAACTCAAATCACAACCGTTATTCCTTATTACACACGCTGGATGTCACGGTTTCCTGATGTAGGCACATTGGCAAGCGCCCCTTTGGCTGATGTGCTCAAACTGTGGGAAGGGCTCGGCTACTACAGTCGCGGGCGCAATTTACATGCGGCAGCACAGATGGTGATGGCTGAGTTTGATGGCCATATCCCCACTACCGTGTCTGAATTATTACGGCTGAAAGGCATCGGTCGTTACACGGCTGGCGCCATCGCATCTATCGCATTTAATCAACCGGAACCGGTTTTAGATGGCAATGTCATTCGCGTTCTAAGCCGGCTTGTCGATTTATCTGCTGATGTGACCATCAATGCAACCAAAAAGCAGTTGTGGCAGCTAGCCGCAGATTTGGTACCACAACAGCGCCCCGGTGATTACAATCAGGCGTTGATGGAATTAGGACAGACAATTTGTTTACCAGCCAATCCTAAATGCTTGCTTTGTCCACTCATTGACCAATGTCTGGCACGTCAAAGAGGCACCCAACATGAACGCCCAGTACGGCCGTTACGCAAACGCACCCCCCATTATGATGTTGTCGCAGGCATTATCTGGCAAACAGCAGAACGCTCGGCTACAGCACC
>JAGRDI010000013.1:0-2254 GCA_020432765.1 Anaerolineales bacterium | reverse complement strand
CCACAAACCTTAAAACGTGAAATCAAAGAAGAACTAGCCATCAACATCCAGGTCCAACAAGCAGGTTATCTCACAAGTATCAAACACGCTTACACCCATTTCCGCATCACCTTGCATGCCTACCAGGCTGTATATGAGAGTGGTGACATACAACATATCGGCATCGCGGATCATGCCTGGGTCACGTTTGCCGACCTCGATCACTACGCCTTCGCCGTTACTGACCGTAAAATTATCAGTGCCTTGCAAAAATTATTTGGCTAAAACCCATTCGACTACTAAACTCTATAGTTACCATAAGTGAGATTGATGAATAACAAAGGACAGAAGACGGAAACTGCGTCCTTTGTCATCCGTCTTTCGTCAAACCGAACGCCTCTGAGGACAAAGATGCTTGCGACCATAACGGCCGTTTTCAACTGGCTTGCTGAACGTCTACGCGACTTCTTGATGTGGCCAATCAATTTAATCCGTGATTTTCCGGTTAGAAGCGGCCGTTTATTAGTTACCTTATGGCGGGGGCTACGCGCCATTGTATTTTTCACCCCTGAACTTGTTAATGCCCAACGCAAGCAAAACCTGCACTCCTGGTCACGTTACAAAGCAGGACGTTTTTTTGACTGGTGGCACCAACTCCTCACACAACTATTCGACCTATTGGGCGGTCCAGAGTTAGGCGAATTCCTCATGCACCTGGTCACCAATACAACGCCGTTAACACCCAAAGAAATCCATATGATTGCCGCTGTGCTGGGCGAGAATGCCATGCGCTTTGGCGATATTCGTGTCGTCGAAGGTGGCTTATTTGACCTTGTTTTTAAGCTTAATGGCAATTTGGCTTTTGCGACCTGGCACAGTATTAATCTTCCGCGAAAAAAGACCCACCAAGGTAGCCATACCCGCGCCAACCTACCCATCGTTGTACATGAGCTCACCCACGTCTACCAATACGAAAAAGTAGGCACACGTTATTTAGGTGAAGCTGTTTATATGTTGATCAAAACCAAACGAGATTGTTACAACTATGGCGGCATCGCGGGTCTAAAAAACGCTTGTGCTGCGGGCATTTGCTATCGCGATTTCAATCGTGAACAGCAAGCAAAAATCACTCAAGATTACTTTTATTATTGCCAACACAATATAGATGTTGCCGCTTTTGAACCCTTCATTGCCCAAGTTCGCGCTGGTGAATTGTAATGAACTGATAATTGTGTTAGAGTTTAACCACCCACGAAAACAAGCATCAAAAAGGAAAAGGCAGAATAGGTGGACAATAACAAGGATACCATTCTAGAAGTTAAAAATTTAAAAACTCAGTTTTTCACCGAAGGTGGACGTGTCAAAGCTGTTGATGACGTTAGTATTTACGTGAACCGTGGTGAAGTTTTGGGTATCGTTGGCGAATCCGGCTGCGGCAAAAGTGTGACCTCTCTCTCCATCATGCGGCTAATCAGCCCACCTGGCCGTATAGTTGCCGGCGAAATTATCTTCGACAATGAGAATTTACTCGACTTGCCCGAAAAACGGATGATGGATATTCGTGGCAACCGCATATCTATGATCTTCCAACAACCCCAAAGCAGCCTCAATCCCGTTTTTCGTGTCGGCCACCAAATCTCCGAAGTTTTATTATTGCATCAAAATGTAAATCAAGAAGAAGCAGCCCAACGCTCAGTTGAACTACTGCGTATGGTTGGCATCCCCGAGCCAGAATCACGTGTTAACGCCTATCCGCATGAACTTTCTGGTGGTATGGCACAGCGCGTGATGATCGCGATGGCATTGGCATGTGTTCCAGAACTACTGATCGCCGACGAACCCACAACCGCATTAGATGTCACCATCCAGGCACAAATCCTTGATTTGATGCGTAATTTACGCACAAAAACGAATACAGCCATCATTCTCATCACTCACGATTTAGGTGTCGTCGCCGAAATGTGTGACCGGGTCAATGTCATGTATGCCGGGCGTATCGTTGAAGAAGCTCCCATCCATGAATTATTCAACAATCCAAAACACCCTTACACAGACGCACTCATCGGTTCAACCCCGGTATTGGGCCAAGTCGACAAAGAACTCGTTACCATTCCCGGATCGGTACCTAATTTAGTCGATCTGCCCCCCGGCTGTAAATTCGCTCCCCGCTGTCAAGCACGCATCGAAAATAATTTAGAAATCTGCACTCAAGAAGAACCGGAACTCAAAAAAGTCGCTCCCAATCATGCTGTACGTTGCTGGCTGCATGAGTAAA
>JAGRDI010000287.1 GCA_020432765.1 Anaerolineales bacterium | reverse complement strand
TCAATGATTTCCTGGTGAGACAAATGCGCCCGAATTTCCGGTCAAGAAATCAAAATCTGCCCCAAGATTTGCTTGTTGTACATGATCGAGGTACATCTTTACATATCCTCGTTTCATATGCGGTTCTGGTGGCTGCCAAGCTTTACGGCGTTGAGTCAACTCAGCATCAGAAACATCTAAATGCAAACGTCGATTTGGGACATCTAATTCGATGTAGTCACCATTCTTTACCAAGGCGAGGTTACCACCAACAGCCGCCTCAGGGGCGACATGGAGAACGACAGTACCAAAGGCGGTTCCGCTCATGCGACCATCTGAAATTCGAATCATGTCGCGTATGCCAGATTCAAGCAGCCGTTTAGGGAGTTCAAAATTACCCACTTCGGGCATTCCCGGATACCCTTTTGGCCCTACGTTTTTGAGTACGAGTATATTTGATTCGTCAACTTCTAAATCAGGATCGTCGATGTGGGCATGGAGATCATCGATATCTTCAAACACAACTGCGCGGCCACGATGTTGCAATAATGCTGCTGTTGCGGCAGAAGGTTTGATTACAGCTCCATTTTCACATAGATTTCCATACAAAACTGCTAGGCCAACATTCTGTTGAAACGGTTTTTTTACTGTTGCAATCGTCTCCCGGTCGTAACAAGGGGCTCCGGTGGTATTTTCTCCAATAGTTTTACCCGTCACTGTAAGTGCATCAAGGTCCAGTTCGCTTTTCAGTTCTTGCACGACCGCAGGCAAGCCCCCTGCGTAGTAAAAGTCTTCCATTAACTTGTCTCCTGAGGGCATTAAGTTAACAATGAGCGGCATTGCGGAGCCGAGGATGTCGAAATCATCAATGGTCAGCTCAACACCGATACGCCCTGCAATTGCCAGGAGATGGATAACAAAGTTTGTAGAGCCACCGATGGCTGAATTGATCTTGATTGCGTTCTCAAAGGCGGATCGAGTTAAGATAGCTGCCGGCTGCAAATTCTCATGAACCATTTCGACAATACGATTGCCGGATAGATGGGCAAGGCGGCGTCTGCGCGAGTCTGGAGCGGGAATAGCTGCTGCGCCGGGTAGAGTCATGCCCAATGCTTCTACCATACAAGCCATGGTTGACGCTGTGCCCATCGTCATACAATGGCCATCACTGCGTGACATACATGACTCCGCTTCTTGATAATCTTCCTTGCTAATGACCCCTGCGCGGTAGTCAGCACTAAATTTCCAAAGATCCGTACCTGATCCTATGTCACGGCCGCGATATTTGCCATTCAGCATTGGTCCTCCAGGCACGACAATTGTTGGTAACCCCACGCTGCAAGCACCCATCAGCGTCGACGGGGTGGTTTTGTCGCAGCCTGTTAACAATACCACCCCGTCCAGTGGGTTGGCGCGAATGGTTTCTTCAACATCCATACTGGCCAGGTTGCGAAAAAGCATTGTTGTCGGCCGCATCAATATCTCTCCCAATGACATGACTGGGAATTCGAGGGGGAAGCCGCCTGCCTCGTAAACGCCGCGCTTTACCATCTCAGCAATAATTCGGAGGTGTGAGTTGCAGGGTGTCAGATCGCTCCATGTGTTACAGATGCCAATAACGGGACGGCCGTCAAACAGATGATCTGGGTATCCTTGATTTTTTGTCCAACTACGATGGGTAAATCCTAAAGTGTCGATTTTTCCAAACCATTCTTGACTTCTAAGAGATTTATTCTTGTCCATATTTCATCTTTTCCCTAAAAAATTTGTGTTATTTAGACCTTGTCTCATGGAAGAATTTCTCCGTGATGTGTAATCAATGCCATATCACAACTCAGTGAATCATTTTTCGCATTTTGGTTGCAAAATGATAATGACCAGACCCTATGGTGAGGATGACAGTCTCACCTTCCTGCCGAGCCTCACGAACCCCATCCACTTGGTCTAAAGCCTGCCCTTGCTCGGTGATATCGGAAATCGATTGAGTTGGCAAACGAACCACGCCCTCCGTGTTGGCTGGTAACGTTACTATCAGATCGAAAATGTCTTTTTCAAGTGTCCATTTTGAATCGATACGGCCGACCATCGACTCAAAACTGGCACTTGCATAAGTAAGTCCACCACCTGGCTGTGGTTGAATCAAGACACGCTTATAGCCAGGAAAATCAAGATCAATTTCAATCCCTGCCACCACCTGATATAACCAATCACCAATCGCCCCATACGCGTAATGATTAAACGAATTCATACTGGCATCCTGAAAGCTGCCATCGGGTTTAATGCCATCCCAGCGCTCCCAAATTGTCGTCGCACCCTGCTTTACCGGATACAACCACGAAGGATAACTCTCCTGTTTAAGTAACTTATAGGCAACATTCGTGTAGCCATAGCGGCTCAATACATGACACAAATACGGCGTACCTACAAAACCTGTGGTCACATGATATTGGCCCTGGCGAATCTCTTCTACCAACCGTTTGATGGCCAATGGACGCACAGGTTCCGGCAGCAGATCAAAGTGTAGTGCCAGCACATAAGCTGTTTGAGTATTCGGACCAACACGGCCGCTTGGGGTCACAAATTCAGCATTAAATGCTGCTTTTACTTTGTCGCTCAGATCAGTATAACGTTCTGCATCGCTCGTTTTACCCAATACACAGGCCACATCTGCCAGCAGTTGGGTGCTGTAAGCGAAAAAGGCAGTAGCAATTAACTCGTTGTTGGTGACCGGCATGGGCATTCGCGCATCTTGCCCACGATAGTCCAGCCAGTCGCCGAACTGAAAATCATTTCGCCAGATGTAATTAGCATCAGCCCGGCTGCGCATGAATTCGACCCAGCTTACCATACTCTCGTATTGCTCGGCCAATAGACGGGTATCGCCGTAACAGAGGTAAATTATCCAGGGACAGATAACGGCAGCGTCGCTCCAGGCGGCGGCTCCCGAACTATGGTTTTGATTTAACCCGCTGGTACTCATTTTGGCTAAGACATCTGGTATTACAAATGGGACACGGCCGTCTGGGAGTTGATCGGCATTCAGATCACGCAGCCATTTGGTAAAGAAAGGCGCAACGTTCATGTTAAAACAGGCTGTGCGGATAAATACCTGGGTATCGCCAGTCCAGCCCAGTCGTTCGTCACGTTGTGGGCAGTCAGTAGGCACATCGACAAAATTGCCTTTTTGCCCCCAAACAATATTTTGTTGCAGTTGGTTAATCAGTGGATTAGAACATTCGAATGTGCCGGTTGGCGGCATGTCGGAATGCAGCACGATACCCGTGAAAAAATCGAGTGTGAGTTGACCTGGAAATCCTTCCACCGCCACATAACGGAACCCTTGAAAGCTGAAATGGGGTTCAAAAACCTCATCGACATCTGTTAACCCTTTTAAGGAATAGCGTGTGATTTGAACGGCCGTACGTAGATTTTCGGTATAGAGGTTACCCTGCTGGTCTAATATTTCAGCGTGGCGCAGGCTGATAGTTGTACCCGCTGGTCCACGGACACGCATTTGCACCCACCCTACCATATTTTGACCAAAGTCAAGGATGGTCTCGCCTTTGGGTGAATACAAGATACGCACTGGCCGAATTTCCTCCTGACGGCGTATGAATGGTGCGACCTGAGCCACGATGATTTCTTTGGAATGGTTGAGCTGCCGAACTCCATGCCAATCGCTATCGTCATAGTTGGCTTCATCCCAATTTGTTTTTTCGAGCCGGGCATCATAGGTCTCACCCATGTAGAGGTCAGACATTTGGATTGGGCCACGTGTGGCTCGCCATGCCGCATCACTGCCGATGATTTGGATACGGCCGTCAGCATAGGTAAGCTGTAGTTGCACCAGAAGGGCTAACCGGTCGCCATATAAATTGTGATGCCCTCTGTGACCCATATACCCACGATACCAGCCATCGCCAAGCAGCGCACCCAAGACATTGTCACCCGCTTGTATCAAGTTGGTAACGTCGTATGTCTGGTATTGCAGACGATGATTATAGCTGGTCCAGCCGGGGGTTAGCACGGCGTCACTGATGCGTTGACCATTCAACTGGAGTTCGTAGAGGCCAAGGCTGGTGGCGTAAATGCGAGCCGTAACAATACCGCTTGCTGCCTTAAAGTGGCGGCGCAGAAGCGGTGCTGGTTGTGGTTGGTTGGCGTCTTCATCCCAGTCTGGAGTGATCCACTCGGCTTGCCAGGTGCTGTTATCAAGCAAGCCCATCTCCCAAAAAGCCATATTACTCCATGCTGAGACGGTATCGTTCTCATCCCACACCCGTACCCACCAATAACAGCGTTGGCTGGCTTGTAGTTCCAAACCGGCGTAGGAAACATGCAATGAATTATCAGATATTACTTTACCCGTATCCCACATTAGACCGAATGTAGAATTTTCCACCACAGCTGGAATTTTGCCTACTAGAATTTGGTAAGCCGTTTGTCGTGCGCCACGTTGTTGGGCGCTGACCTGCCAGCTTAAACGCGGTCGGCGTACATCCAAGCCAATAGGGTTGGTGAAATATTCACAAATAAGCTTTTCAGGGGTGAGCATATCAAACTGCCTGTTATCCTTTTATTCCCATCTTACAACTCCCTTTTACCAGGTACTTTTTATAGCGAAAATTTGCGTTAGTGCAAGGTAGGTCTGTGGGAATGAAAAGGCGCGGAGCTTTTCATTCCCCGCGCCTTTAGTAACCGCACTATTTGCTAGAAGTTATTTGACTGCCAGACGCTCGATCAATGCTTGCAATGCCGCAGCGGCTTCTTCAACAGTAGACTGTTCATACGCTACTTGCTGACCGATCAGTTCAAGTTCATTCACAAACTCCTGGTCATTAGGCAGGTTCGGATCTTGTGGGATCGTGCGATCGGCTACCGCATCGTAGATCGCGTAAACCGCCGCATCAGTCTTGGAAGCCCCGACGGCCGTTCCTTGCCGCACAACCGGCGAGGAAGGTATGCCTCTATTGGTTTGAAGTACCACGCCCGCCGTTGGGGTGGTAAC
>JAGRDI010000286.1:2516-8308 GCA_020432765.1 Anaerolineales bacterium | reverse complement strand
TACAACTTGGGTTGTCATTGGAATGTGTGAGTTGGCTGCTGCTGATAGTGAGTGTGGGAGCAACGGCCGTAACATAAGACACTGTTAACTTGGGGCGGTGTGCAATCGTTGCATGTTCTCTGGTGCGTAATTGCTGACCATCACTGTCATGTGTTGCAATCATGAGCCAACCGTTATTTGTTACTGTGCCATTGATCCAATCCTGAATAGTGGCTGCAGGGACTGGCACAGTAATAAAACCGACATATCCATCAACTCCCGGCCAATTGGCATCAACTATGCTCTCGGCATCACTGTCATCAGACGCAAAATGACCACCATTAGACGCAAAACTTATGGTGGCTTCGTCCCAAGGTTTTAGCATTCGGTGCATATCAAACCCTTGCCCTTCCGTATCCACGTAAAATTGAAGCTCTGCTGATGCAATGCTTGTGCCGGCAGAGATAGATGACAGATCGAAAGACAAGAGGGATGTTCTCTCGTCACTTGTATTTTTATCCTGGACCATTGTGGTTTCACTCCCATGTATCGTTGCAGGATCAACATCGTAAAGATACGTATCCCGTGTTCCATTGTAGCTTTCAATACCATCCTGGAAGGTTTCTATAGTGGGTAGAGTTGTATTAATTGTCCAGGTGAAACTAGCTGGAGTGGGGTCTGTGTTGTTATCTTCGTCAATTGCTCTGACCTTAAAAGTATGCGAACTATCAGCCAAACTACTGAAGTTGATTGGGCTGGTGCAGGCCGAGAAACTGCTGCCGTCCAACAAACATTCAAAAGCCAAGTTAGCGGGGGATGTCAGGTTGTCTGTGCCAGTGAATTCAAAGGTGGCTGAACTGCTGCTGCTGGGGTTAGCAGGGGAAATTGTGATGCTTGTATTTGGCGGGATGGTATTGGGTGGTGGATCAAGGGTTGTAAAACTCCATGTAGAACTGGTGACTAAAGGACTACTCCCATCGTCTACGGTAACATACCATTCATATTCTGTGGTGCCGTCTAAATCGGGCCAGATTATGCTTGTATTGCTGCCGGAGGGAACATTGGTGTTTGTGCCAATAAGTTGAAATGGAGCGACACCATCCATATCGTAGGCCAATGTAAATTGACTGTTGCTGTCGGTTTCATATTGATTTAATGTTGGCGAATAGGTTTCGACTTCGATAGTATCATTGGTTGGCGAAAAGGTCATAATGCGTAAAAAACCATTGCCCCCGTTGGTATAACTCTGGTAGTCAGCGAGTAGCGTGTTAACAACATTGCCATTTACGGCCGTATCGCTGCGTCTGCCTTCACCAGGAACATGCCCGCCCAACATCAGGAATAGGGTTTCGTGATCGCTTAGGGCATTGTAAATGGCTTCTCCTTGAGTACCCCAACTGCCAGAGGTTCCGATCATATAGTGCGTAGAGATCATGGCACGTCTATCAGCATACGTTGTTAAAAGTGTATCAGCCCAATCTAAAATGTCTGAGTCTGGTGTGGTGTCATACTCAAAATGGATGGCAATAAAATCCATTCCTGCAGCACTAAATAGCTGGTAATTATTGTCATTATTCGAGCCGTAATGCCCACCATAATAACTGCGGCCGGCAAAACGCGATACGCCAAAATATTCGTTGAACGTGGTGGTTGAAGCACCGTCACTATCGCCAATAGGGAATTGATCGTGGTTACCGACAGACAGGCCATACGGAATGCCGTCGGTCAGGGATGTTGTCACAGGGTTTTCGATCAAGCTGTAGGCTGTATCGGCGATTTGCCACTCCGAATCAACATTCCCATTTTGCACAATGTCGCCCAAGCCAGTTATAAAGACAATGTTTCTGCTGTCTTTGTTGTCAACAATCCACTGAGTTTGAGCAGCAAAGTTGGCTTCATTTGCTGGAATATCTGTGTAATGTTGGGTATCGGGCATGGCAATGATAGTGAAATCTTCACCGGCAGTGAAGCCAACAGGACGGCCGTAAAAGGAGACGGTCATGGCATCCCCTTCAGGATCAGATACGTTTACTTCAAGAGTAGGTGAAATAGAAATGTCTGTCGACCCGTTCACTGGCATAACAAGGATAGGATCAGACGCTGGTGCAGCAACTGAATAACTTACACTCTCAAAAAACAGGATTCCCAGCAACGAAAATAAAGTGAATAACGATTTGGTGCGCAACTGAACCATAACCCAATTTCCTTTCTTCATTATTCAATTTTAACGCATAGCTATTTTTCAGATACGGTTTCTACTGATTTCTAGCCAACTAAGAGATATATGCATATACCTATTTATTATGCATAAAAATGATAACTAAGGGGGAATTTTCGTTTAAGCGTATGCGATATTGTAAGTTTTAACTCTTTAAAACGGAAAATCCCATTTGTGCGACTTCGAAAATGTATTGCATATTAAATATGTTTGATATCAAACTGTCAAGCATTAACTATTTGTGTTGTGAAGTTCAACATCTTCGAGTTCTTCGCTCCATTCGTGGATGACGACCATGCTGAAAATGTCGGATTCGGTGATGATGCCACAGATACGGCCGTCTTCATCCACAACCGGCAGTCCGCTAACCCGATTTTCGAGCATAATGCGTGCTGCTTCGCCGATGGTTTGTTCAGGGTAAATGACAATGGGTTCGGGGGTCATGATTTTTTCTACTTTGAGGCTGGAAAGCAGATAGTTCATTTCCCAAATGCTCAAAGAGGTTGCTGGCGAGGGTTGGGCACCACGGACATCGCCAAGTGTTACCATGCCAACTAAACGCCCGTCTGCATCGACAACTGGCATACGACGAATTTCTTCGGAGACCATTAGCTGATGGGTTTCAGGGAGACTGGTTTCGGGATGGACTGTAATGACATCGGATGTCATCCAATCTTTAACCATTTCTTTTTTCATAAACATGCTCCTCGTAACTTTTTTGAGCTAAACAATATATCTATATTACTGGGAACGGCCGTTTCTTATCAGTAACAAATGTCACTAACATATATGACAAATTACCACTAGTTTCAACTCGCGACCAATTCAGGTTACAATATGTTTATGGCGAAATATATTCTTGTGGTTGATGATGATGCATTGCTCAGGCGTAGTTTAAGCCTACAATTGGAACAAGTTGGCTACCGGACGAATACGGCCGCTTCCGCCGAAGATGCGCTGGCCTTGATTAAACGTGATCCGCCAGATTTGATTTTGCTAGATGTGGGTTTGCCGGGCATGGATGGTTTAGAAGCGCTGAAACATTTCCAGCAAGATATTGATGTGCCGGTGATTTTTGTCACGGCACGCCGCCGCGAACTCGATACGATTCTGGGACTTGAATTGGGGGCTGATGGGTATATTACCAAACCGTTTAACCCCGATGTCTTATTAGCGCACGTTAAGGCGGTTTTGCGCCGTTCTGCACGTCAGGGTTCACCTACCATTGAACCAGATGTTTTGTCAATTGGCGACGATATAGTTATCGACCCTGCCGCGCATACTGTCTCTGTTGATGGTAACGCCATTGAATTGACCGCTCGCGAATTTGCTCTGCTGCATACGCTGGCTTTAGATGCGGGTAAGGTTTTGTCTGTTGATGAAATTATCACTCGGGTTTGGGGGGCCGAGTTTTTGGGTGAACCACAAGTAGTCTATGTACATATTCGCTGGTTGCGCGAAAAAATCGAAACTGATCCTAATAAGCCTACACGCATTGTCAATGTGCGTGGCGTGGGTTATAAGCTGGTTCCCAACAACGGTTAATTATTATGATGCGATCGCTGCGTAGTCGTTTTATCTTCAGCCATTTATTGCCGATTTTGATCGTTGTGCCGCTCATCAGCTTATCGCTGATCTATTTGTTGGAAACGCAGGTAATATTAGCTGATTTGTCTGAGCATGTAAGCCAAAAAGCGACATTGATCGCTGAATCTTTGGACACACGACCGGAAGTTTTGACTGATCCTGAGCAGGGCGAGCTTTTTTTAGCGGATTTGACAGTTTATTTTGATGAGCAGGTGTTGCTGATTGATCCGCAAGGAAATTTGTTGGCCGGCAGTCCCGACCAACAACCTATTACAATTGACGATTTAGAAACGGCCGTTTCCGAGCAACCCAATGCCCAAATCAATTATGGTCTTTTGCGACAGCGCGTTATCGTCATTGTTCCTGTCACAGATATCAACCAACAACTGTTGGGCAGTGTCGGTGTAGTGGAAACTTTGTCAGGGGCAGCAACTGTATTTGGTCAATTACGTTGGTTGCTGGCCATCATTTTGATTGTTGAATTGGTGTTGGGCTGTGTAGTTGGTTATCTGCTTGCGGTTCGACTAGAGCGACCCATCAATCAGGTAGCTACGGCCGTTATCAATATTTCCAGAGGTGAAACAATTGAGCCGCTGCCTGCCAAAGGGGCTGCTGAGATTCGTGAAATGAATACGGCCGTTAATACATTGGCTGAAAGATTGCGATTATTGGAAGAGACCCGCAGGCGCTTATTGGCAAATTTGGTGCATGAGATTGGCAGGCCCTTAGGTGCCATGCGTTCCGCTGTGCATGTGCTGCGCCAGGGAGCTGGCGATGATCCTGAAATTCGTGAAGAACTGCTCGCTGGTGTAGAAAATGAGATCGAACGTATGCAGCCATTGCTTAACGATCTTGCTCAATTATATGGGCAGGTTTTGGGCACAATCGAGCTTAAACGACAACCAACAGCCGTTAGTGATTGGCTGCCACCCTTATTATTGCCCTGGTGTGCCGCTGCCCAAGACAAGGGCCTAGAGTGGCAATCCGAGATCGCCACAGATTTACCTACTCTGAATATTGATCCTGATCGATTGGCACAAGTTATCGGTAATTTGTGCAGCAACGCAGTCAAATATACGCCAGAAGGTGGGCACGTGCAGGTAACGGCTGCTTCGGCCGCGCTCAGTACAGGCGTTGCTGGCGCCACAGAAGTATGCATAACCATCAGTGACAGCGGTCCTGGTATCATTGCCGAGGAACAAGAGGCTGTCTTCGAACCGTTTTTCCGCAGCCAACAGCAGCGTCGTTTTCCGCAGGGTTTAGGATTAGGTCTCACGATTGCCCGCGACTTGGTCGAAGCGCATGGTGGTCGTTTGACTGTCAACAGCTCTGCAGAAAATGGTACTCATTTTACAATCCATTTGCCAGCCGATTCCTCAAATTGAGGGTTAAGGATTCGTTTACAATGTCCAAAGTTAAAACGAGCAAATCTTAAGCGTTTAGAATTTTGCAGATACGGCCGATATCTTGTGCAGTTAGTTGGTAATTAGGTGGGTGGTGTGAGTAATATGTTAGCAATGGCTTCTGCGCCAGGAAACGTTTGTTGTGTGTAGCCGGAAAGATCATGGGTAACGGCCTACATATCCCGGCTTTCCAAAGCTGTTGGAATAAATCTTCGCGTTTGGCAAGGCTGTTGGTTAACAGCGGCAAGCGTAGATAGATGGGAACGGCCGTCGGCGGCAGTTGGCGAAAAAGGTTTTTTTGCATGCGGTAAGTATAGAGAGGGAAACGGCCGTTGTAAACCAGTCCAACAAAGTCGGTAAGGTTACATGTTTCGACCTGGTTTGTGCTAACATTTTACCTATGAAAACAATATCCGATGACATCAACCGTATTCTAGAGTTATTAGCACAAGCGCCAATTCGTTTAGAAAAGGCCACACGCGGAGTTCAAACAACGCGGCTGGCTCTGCGAACAGATGCCGAACCCTGGTCTGTCAGTGACATTCTGGCCCATTTGCGCGCCTGTTCTGACGTGTGGGGTGGCAGCATAAACACCATGATTATGC
>JAGRDI010000286.1:0-2457 GCA_020432765.1 Anaerolineales bacterium | reverse complement strand
GTTTAAGGCTGCACTTGAATCCTTTACCCTGGAACGCCAAAAGCTTTTGGAGACGTTGGCGAAACTTGACGCGGCCGGTTGGGCACGTCCCGGAACCTTTACTGGGACTTCTTCTCGCCAGCGCAACCAAACGGTAATGAGCTATTCCGAGCGCATTGTCAACCACGAACAACCACATCTTGATCAAATCGAATCTCTGCTGCGTTGAACTGCCGGTGAAGAAAATGATAGGACAACAAGAGGGATGGTTTATCTCTTATTTTCAGGTGTCTCGCTTTTTTGCCGTCGCCAATATTTGACTTTTTTGGAGAAACATGGATGACAAATTCTAACATCAAGCAAACCACGCCGGGTATTCGTGTGATTCTTTATATCGCTAGCATCCTGGTGTTATCTGTTAGCATCTCACTCTTTTTACTCCCAGAGCATACAGATGTGTATTTTTCGTGGACCATCAATCCTGCAATCACTGCTGCCTTTCTAGGTGTAGGATATTTAACCAGCTTTGTATTAGAATTCTTTTCCGCCCATGAAAAAATCTGGGCACGGGCACGCCCCGCCATTCCCGCCGTATGGATTTTTACTTTTCTGACGTTGATTGTCACCCTTTTTCATATAGACCGCTTCCATTTTGATAGTCCCGCCCTGATCACTGTCGTTGGGACATGGGTTTGGCTGGCCGTCTATATTGGTGTACCAATCGCCATGGGAATTTTGTGGATCCATCAGGTACGACAGCCAGGCATTGACCCACCTCGCATTGCTCCTCTGCCAAAATGGTTTCGTATGATTCTTATTGTTCAAGGCGCGATCATGTTGCTGGTTGGGATTGTTATGCTTTTGTACCCTGATTTGTTTATTCCAATTTGGCCTTGGAACCTATCGCCACTCACCTGTCGCGCTATTGGGGCATGGGGTGTGGGCATTGGCACTATCGCTCTGCAAGCTGTATGGGAAAATGATTGGTCCCGTTTATTTCCTACAATGTTAAGCTACTCGCTTTATGGCACTTTGCAAATTGTAAATATCCTACGATATCCCGCGTTGATAAATTGGACTTCTTCCGCAATCTTCTATACAGCATTCATTATCAGTATTTTTTTAATAGGTTCCTTTGGCGTGTGGAGATCATGGCCTGTTAAGCAGGCACGTGATAATACACCCTGAATCTGGTAATTTGATAATTGGGAACGAAGCCAGCCTTTTTCATAAGCCAACGATTGTGCGATTATCATGCATGAAAATGGGAAGTTCGCGTGGATCATGAACCCGAATGGGAATAAGGTGGAGTTGTGGGAGCCTATGTTCTGAGATGAAAAAACAAGACAACCTGAAGTTATTTTCCTGACAATGTCCTACATTCTGCGTAGCGAAAGCAATCGACTAAATGATCGTTGCAGAAACCTGCTGCTTGCATGAAAGCATAACAGATTGTGGGACCAACGAAGTTGAAACCGTAGCTTTTCAATGCTTTGGACATCTTCTGCGAAACGGCCGTTTGTGCCGGAATATCAGCCATTGAGTCCCAACTGTTTTGGATCGGGACTCCACCAACAATGTCCCACAAGAACTGGCTAAACGATCCCGCTTTCTCCTGAATTGCCAAGAAGCCCTTTGCATTTTTGACGGCTGCATTAATCTTCAGGCGGTTACGTACAATACCGGGGTTTTGCATCAGAGTTTCGATTTTAGTTTCATCATAGCGTGCGATTATTTCAGGATCAAAGTTGTCGAAGGCTTGCCAATAATTGTCTCGTTTACGCAAGATGGTGATCCAACTCAAGCCGGCTTGTGCGCCGTCAAGGATCAATTTGGCAAACAATAAATGGTCATCATAAACTGGCACACCCCATTCTTCATCATGATATTTCACATACAGCGGGTCTGTGCCGCACCAATCACAACGTCTTTCTGCATTCATAATTTTTCCCAATCACCCAAAGCGTACAGAATAAATTGGTGGCAGGATGAACACAAGTTTATTTTTAGCTGTGTCCATCCGTGAAAATCTGTGGCTAAACTTTCTATCAACTTAACAATGCCATAAGCGTGGGATGGCTGCCCTTGTTGGCTGCGCCTGGCGGCTAAAACCACACTCAGATCGCGCAGTTCGTGATAGGTGCCAATCAGGGCGAAACGTACACCTTTGGCATGGGGTTCCCAGGCCCATTCCTGGTCGAGGTCAGCGTCTGTGAAGGGGTAGGTTTGTTGGGCGAGGGTGTGAACGGCCGTAGACAATTTTTGTGTGTGCATAAAGGAAGGGTTCCTTGGTGAGTTGGCGGAAGACAAACAACAAAATTTTCTCTGTCTGTTTTCCTGTATCTTCCATCAAAAAGACAACGATTTATTTTTGAGTGTTTAAATAGTTTTCTGAGAATTGAATTATAGCACAAATGTTCGCGAGGTGTCAAAGAAGTAATCATGAGGATTACCGGCAAAAGAAGTGCTAAAATTCAC
>JAGRDI010000285.1 GCA_020432765.1 Anaerolineales bacterium | reverse complement strand
CTGGCAGGTACGACTGTGGTTTTGAGTCGGGATGAACCGCTCATCCTGACTGTGTGGCGCAATCGTGACAAAGGGTTGCAGCATATCCGCCAGAAGTCGCGTTTCAGTTATTGAGTTTGTAAGGTAGTGGTCGTTAAACAATAAGCATACGAACCTCCGTTTACTTCTATTAAATCAAACCAACAAGAACAACCCGGTTCCCTCGCTTTACATTCTCAAGAATGTTATAATTTTGATGTTGTTTTACAGGAATCGGAGTGTTCCCACAGTTGTGATTTAATAGTTGCAAATGATATTTTTGGAGTTGCAATGAACAAAAAGCTGGTTTCCGGCAATGGGCGTGATAACCAAATCAGAAGAACGGCCAGAATTCTAGAAATTATCCAGCAAATAGCATCAAGTCCTGGGTATTGGTCACGGAGCACACTCTCTGAACACCATGAAATTGGCGAACGCATGATTCAAAAGGATATTGAACTCATTCGTTGGCGACTAAACCTTCCTCTGATTCACAATGGTACAGCTTACTCTTTTGAACGATTACCCCAACTACCAACTGCCGCTTATTCATTTTCTGAAGCTGTTGCGTTGCTCATGGCCGCTAAAGCGGCACAATCCCTACCAGGCGTGAATTCGGCAGAACTGGCGGCGGCTATTGCGCGTATCGAGTCAATATTTCCTGATGATTTACGGCCGTTGCTAAGAGAAGCGACCGAAAAACTACCACGCAGCGCGATCAAATCACATCGACAAACGATGTTAAGTCTGCTTAACCGCTCCCTAGTTGAACGCAAGAAGCTAAAAATCCGCTATGCAACCAGTTCACGGGCTGGAAAAGTTTCAGAACGATGTGTTGAACCGTATCATTTAATGCCATACGGCCGTTCCTGGCACCTCATCGCATTTGACCATAAAAGAAAAGCCACCTTACAATTCAAGGTAGATCGTATTCAAGAAGCAATCTTGCTGGATGAAACCTACTTCATTCCTCATGATTTTGATGTCGATGCGTATCTGGGAACTGGTTGGGGAATTATGCGCGGCTCAGCAACGGAACCGGAGGAAGTTGTATTGATCTTTGAGCCTGAAGCTGGACGCTGGGTAGCGGAGGAAGAGTGGCATTCGAGTCAGAACAGCGATGAACTAAATGACGGCCGTATTGAAATCACATTCCATGTGGGCATCACGCCGGAGATGGTTAGCTGGCTGCTTTATTATGGGGGGAATGTGAGGGTGAAACGGCCGTTGTGGTTGCGTGCAGAAGTACAGAAACAACACGAAAAAGGTATGAAAAAACAGGAGCAAATAAATGCTTGAATACACAGGGCATCCATTGGTTGATGTCGGTATTGCCACGATTGTCGCCTTTGTGGATAAAGATTCACCTGATGAGCTGGTTGAGGCAGATTTAGAAGCTGTTGCAGATTACATGGTGCATAATTATCCCAAGAATCCCTTGCGAGCCTATCTGACTGTGGTTTTTCCCAATTCTGGTTTTACACAACCCGCGTTTTTTAAACAACCGGAAAAACAGGCACTTTATGCTGAAAAAGTTTTACGTTCATTTCGGGAAGACGTACCTATATCAGATGATTTTGGAATTTTTATGGGCTTACCGGCAACGGCCGTTTCTTTTGACGTTTCTGACAAATTAAAGCCGGGACGGGTATTCCGGCAGCACATCCCGATGCAAACCGGAGAAGGTATTATCAACTTTTATCCGTATGGTGATGCTGGATTACCAGTTTCTGGCTTGGCTTTGCTGGCAATTCATGCTTATCCTCTGGGTAGTGCAAAATGCGCCGGACGTACCCTTTCTGTCCATTCCGATAATCCAGAAATCATGCGCTACTTTGCTGCCACATTTTTGAAAGACAATTTAAGACGAATCAATATTGCGCAACAAGCAGGAAGCAAAAAACTAGAGGAACCACACCAAAAATACCGAACCCTGTTGATACAAGTCCTGTTGGAAGCAACCGGAAGACAGCAAAAAAGGCTAAATAAAAATGAGCCATTTTCCATCACCGCTTATCACCTTACCAACAGTGGGCAAGGTGCCGATCTGGATATTTATCATTTGCCCTTCCAAATCATCAGTTATCTACAATTGATGCTTAGTCCTGATTATGAAGCTGCATGGGTACAAATTGTGCGCCGTGCCTGGATTAAACCCAAATTGAAACGTGGTCAAACAGAAGCCCTCGCCGATTTTGAGCCAGATCGGAATTATTTATATGAAGACCTGTTCCGCCTTGCTGAAGATCCAATCGAGCGTGCACCACATTTCATACGCACCTATTTTTTGCGAAACGCTTTTCGTTATACCCGCCAAGACAAAACAGACCCACGTGGACAGTACAGTTCACAGCAAGAAGCAAATCTCGTTTCTTGGAAATTAACAGAACCTTTTTTAAGGAGGATTATGCATATGGATGAGACACGCATTGAACAAATACGAACATTGGCAGATGAACTAGCAGACTATGTGAAAAGTCAAAATGACAAACGTTTTTTCCGAAATTTTTATATGGAAAAAAGCTATGGCAATTTCCGTCTGCTGCTTATCAAAGCAAATACGGGACAGGTTCAGCGAGGTAACCCACCATTTCTGACATTGGATACGTACACGGCCGTTTTTGAAGATGGTGAAGAATTAGGGAAAAATAATTGGTGGTTATCGCGTGACTTGGTGCTAATTCGTATGATCGAACAACTCTACGCTGGCGACAATTGGTTCCACCAAAACGAAGATGCATTTCCAGAACAAACAGAACAAGATGAAACCCAACAGGAGAGAAAACAATGACATATCTTACCGGTTTATTTCTTATTGATGCCCCCGCATCCGCTCTGAACAATTTAGGCAGTATCCCCGGCGCACGAACCGATAACACGGTGGGCGTAAAAATGATCAAAACGAAAGAGGGAGCCTTTCCTTATGTATCGGCTCAAGCCTTTCGTTATTGGCTGCGTACTACATTGGAGGCAAATCCTGAGTGGAAAGCTGCCCCAATCTATCGTGAAGAAAAAGTAGCCTATACCGATGCCAACCCCATCCTGTATTGGGATGATGATTTATTTGGTTATATGCGTGCTCCTTCTAAGAAAAGTTCGGCGGTACAAAAGCGTGAGGCGGATGAATCAAGACAAAACGAAACCCCTACAACTGATACCATCACACGAGTTTCCCCTTTCCGGGTCAGCACATTGGTATCTATTGCCCCAGTGATTATAACTGAAGATTTTGGTGTAATGTCACGGCATGAAGGCGATCCGGTACCGCATGAACATCAGTTTTACAGAGCTACGCTGCGCGGGTTATTTTCTTTAAACATACAAGAAGCAGGCACGTTTTCATATCAGCAAAAGACAGGTTTCCGCAATTTAGATGACAATCGGCAAAAACAAGCCAAAGAAGCCGGATTGCAACATGTGGAAAAAGCAAAGGCATACCGTCTACCACAAGCAGAACGATTAGACCGTATCACTGCTTTACTGGATGGTCTGGCACAGTTGGAAGGTGGCGCCAAGCAAACTATACATTACACCGACGTGGCGCCGCCTTTGGTTATTATGGCTGTCACAAAGGGCGGTAATCACATCTTTGGTCATATTGTGGGCGCAGATAAGAACCGGCTGCCGGTAGTGAAAACGGAAGCACTGGCAGAAACGTTGACTGTATTTAAGGACGAGATTTTGTCAGACGTTTATGTGGGTTGGACCCTTGGTTATCTAGACGAAGAACGCGCCAACTTTGAAGCATGGGCTAGTGAACAAAGTAACATTCAAATCAGCCATCCGCGGCAGGCATTTCAGGCATTGCGTGATGTCCTGAATGAAAATCCTGACTGGTTGGGATAGGTGAAGTCATGCGTGTTTTGAAAATTGTGGCGGAAGGATTAACTACATCATTCCGCTATCCCCACTTTATTCAATCAGTGCATCCCAGCTTCCCTATGCCGCCACCATCTACTATTTATGGACATATTGCCAGTGCCTTGGGGAACTGGTTTGATCCGGAAGGGGTGCAGTTTGCTATTCACTTCACTTATGATGCCAAACAGCGCGATATTGAACATACCATCATGCTGTCTTCTTCATCGGGCAAATTGAAAGGCACTAAAATTCCCAAAGTATTGGAAGGTAAAGTTAATCCTTTTTATCGGGAACTATTTTTCTTTCCGCGTCTGACGTTATATATCAACCAGATTGATTGGCTGCCAGCCTTTCAATCGCCGCGTTATCCGGTATTGTTGGGACGTTCTCAAGATTTATTTACCTATACGCAGGTTAAAATTATCGATGTAGAGTCGGCCACAGAAGCATATTTCGAAAAGACACTGCTCCCCTACAGCACCAATCGCCATACCAGTCGGGGCTATGCCATCTTAATGCCCCGTTTGTTAGATAATGAACGGATGCGCCATCCCTCTTTTTCCCGCTATTTTGTGATAGAAGAACGCATTAGCAGTCGTGAGTTTTTGTGGTTTGGTAAAAAGCCAGCCGAAGGACACTATTGGGTTGACCCAGATACGCCAGAGGTGAAAGGGGAACATCGCGGTCTTTCCTTTTTAAGTTTTGTGGGCGAGGATGATGAAACCTTCGTGTTGGCCTGATGAGCTAGAGGATATCCTCTGGGCAAAAAGTGCAGACAAAGGGGCTGATGGCAAGCCAGAAAGTCTGGCGCAGCATACGTGGCTGGTTTTGTCGCGGTTAGTAGAGTTTATGCGCTTACGGCCGTTTCTGCCCAACCAACTCAACCAGCCACACCTCTGGCATTGTCTCTATTGGGGCGCATTCTTGCATGATTTTGGCAAGGCGATGCCCGGTTTTCAGGGAATGCTGCGTCGTGATGCTGATTTGAAAGAATTGTGGGGGCGACATCGACATGAAGTATTCTCGCTTGCTTTTTTAGATTGGATCACGGATGGCTTAGATCAAACAGAACGATTGTGGGCGGCTGCCGCCATCGTTTCTCATCATCGTGACAAACCTGACATCATGTTTTCTTATTCTTTGCTGGTGGGTGACGATGGTCGTGATCCTCTTTTAAAACAATTAGACAATTTTCCAGCAGCGCATGTAATTGGTCTGCATCACTGGCTAACTTCCTGTGGCTGGTCTTGGGCCCAAAGTTTAGGGTTTGAGCAGTTGGGTGTACGCCCCGTCTCTTTTGCAGCGGAAGCTGAGAAAAATTTTGCAACAACGGCCGTTTCACGTATTCGTTATTGGCTAGAGGAGTATGGCGACTTTGTCGAACAACTTGATCGACGCAAATACGCTGCTTTAGCCATTCCCTTGATGGTTTTGCGTGGCTCTCTCATCAATGCCGACCATAGTGCCTCCGCCCATGCCGACAGCTTACCACAAGTTGAATTCACGACTGATGCGGTCTTGAAAGCTATGAGCAGCCCGAAAAAGCAAATCAAGTGGGATAATTTGTACGATCACCAAAAAGATGCGGATGGGACGGAATCACATGCCTTGCTCATTGCCCCCACTGGCAGCGGCAAAACAGAAGCAGCCTTGTTTTGGGCATCCAGGCAAACAATCGCCGACCAATCACCGCCACGCCTCTTTTACACGCTGCCTTATCAGGCCAGCATGAATGCAATGGAAAAACGACTAGCAGATACGTTTGGGAAGGATAAGGTTGGTTTGCAACACGGCCGTTCGCTTTTGGCGATCTATCGGGACATCATGGAAAGAGACGACAGCAATCCCAAAGATGCGGCGCGAATGGCGCGTTGGGCAAAAAACCTAAACCAACTCAACTACCCGCCAGTGCGTGTCTTTAGTCCGTACCAGATGCTCAAATCCATATACCGCTTAAAAGGATATGAAGCACAGTTAACCGATTATCAAAACAGCCTGTTTATCTTTGACGAGATTCACGCCTACGAAGTGACTCGGCTGGCGCTTATTCTCAAAACTATCGAATATCTACGCCACCATTACCACGCTCGTTTCTTCATCATGTCGGCTACTTTCCCCAACATTATCAAAAAGTGGCTGCAAATAACGCTCGAACGGCCTGTAGAAATTCATGCTAAGCCATCGCTGTTTGCCAAGTTTCAGCGACATAGGCTCAGTTTGATTGAAGGGGAACTGCTGGAAGAAATGCATTTGGATCGCATTGCAGACGAAGCACGCAACGGCCGTTCCATCCTCGTCGTTTGTAATCTGGTTAAAAGAGCGCAAACAGCCTTTGCTGAATTAACAGAGCGGTTGATACCAGATAACGTAGAAATGCTCCTGCTGCACGGCCGTTTTAATTTACGAGATCGTTGGCAAAAAGAGAAAGCAATCATCGCCTGCACCGGCTCCAAAAGCAAATCCAGGCGACCCATTGTGGTAGTAGCCACGCAAGTGGTAGAAGTCAGTCTGGATATTGATCTAGATACCATTTATACTGAACCAGCCCCTTTAGAAGCATTGGTGCAGCGTTTTGGACGCATCAACCGCCGCAACAAAATGACAGATTTAGCCACTGTCAATGTGTTCACCTTGCCAGACGATGGACAGTTTATTTATGACCCGCGTTTGATAGTGGGAACATTGCGCGTTTTAGCACGAGAAAATGGCAAACCCATAGATGAAAGTGCTATTAGCGGCTGGCTGGATGAAATTTATGCTGGTGAAGTAGAAAAAGTCTGGAAAAAAGAGTTTCAGCAGGCTGCCGATGGGTTTGAGCGTGACGTCATTGGCACATTACGGCCGTTTCAAGCCGACCTCGCACTCAAAGAGCAGTTTTATAAAGCCTTCGATGGCATTGATGTTTTGCCCAAAATTCTATTAAACAATTATTGGGATGCCAAAGAGCGAAATTATATCGAAACGGCCGAATTGATGGTCTCTATTCGCTGGAACCAGTATGGTCGTCTAAAAGGAGAAGGACATATACAAGAAGATGATGATGGCAATGTACATGTCGCCGATGCTTATTATGATTCTCAAATCGGATTAGATATTGAGCGTCGTTTCAATGAAGATGAGGAAGAAGTCGTATGGGATTTCTAACAGCAGTTAGCGACATCAATTGAAGTCAAATTTGTGAGCTTGAATGGTGAAATGGTGGCTGTGGTTTCCCTTTTTGCAAACCAAATACAGGCTATTGGGTAATGAATTCAAGGTCTCAACAGTATACTAGCATCAATGAATTGTCGTCAATCCAAATCGTTACTTGTTATACTTTATAGGACTCTGGCATTTTTTGTGCTACCAAAGAGATTTGTCAAGTTTTTTGACAAATTCGTTCACAATTCACTCGTGGTTGAAACTTGACAAATCTGAAATTCGCCAGACTTCAGTACTTTATTCAAAGTAAGAGTCGTATTTATTTAAGAGACAAGACATATGACCCCAAAGCTAACCTTCACCCACCTGCGTTTCGACGCCATCGCCAGCAGCGACATCCACCTCGGCGGCTGTTACGCCGGCAGCAATTTACGCAATGCTTTAGCCGGCGTCATGTTACAAGCCACCTGCCCACAGACCCAGCGCCGCGCCAAGCCCACGCCCGAACATGCAGCTGTCTGCCCTGCCTGCTGGCTGCTGGCCGCCGAAGTAGATCCCGGCAGCGTTGTGCGTGCCTATGCGGTCATCCCACCGATACCTGCGCCGCAAACCATTCCCGCCGGTGAAGCGTTTGCATTTGGACTGACATTGTTTGGCGACGGCTTTCAATTTTTGCCTTATTTTGTATTGGCGGTGGGTGAAGTCGGGCGTGTGGGTGTGGGCAGAGGCAGACACGAGGGGTACGGCCGTTTCTCCCTACAATCCATCCACGCCATTGACCCCCTGCAAGGCCATGCTCAACAACTTTTGCACCCCGGCGAAAACCTCGTAAGCGTCCCTGATTTACATGTAGATTGGCAACCTGTGCCCGCACTTGCACGGCAGTTAAACGCGCAGATTGAAAACAGCGGACAACTAATCATAAAATTTCACACCCCTTTGCGCCTTGTCGAAAACAAACAGTTGTTCAAAGTACCCGACTTCGCCGTCTTATTCCGGCGTTTGTTATATCGCATTGACGATTTAGGCCGCCAATGTGCCGGACAAGAACGCCGCGAGCGCGCAGAAATCGCCACATTCAATCAGTTAGCCGATCAAGTACGTCTGGTCGAAAGTCAAACACAGTGGCATGAAATTTGGAGTTGGTCCGGCCGCAAGCAAAATAAAACCCCACACGGTGGTCTCGTAGGCACGGCCATTTATTGGGCAGCAGATTGGCAGCCGCTTCTACCCTGGCTGATTTTTGGTCAGGGCACACAGGTTGGCAAGTCAGCCGTCAGAGGTAATGGGATATATTCCATCGTAAATGGTAAAAACCCTGGTTATTTTGATTGGCTTTTGTAAAAAGACAAATCTACTTTTCCACTCTCTTATATGAAGCGGAAATCGTCAGGTGGTATAATAACCGAAAAGCGTTTTGAAGGAGCGCCCGATCTCGTTGTCGAAATTGTGTCACCCAGCAGCGCCAAAATCGACCGTGTCGACAAATTTCTGGAATATGAAAAAGCGGGTGTGACTGAATATTGGCTGATTGATCCCCGTCCCAACCAACAACAAGCTGACTTTTACATTTTAGATAAAAATGGCAACTATGACGTGGCTGCGATTGATGTAAACGGCCGTTTTCACTCTACCGTCCTGCCCAACTTCTACCATGATCTGGCCTGCCTGCGCACTGACCCCCCTACCAAACCCTGAATTACTGTTAGCTGAGATCATTATGCAAGCGGAAAATGTGGCCGCAGATATTCGGTCGGCCTATGCTGCATTGCATACAGTACTCAGCCAACTAAATGAACCACGGGTGAATTGATTTTATAACTTCTCAACTTACCTTCACCCATTTGCGTTTCGATACAGTATTTGGTGTCGCCAATATCACCGATCTCAAAGCGGCCATGCAGCCGTGGCCACATTGCCGCTCTGTCGATTGCCGCACCTTGCATTCACTCGGTCGTGAAATTCTGCGCAACGCCCCAAAAATGGACTATCGATCAAATATGCAGTTGAACAGCGTCGATAAGATTCAGTTTTTACTCAATCGGGCAATTGCCACAGCACGGGCACAAAATGTGGTCTTCAAACATGAGCTAAATGGGCTTGATC
>JAGRDI010000284.1:3338-11833 GCA_020432765.1 Anaerolineales bacterium | reverse complement strand
GGCAGCTAATGCTGATGTCACTTTTGTAGCTGCCAAAACGAGTGATGGCAGCAGTTGGACATTTAGCGTCACGGTTGCCCATCCAGACAGCGGCTGGGAAGATTATGCGGATGGTTGGGATGTTGTGCTGCCGGATGGCACGGTTATCAAACCTGGTCCAGACAGTCCTTTCACACGTTTGCTGACTCATCCACATGAAAACGAACAGCCGTTCACCCGCAGTCAAAGTGGAATTATCATTCCCGCAGACGTCACAAATGTGACCGTCCGAGCGCATGATTTAGTTGATGGCTTTGGTGGTCAAGAAGTGGTTGTGGATTTAACGGCCGTTTCGGGCGAGAATTTTTCGGTTGAACGTTAACGAACTCTTCCTCAAGAAATGCCACAGATAAATGCGGTTTGACACGGAATTATGGTTGATTACAAGCAGATTTACAGAGAGCAAGCTGACCGTTATGACCGCATGGTAGCATGTGAAGATTATCAGGGCAATATAATATGGGCTGTGTTGCAGATACGGCCGTTTCCTATTGATACGCTCATCGACATCGGTGCGGGCACAGGTCGTATGTCAGGTTTGTTAGCTCCGCACGCAAGACGAGTTTTCACACTCGATATAGCCGAACCCATGCTACGTGTGGCACAAAAAAATGTGTCATCTGACCTGTTATTGGCTGATAACCGTAGATTACCGTTGGCAACGGCCGTAGCTGATGTTGTTGTAGCGGGTTGGAGTTTAGGCCATTTTGTAAGTTGGTATCCACAATCTTGGCAAACTGAAATTGGTTATGTGTTGGCGGAAATGCAGCGGGTAGTCCGGCCGGGCGGCCAAATCATCATATTGGAGACCCTCGGTACAGGTGCAGAAACGCCACAGACACCCACGATTGGCTTGGCAGCTTACTATAATTGGTTGCAATATACCCATGGTTTTGCCTATAAATGGATCCGTACAGATTATCGTTTTGAGTCACTGAATGAAGCTGATGATTTAACACGCTATTTTTTCGGCGATGAACTTGGTGATCGAATTCAAAACGAAAAGCTGCTCCATTTGCCCGAATGTTCAGGTATCTGGTGGTTGACCGCGTAGGGAGTTGTTAAAATAGGAAAATGATTTCACAAACAGAGCAGATTGAGGATTTACAGACTCTTAATACAATCGCACAAATACTTAATCAGGCTGTTGATGTTCAAAGTGCATTGAATGCTGCTCTGGAACAATTGTTAACTTTGATGGAATTACAAACCGGCTGGGTTTTCACGCATGATCCTGCTGCAACTGAAAAATGGGCTGGGCGTGGCTTTATTTTAGCGGCGCACCACGCGTTGCCACCTGCATTACATATCGATAGTCCACAGGCCTGGTACAAAGGCTGTTCTTGCCAGGCAGCATGCCTAAAGGGTGATTGGCAAGACGCATATAACGAAGTACATTGCAGTCGTTTAGCCGAAACTTCGGGTGACAAACAGGACTTGGCCGTGCATGCTTCAACACCACTTAAGTCAGGCGAGCGAATCCTCGGCATCCTCAATGTTGCTGCGCACGATTGGTCTGACTTTACGCCGCGTTCTTTGACTCTCCTCACATTGGTCGGAAATCAAATGGGCATTGCCATCGAGCGTGCACGCTTGTTTGATTTGCTGCGCGAACAACGCGTCCATGAGCAGGCGGCTTTACTTGAATTAACGAATCGACTGCTAGGCCACCCCAATATGGATGATTTGATGAATTTCATCGTTGAAGAGGTTTGTGATTTGATAACAGTGGATGCGTGTGGTTTGCTGTTACCGGAAAAAGATGATCCGGCTTGGCTGCGTTTTCGCGCTGCATCTGGTTGGCGTTCAAATCCGGTTCGCAATCACTATCGGGTTCCGGCAGACGAGCGCAGCAATTCTGGGCGCGTATTGCGTACACAGCGCCCAATTGTGATTGTTGATTCTGAGAACATGAATCCCAAACCATGGATGTGGGATTGGTTGCAGGAAGAAGGTTTTATCAGTGAGGCGATTGTGCCTCTCGTTGTCGAAGGCCGTTCGTTGGGTACTATGCTTGTTTGTATGCGTGAACGGCGTCGTTTAGATGAGAATGAGTTACGTTTTATGCAGTTGATGGCCAATCAAGCCGCCATCGCTATTGAAGGCGCACGTTTGCAAGTGGAAGAAAGACGGCGCTGGCAAATGGAGCGTGAGCTGTTAGTCGGTCGTCAAATTCAAGAAAGCATGCTGCCCGCACAATGTCCTATGGTGCCGGGATGGCAATTTGCGGCGATCTACGAGGCTGCACGCCTGGTTGGTGGTGACTTTTATGACTTTTTTCCCTTAAATGATCGGCCTGGTCAGTGGGGTATTGTCATTGCAGATGTGTCAGACAAGGGAGTTCCAGCGGCTTTGTTTATGGCTTTGAGCCGAACAACCATTCGAAATACCGCTTTGCCCAATACACCGCCAGGCGAGGCGTTGTGTCGCGCCAATCGGTTTATTCGCCAGGATAGCCAGTCAGATATGTTTTTAAGTGTCTTTTATGGTACGTTAGATACACACAACGGCCGTTTCACTTACAGCAGCGCCGGACATAATTGGCCGCTTTGGTGGCAAGCTAACACACAGAGCTTTCAGGCATTGAAATTACCCGGTATTGTGTTGGGAGTTATGGACGAAATCGAACTGGCAGAGAGCAACATCGATGTACATGCAGGTGATGTGTTAATTTTTTATACCGACGGCGTCACCGAGGCGGTTAATGCAGCAGAAGAAGAATTTGGGTTGATGGGATTGGAAACGGCCGTTGCCGACCATCTGGAACGCGATCCTGAAATCAGCGCACAAACTTTAATCACTGTGATTGTGGACGCTTTGAAAACACATACAGCAGACGTTCCGCAGCAGGATGATACGACACTTTGTATTGTGAAGCGGGAATGATTGTCAAGCATTTTGGATAGAACAACTTATGATGGATAAACGCTATCCTGGCCCTGAAACGATTCACAAGGTCGAATTGGCAAACGGCATTACCATACTTGCCTATGAAAGTTTCGCCGCCGAATCCGTGGTCATCGAAGGACTGATCAAAGGTGCGGGCGGTTTAAGCGACACGCTGAATCAAGCTGGCTTGGCCGATTTCACGGCAGATTTATTGATGCGCGGCACGCAAAAGAGAGATTTCACCTCCATCAATGAAGATTTAGAGTCGGTGGGTGCCTATCTAGGGATTGGCAGTGGACGACATGTGACTCAGTTTTCAGCTCACAGCCTGGTTGAAGATGTTGATCTCATCCTTGATCTTTTGGCACAAGCCTTACGCACACCGACCTTTCCAGAAGAACAGGTGGAGCAAGTACGTGGTCTAAACCTGACCGGTTTGCAGATGCGTGCCGACGACACTCGCCAGATGGCCAATCTGCGTTTTATGGAAACAACCTATGCCGGACATCCATACGGCCGTTCCCTGCGTGGTTATCCTGAAACTTTGGCAGCCATTAGCCGCGATGATCTGGCTGCTTTTCATAAACGGCATTATGGACCGCAAGGGATGATTATTGCTCTGGTGGGTGCTGTGCCAATTAAAACAGCAATCGAAAAGGTAACGGCCGTTTTTGCTGATTGGCAAAATGTTGAACAAGTGGTGACAACGGCCGTTGCTGCCATGCCGCGTCCAGCCCAAATCGTGTACACTCATGCCCACATTCCCGAAAAATCACAAGCTGATATTGTTTTAGGCTTACCGGGACCGCTGCGTTCAGCCCCGGATTACTTGCACGCAAGTTTGATGAACACGATCTTGGGTGTTTTTGGCATGATGGGGCGCATTGGCAATAATGTGCGTGAGGAGAAGGGATTAGCATATTATGCGGCCAGCCATTTGTCAGGTGGATTAGGTCCTTCGCCGTGGACAGCATATGCCGGTGTTGCACCAGATAAGGTTGAGTTGGCCATTGCTGGTATTTTAGAGGAAATTGATCGCATTCAACAAGAACCTGTGCCGGCTGAGGAACTGGCCGACAACATTGCTTATCGCACGGGCTCCTTACCGGTCAGCCTCGAAACCAATGCTGCTTTAGCCGATGTTATTGTCGATTTGGAATTGTTTGATTTGGGTTTAGACTATCTACAAGGCTTTTCTCATCAGATGCGCAATGTCAATGCTGATCAAGTACAAGCCGCTGCCCAAAAATATTTGAGCAGTGAGCAGCTGGTTATTTCAGTAGCAGGCCCTGAAGGAAGGCGTGGGAAGTAAGGAGTTAGCAGTAAGATAATCCCTTACTCTTTACCTCTAGCTTTTTTGTTATGTTAACCTCCGGTGTGGACTTGATCGAAATTGAACGGGTTGAACGTGGCATCGAACGCCTGGGTCAGCGTTTTTTAGATCGTATATTTACAGCGCAAGAACAGGTTTATTGTAACGGCCGTATCCCCAGCCTTGCTGGCCGTTTTGCGGTTAAAGAAGCTGTCAGCAAAGCATTAGGAACGGGCATTGGCGATATACGCTGGCTGGATATCGAAATTGTATGTGATGATCGTGGCCAACCTGAACTACGGCTCCACGATGCAGCCCAAGAATTGGCAGAAACTTTGGGTCTCAAACATTGGTCAATCAGCATTTCACATACCAATACACATGCAATTGGGTTTGCTGTTGCCATGTGTGACAATCAGGTAGTGAAAAAAGTTTCATAATCAACCGCAGAGTATTTGAATAGAATCCCAATTTCCTCTTGATCTTTGTGTTCTCTGTGGTTCAAAAATAATTTATGCAAAAAAGATTACTCGCAGTATTAGCGCATCCAGATGATGAATCCTTTGGGCTTGGTGGCACATTGGCAAAATATGCCGCCGCTGGTGTCGATGTCCATATCGCGATTGCGACCGACGGCGTAGCCGGCTCAGTGGCTGAGGGATATGAATACACAAAAGAAGATTTGATTAATGTGCGTACCAAGGAAGTAGAAGCGGCCGTTGCTGTTTTAGGTGGTACATTACATATGTTAGGATATCGTGATTCCGGCTATATCAATGATCCGGCCAACAACCATCCTGAGGCTTTCATCAACTCGGATGAGCATGAGGCTGTGGGGCGGGTGGTGGCATTAATCCGCTCGATTCAGCCACAGGTTGTACTCACTCATGATGAAACTGGCGGCTATTATCACCCCGATCATATTCATTGTTGGAAAATCACAACCGCTGCCTATTATGCTGCTGGGGATATGCAGCAATATCCTCAGATTGGCCCTGCCCCATACCAACCGCAGCGCCTCTACAATTCCGCATTTCCGAATACGTCGGTGAAGATTTTTACTTTATTTATGCGCTTGACTGGTAAAGACCCGACAAAGATCGGCCGTAACAAAGATATTGATCTGACCCGTCTTGGCATTCCACGTAAGAAGCTAAATGCGCGCATTGATTATCGCGAATTCTGGGATGTGAAACGCGCTGCCAGCGCGGAGCACCCCAGCCAGGGTGGACGGGGTGGTCCGCGATTTGGCATGCCCGAATGGTTGCAGAGACGGTTTATGGCCAAGGAATTTTATATTTGTACAGATCCACCTATGCAAGATGGTAAATATGTGAAGGATTTGTTTGACGGAGTAAAGTAGGTGGATTGTTACTTTTGTTAAAAAGTTGAATTGGGCATGTCCAGTAGATACGGCCGTTTCCTGCGTCCAACTATCACAGGGTAAACGATGGCAAAGATCCCCCACCTTTCGTTATAATAGGCTGCAAACTGAGACTAACTGACTAATGAACCAACCTTAAGGAGTGAATATTATGCGCCAGTTTCGCCGTGCTATGCGCTGGTTTTTTGCATTATTAGGTTTTGGATTTGGCATTATTTTAGCAATTGCTGCTTATTTTGCGCGGACTATGGTCGCGCCAGTGCGCCAACGCTTGTGGGCGAATCCTGGAGATGTTGGTCTTGATTTTGAGGATGTACAATTCCCGGCTGTTGATGGCGTGCGATTATCGGGTTGGTTTATTCCGGCAGAAGCTGGGGGTAGCCAACCGCGCCCGACAATTGTACTCTTACATGGATGGACTTGGAACCGTTTAGGCTATGCTGGTGATGATTTGATGGCTAATGTGGTTGGGGGTGGCGGTGTAGACTTTTTGCGTTTAGCTCACGCCTTGAATCAAAATGGTTATCATGTTTTGACCTTTGATATGCGCAATCATGGGCAAAGTGCCGCTGCGCATCCAGTCACATTTGGTCAAAGCGAAGCGAAAGATTTGTTGGGGGCATTGGCATATTTAGACGGCCGTTCCGATATAGACCCGGCGCGGATTGGGGTCATTGGCTTCTCGATGGGCGGTACAACCATGCTTTATACCTTGCCACAAACTGCCGCTATCAAAGCAGCTATTGCCGTTCAACCCGTCATTCCCGCCTCATTTTCACGGCGCTTAACTAGAAATTTGCTTGGCCCCATCGGCTCAATTGTGCGACCATTGGCAGAACTGATCTATCAACTACTTGGTGGCCCGCGTCTTGCAGGCATGCTGCCGGCTTTTATGATTGCGGGGGCTGGTGATACACCGGTTTTGTTTGTGCAAGGCAATGGTGATCCGTGGGGCAGCGGCGCGGATGTGCAGCAGCTTGCTGCTATGATGCCGATGGCGCAAGAAACGATTCTGATCGATACTGATAATCGGCATGAAGGCTATGATTATTTAATCGACAACCCTCAAATTGCCATTGATTTTTTTGGACAAAATTTGTAAAAAGCAAGCGGCCAGCGTCTCATCAGCCAATCAGCTTGCTTATCTGTCAATCTCAAGCTCCCAAAACGCTTGCTATTGATTTCCTGACAAGCTAACCGGCTGATTAGCTGAAATACGCACCATAAACTTTAATCTCGTAATTCCCGTTTCAAAATCTTACCAGTCGCTGTCATTGGTAATGAATCACGTATTTCGATGAAACGTGGATATTTGTAAGCAGCCATGTTAGCTTTGCTCCACTCTATCAATTCGTCAGGTGTGATCGTTGCGTTCGGTTGCAAGATGACAAACGCTTTCACTTCTTCGCCATGGCTATCGTGCGGCACGCCAATCACGGCCACCAGGCTAACTTGTGGATGGGTCATTAGCACTTCTTCGATTTCACGTGGATAAACATTAAAGCCACCGCGAATGATCATATCTTTGACGCGGTCGGTGATGTAAATGTAACCATCTTCATCAATCTTGCCAATATCGCCTGAATGGAACCAACCACCGCGCATTACTTCGGCCGTTGCTTCAGGCCGTTTGTAGTAGCCCTTCATGATATTGTGGCCTTTGATCAGGATTTCCCCTTGTTCTCCCTGGGGGATGTCGTTATCTTCTGCATCCACAATCCGTATTTCGCAGCCCCAAACAGGCAGTCCTACGGATCCGGGTTTAGAAGGTTTATCAGTGCGGTTGAAGCTGGCGACCGGACTGGTTTCAGAGAGACCATAGCCTTCTAATATTTTTACAGAGAAGCGTTCGCCAAATTTTTCTAAGACTTCGACAGGCAGAGCGGAGCCACCCGATACGGCCAGGCTCAGGTTCTTTGAAATCTTGTCCAAGTTGTGTTTGTCCGCACCGGGAAAATTGAGCATGGCCCAATACATGGTAGGCACACCGGCGAATATGTTGACATCATCCCGATCCATAATCGCAAGGGCGGTATCGGGGTCGAAGCGCGGTAAGAGCGAAAGTGTGGCGCGGGTGTAAAAGCCGCCGTTCATTTGCACCGATTGGCCGAAGGAGTGGAAGAGCGGCAGGGTGATCAGGTGGATGGGGTATTCGGGGATGGGGAACATATTGTCGGCCAGTCGTGCGTTCATGACCATGTTGCTGTGGCTGAGTTCGGCGCCTTTGGGCTGGCCTGTTGTGCCGCTGGTGTAGAGGATTACGGCCGTATCATCTGCTTGGGTTGCGGCCGTATCAAAAGTTGGGGGTTGGTTGACCATCAACTGTCCCATCGTCATCGTGCCTTCGATGGGTGAAGGTGCGGCCGGGTTGGCCGTCATCATAAAGAAATGGTCACACTCACCTGCTTCGAGGAACCCTTCGTGGCCGAATTGCCCCATGGGTAGTTCAGGCGTGCCTTCAAAGCAAAAATATGCTTTGGCATCGGAATCGGCGAGATGGTAGGCAATTTCACGTCCCTTGAGCAGCACATTCAAGGGCACAACGGCCGCACCTGTTTTCAAGATGCCGTAATAGACAATCGGAAAATAGGGCAAGTTGGGACAAGTGAGAGCGACATTGTCACCGTGGCCGATGCCTTTAGCTGCTAATCCATTGGCAACCTGGTTGGCCATCGCATTAACCTGCGCATAGGTAAGTTTCATCTCATTAAATATGACGGCGATGCGATCGGGAACTTCACGGACACTGTCTTCTAATAAAACGGCTAGATTCAACATGAAAAAATCTCCTTTGTGTGGCTTGTGCTTAATTGCGAAATATTGCTGACTACATGCCTATTTTGGACTAAAAACGGATTTTCTTCAACTTTT
>JAGRDI010000284.1:0-3235 GCA_020432765.1 Anaerolineales bacterium | reverse complement strand
TGGAAAATGTGGAATATGTGCATCCTGATATTATGTCAGCTAGAATGGATGATTGAAAGGTAGGATGCTTTATGACACAACAAATTTTGGTTGTTGAAGACGATAATACGCTGCTGGAGATGCTGCAATATAATTTGGAGCGGCAGGGATATGCTGTATTGGTAGCGGAAGACGGCCGTTCCGCTCTAAAACTTGCCCGCGAACATCACCCCGATTTATTGCTGCTCGATGTGATGTTACCTGGTCTGGATGGTTTTGAAGTTTGCCGTATTTTGCGCAAAGAACAAAATGTGCCGATATTAATGCTTACAGCCCGCACTGAAGAGATCGACAAAATTGTTGGATTAGAAATGGGCGCCGATGATTACATTACCAAACCATTCAGCATGCGTGAATTAATGGCACGTGTTAAGGCACAATTCCGGCGTGTAGAATTGATTCGTGAAGATTATGCTGCTGAGCAGAGCGGCGAAGAACTGCCCGCAGCTAAAAAAACGGCCGTTCTCCAATATGGTAATCTTACCATTGACGAAAACCGACGTGAAGTCGCGATAGATGCTCAAACTGTGCGAATGAAACCGAAGGAATTTGAACTGCTGATCTTCCTGGCACGCCACCAAGGTATGGCGATGTCACGTGATTTGATCTTGGAGCGGGTTTGGGGCTGGTCATATGATGGCAACAGCCGTACAGTTGATGTGCATGTACGTTGGCTGCGCGAAAAGATCGAACCTGACCCTAATAATGCCACCCGCATTCTAACCGTGCGTGGAATTGGCTACCGTTTTGACGGTTAACCTATGTTCAAACAAGTTCGCTGGCGCTTAGCGCTTGCCTTAGCAACGTTGGTTGGATTGGTGATGGTGATTCTAATTGCGCTCATTTCGCGATCGACTTGTATCAATGATCCCGCTTGTGTGAGCAAATCACTCTGGTGGGCAACGGCCGTATTGATTGTATTGGTTGTGTTGTTTGCTTGCTTACTTTCCACACGTTTAACCACAAGCTTAAACCAGATGATTTATACGGCCACTCAAATCAGCGCCGGCAAGACACCACCGCGCATAGTGCCCACATCGCAAAGTGAAGTTGGGGAGAGTGTGCGTGCATTTAATCAGATGGTTGATTATTTGCGTGAAAGAATTGATACGCTTGATGCGGAGAATCAACAATTTTCTTTAGTTTTGGACAATATGGCCGATGGTGTGTTGATTACTGATGAAAATGGTTATGTTGTTCTGATTAATCCAACAGCAGAACGTTTGCTGAATGCCAAAGAATCTGGCGCAATCGGAAACTCATTCGCGTCAGTTGTGCGTCACCATGAATTGATCAGCCTGTGGCAGCGCTGTCGTGAACGTGGCCGCGAACAAGTAGCAGCAGTAGAAATTGGACGCTCGTTATTTTTGCAAGCGTTTGTGACTCCGTTTGTGCAACAGGGTGTACGTGCGCATCTCATCATTTTGCAAGATTTGACCCAGGTACGCCATTTACAAACCGTTCGTAGAGATTTTGTTAGCAATGTCTCACATGAATTACGCACGCCTTTAGCCTCGTTGCGTGCCGTCATTGAGACATTGCAAGATGGTGCACATAAAGATCCTTTCCTTGCACAGCGTTTCTTGGGACGTGCAGAACGTGAGGTTGATACGTTGACACAGATGGTCGAGGAATTGTTGGAATTGTCACGTATTGAATCAAGACAGGTGCCATTGCGGTTGGCAGAAACGGCCGTTTCTGACCTGATCTGTATTCCCATCGAACGCCTGCGCCCACAAGCTGACCGCAATCAAGTTACACTTACATTGGATATTCAAAAAAATCTTCCGCCCGTCCTAGCCGATGTAGAACGTATGCAGCAAGTGGTCACCAATTTGTTACACAATGCCATCAAATTCACGCCCATTGGTGGTACAGTTACGATCAAAGCCGGCCAGGGGCTTTCAAATACCCGATTGTTACCGGAAGTTATTATTTCAGTGCGCGATACCGGCATTGGCATTACATCTGAAGATTTGCCTCGCATTTTTGAACGTTTCTATAAATCTGACCGCGCCCGAACACGTGGGCAAAGCGGTACCGGCTTAGGTCTGGCGATTGCCCGGCATTTAGTTGAAGCACACAACGGCCGTATTTGGGTTAAAAGCAAAGCCGGCAAAGGTTCCACCTTTTTCTTCTCGCTGCCTATTAGTCAATAAACCGCATTCCATAAATCAAAAATCAAAGCGAATCCGCGTAAATCTACGTTGAACTGCATGCTTTTGTGACAACATCTCCCCTGTTAAAAAAACGTTAACAAAACCTTAGCCAGATGTTAACCGATTCTTGATGCTTGCTTAAATCCGACGTGATATGCTCCAAATGTCATTCGTGACAAATTGCACATATTAAACATTTTGGAGGAAAAAATGAGATTTAAGTTATTCTTTGTACTTCTGTTAACCGCTTTGCTGGTGGCAGCCTGTGGAGGCGGGACCGAACCTGAACCCACCCAAGCACCGGCTGCTGAAGCTGACCAAACAGAATCGACTGCCGAGGAATCGGCCGCAGAACCAACTGCAGAACCGGCCGCAGAGACCGATGACACTATGATGGATGAAGCGCCAATGCCTGATCCGCTGGCTGTTAGCGGGAATGTGGTTTCGGCAGGCAGCTCGACCGTTTTCCCGTTAGCCGAGCGTATGGTAGAGCGTTATCTGGACGAAGGGTTTAGCGGCGACATCACCATTGACAGTATTGGCAGTGGCGCAGGTTTCTCGCGTTTTTGTGAAGCTGGCGAGACAGATGTTTCTAATGCCAGCCGACCGATTAAAGATTCAGAAATTGAGAGCTGTGCCGCGATCGGCCGTACACCTATTGAATTCCGTGTCGGCACCGATGCGTTGGCAGTGGTTGTGAGCCAGGACAACGATTTCCTGGAAGATGCCACCCTCGAAGAACTGGCTCTGATTTTCGGTTCAGCTGAAAATTGGTCAGATGTGAACCCGGATTGGCCAGATGAACCGATTCAACGCTTCATCCCTGGAACTGACAGCGGTACATTCGATTACTTTACAGAAGCAGTTTTTGAAGAAGATCCCGAACCACAGTTAACCGCTTCCAACATCCAACAATCCGAAGATGACAATGTGTTGGTGCAAGGCGTGGCTGGCAGCCCGTATGCAGTTGGATATTTTGGATATGCTTATGCGGCTGAAAACACGGATATCATTCACCCAATTAATGTGGAAGGTGT
>JAGRDI010000283.1 GCA_020432765.1 Anaerolineales bacterium | reverse complement strand
GGGGTGGCAAAATGAACGTTAATTCTTTGAGCATAGTACGTCATACTCGAAACTACGCAGCTATGGTTCACTTTTATCGGGAGAGCCTTGGCATGAAGGTTGTGACGTCTTGGGATGAACATGACAATCGTGGCACACTTCTTTCTCCTGGGGAAAAGGTTGGCAGTGCGGTTATCGAGGTCATTGAACTCGGCCATGAAGCTGTGCCGGGCGTAAGGCCTGTTAATGTCGCCCTGAGCATCGAGGTTGACGATGTAGATAGGTGGCATGACCAATTGATTCAGATTGGCGTGACCATTAGGCGCAAACTTGAAGATGCACCATGGGGACACCGAAGTTTTGGCATCGACGATCCTGATGGCTTTCGCATCTGGTTCTACGCAGACATCCCCAACAAATAATCCCACGGGAATAGATAAATCAATCGAATTCATCTAAACCTCCAGCAACATTATTAGAAAACTTCTTGACACGTTCAAACTCGTGATTTATAATTAAACCATTCGGTCTAATAAAACGGTCTAACCAATTGGTTTAGCCAGGAGTTTTTTATGCCCAGACCCAGGTTTTACAAATTAACCAGCGAGAAACAAGAAACGATTCTAGAAGCGGCGGCAAAGGAATTTGCCGATAAAGGCTATGAAAACGCTTCCCTCAATCAAATTTTGCAGAATGCCGGTTTGAGCAAAGGGGCAGCATATTATTATTTTGATGACAAAGCAGATGTTTTTGTCACGGCCGTTACCACTTACAGTCAGCTTGTCATGAGCAATGTTGTCGTTGATTTTGATACCCTCACTTCTGCTAATTTTTGGCCCACGCTGGCAGATGTTTACCGGCAGCAGTTCCAACAAGCCAGGGAACGGCCATGGGTATTTGGCGTCATGAAATCAGTCGGCTCGCTCTCAGCAGAGATGTTGGCGCGAGAACCGTTTGCCTCCTTCGTCGTCGCCATGCAAAACATGCTCAAGCAGCTGCTTAACAGCGGACAAGGGCTGGGTGTGGTGCGCACCGATTTATCCATTGACCTCCTTTATCTGCTGATATCGGCCGTTGACGATGCCCACGACCAATGGATGCTGCCACAATGGTCGTCAATCGATGATGCTGGGATTGAAACGGCCGTTGCGCGCATTATTCAACTACTCCAACGCCTTCTATCTCCCTTGTAAATGGAGCGTGGGCAGTTTGCTCGCGTTCATTGACAGACTGGCAGTCTGCACTCCATTTTCATTCATTTGCTGGTGTGCTGCGGCGCGTAAGGTGTCACATGAATTTTGCAATTGAAACCACAAACCTATCAAAATCTTTCGGTTCAGTACAGGCTGTAAATGCGGTTAACTTACATGTCAAGCTGGGCGAAATCTATGGCTTCCTCGGCCTAAACGGCGCAGGTAAAACCACCACGATTCGCTCATTGTTGGGCATGATTCGCCCAACAACCGGCACGGTCAGGATACTTAACAAAGAGGTTGGCCCCCATGGAAAAGGTCCCTGGCAAGCGGTTGGCCATATGGTCGAAACGCCGACTGCCTATCCTGAATTAAGCGTTAAAGAAAATCTGGAAATTGCGCGGCGTTTACACGGTATTGCCGACAAAAGTGTCATCACCCGCACTGTTGAGCAGCTGAAGTTGACCCCCTATCGCAATCGCAAAGCGGGCACACTTTCGACCGGCAATCGCCAACGTTTGGGATTGGCGCGGGCGCTGCTGCACCGCCCCAAACTGCTCATTCTGGATGAACCCACAAGCGGGCTTGATCCCGCAGGCGTGGTGGAAATACGCGAATTTCTAGCCGCCCTCGCTCGTGAAGAAGGTGTAACAATATTTATGTCAAGTCACATCTTGACCGAAGTTGCCCGCCTGGCAACGCGCATTGGCATTATTCACGAAGGCTATCTGATTGAAGAGCTTGAGGCGCAGGAATTAGATGCACTGCGCTCACAACGCCTTGAAATCAAAACACGCGATTTATCAACCGCACAAACTGTGTTGAGTCAGGCTGGTTATGCTGTGACAGCCCAAGAAAATACTCTCATGCTGCACGACGCACACGCCATCACAGCACCAGACGAGGTAGCAACACTGTTGGTCAATGCAGGCACACCACCCACACAGCTTGTCGTGACATTTGAAAACCTGGAAGATCATTTTCTGCGCTTGACAGGAGTACATGCATGAACAATTTTAGGTCTGCTTTTTGGATGGAAACAATCAAGGCACGCCGCTCGAAGGTATCTTGGGCGGTGTCATTGGGTTTCTTGATTTTGCCCCTGGTAGGCGGTTTGTTCATGATTATTTTGAAGGATCCGGAACAAGCGCAGGCATTGGGCATTATCAGTATGAAAGCGCAGTTAGTTGGCGGCACGGCGGATTGGTTTACTTTTTTCGATATGCTGTTACAAGGGACGGCAATTGGCGGCAGCATTGTGTTTGCTTTCATCTTGGCCTGGGTATTTGGACGCGAGTTTGCTGACCACACGATCAAAGAGCTGTTGGCAATTCCGACGTCACGCAGCACGATTGTGGGCGCTAAATTCACCTTGGCGGCGTTATGGCTGCTGGGGCTGACGATTGTGATTTTTATCGTTGGTGTGGGAATAGGAACGGCCGTTGACATTCCTGGCTGGTCTCCTAATCTTGCCTGGACAACGTTGACTACCATGTTAAGTATCACCACTTTGCTCTTCATGCTTATGCCGCTGGTTGCATTGTTTGCCAGTGCTGGTCGCGGCTACCTGCCTGCATTGGGCTGGGCGGTGTTCACCCTGGTTTGTGCACAAATTGCCGCTGTTCTTGGCTGGGGAGATTGGTTTCCCTGGTCTGTGCCCATCATGATCAGCGGCATGGCCGGCCCGGGCACAGACCAAGTTAGCCTTTACAGCTATAGCGGCATGCTGCTTGTTTTTATTCTTGGCCTGTCAATGACATTTATCTGGTGGCGCAATGCAGATCAAGCGCAATAAATAACCGAAAGAACGTTTTCTGCTATACTCTGCCTGCAAACCAATGGAGAATTCGGTTGCGGCTTTAAGCGTTTAGTGAGTTCAAGGAAATACGGCCGTTCTTTCCAATCTTTGGGCGTTCAATTTTATGCAGAGGAAACGGCCGTGATGAAGGCGGTTGGCACGATTCATAGCCCGACCTGGCCTTTTACCAGGCCATCGCAACAGATAGCATAGCAGGAGAGGAAATTACCTTTATGCGCAAACAACTAAAAACTCAAATCAATATCACGCCCATACTTCGAGTCGCGGCAGGCGAAGACTGCTTTGGCAAGCAAAGGGAACTCGGCATTAGCACCATTGCTTTCAAAGTGGTTTCGCAGGACAACAACGGCCTCTTTATCATCGAGAACACCTTCCGTGCGAAGGGTGGTCCGGCGCGTCACCTGCATTACGATCAGGATGAGTGGTTTTACGCCGTTGAAGGCGAGTTTATCATTGAGGTGGGAGAAGAGCAGTTCAGGTTAAAGTCTGGTGATTCATTGCTGGCACCACGACAGATACCTCACGTTTGGGCTTATATTGGAGACACAATTGGCAGGATGCTGATTACATTCATGCCCGCCGGCAAGATGGAAGCGTTCTTTCGAGAAGTAACCAAGGCCAACGCGATGCCACCACAAAACCCAGAACTGTGGCACGCCCATGGTATGGAGTTACTTGGGCCGCCTTTATCAGTAGAGTAAAGATGCCCCCAAGGACGTTGATAGAAATCTATTGTCCGCAATTGGCCAAACTAACGTTAGCCGGCATCAAAAAATGTCAGAAACTGAGCATTGTCAAAATAAACCTACTTGGTATTCTAAGATGACAAAGGCAATACAGTGAGTGAATATCTTGACCCGGCACTACTTGCACCAATCGAGAAGATTGCGCGGTTTATTGAAACTGGAGATCAAACGCTGCTTTCAGCCTTCGCCAAAAAGGGTGTTGTGATCATCGAAAATTTTGCGCCACATCTGTTTGAGGGGACGGACGCAGTACAGCGTTGGTCACAGGTAATATTGTCATGGCATGCACAACCCAAGGAGATTGAACTTGAACACAGTTTTGGCCCAGTTCAAGACCTTAGCGTTCAGAATGGTCTTGCTTTCCTCTCCTTGCCCACACATTGGACAGGTTTACGCAATGGAATCCGCTTTCATGAAGATGGTGGCTGGGCATTCGTGCTGGTGCAGGAAGACGATGAGTGGCGCGTACGCTGCTACGGTTGGGCCGTTACGCATGAAATAGAAGGGTAGCTGTCCAAGTCGTAATCGATGTAAACCAACTCATTTGGCGAATAGGTAAACCATTCAGAAAGCGGCCGGCTTGAACTTGTGCGGAAATATAACTAATGAACATTTGGAACCCAGATAAATATATCAACGCCTGGAATTTCGCTGCATACGCCCATCAAGGTCAAAAGGTACCGGGCACAGAAATTCCATATATTAACCATGTCGGCAATGTCGCTATGGAAGTAATGACGGCCGTTGCCATCAGCACAAATGTAGAAAACCCCGATCTTTCGGTTCAATGTGCCTTATTACACGACGTAATCGAAGATACAGTCACCACTTACACACAAATTAAAACAAAATTCGGTCTTGCGGTTGCAGATGGTGTTTTAGCCCTGAGTAAAAATCCTGATTTGCCTACCCCAAAAGCACAAATGGCCGACAGCCTCGCAAGAATCAAAACACAATCACACGAAATCTGGATGGTTAAACTAGCCGACCGCATCACCAATCTTCAAAGACCACCCAAACATTGGAAGCAAGAAAAAATCGCGAATTATCGTATTGAAGCCAATTTGATATTAGAAGCACTTGGTTCCGCAAACGTTTACCTTGCCAATCGTTTGCAACAAAAAATTGAGCAATACGCACAATTTGTCATGTCCTGAAAATGAGGATGGGACATTTGCAATTTTTGCCGAAAAAAAACAGATCGCTTTAGCAAGCAAAAAAGGAGAACTATGGATATCAGTAAAGCCTTAACCTTTTTCTTAAAAGACGACCGCTGGCTGGTAAAATTATTAGTCGGCACAATTATTCTTTTCTTTTCATTTTTAATCATTCCCTCGTTCTTCTTTATTGGCTACATGGTTGAACTCGTGCGCAATGTCATGGATGATGTCGATTATCCGCTGCCAGAATGGGATAATTGGGGCCAGTTGTTCAAAGAAGGATTTGCCCTTTTTCTAGTGGGGCTTGTTTATACAATACCAGTTTGGCTCTTGATGTGTTGTAGTTTGCTTTTGTTTATTCCTGGCGCGGCCCTGGAAGGGGAATTAAGCAATGCTTTTGTCGGAATGGGGATTGTAGCAATAATGGCCCTGACATGTCTCATGACCCTTTTCTTAGCAGCCTACGCATTGATCAGCCCCGCCCTCACCATTCAATATACTCGCGAGGAAGAAATCGCGGCCTGTTTCCGACTGAATGAAATTGCGGCAATCACCCGCAACCATATCGGCGATGTTTTACTATCCCTGGTCGTTATATTTGGCTTGAGCATGGTACTCAGTCTGGTTTTCATCGTTCCTATTTTGGGTTGGTTTGTTGCCTTCGGTGCCAGCGTTTACCTCAGCTTCGTTATGAGTCATTTATACGGTCAAATCGGTGCCAAAATCGAAGGAAACGCCCGTGATTCGGGAATCACGGGCGTTTAATAAGTTTTTCGATAATCCATTTGTACCTTGCTCTAGTTTATTATTGCCTCATTCAGCGGTTGCAACGATAACCTGTACATTGCGTAGGCCATGGCGACTGTAATAATCACATATAATCATCAGCAACTATGCTAACCTTACGTCCTATGCAACCAACAGAATTCTCCAAATACCGCGACTATTTCATCGTTGACTATGCGCAAGAAATTGCAGCAAATTTTGGATACTCAATAGAAAAAAGCAGCGCCATCGCCGCCAAAGAATTAGCCGATGATCTGCCACAAAACGTAACCACCCCAGATAATTTCCTTTTATGTATTGAAGAAAGCAACAAGGGCACAATTGGATACCTGTGGTACAAGCAAATCGACGCTGGCACTTCAGTCTTTATTCTAGATTTTGTTATACTGGAAGCTTTTCGTGGATTAGGTTATGGTAAAGCTACCTTGACAGCCCTGGAGGAACAGCTTGCTCCAAGTGGAGTCGAACAAATTAAACTGCGTGTCGCCTATGATAATATCCGTGCCTTTGGCTTGTATCAAAAGCTTGGTTTTTCTATCACTGGCTACAATATGATCAAAATCCTCGCAGAATAGACCACTAATGAGATAAAAAATTCCTGGACACACTTATATTCTGTTCTTTCCAGAATATAACTCGTTCCATGGTATCCATATGCATGCATACCTCATCAAACTGCATCTGAAATTCCTGCGCATCGATTGGGGCGAGAAATGGCGGCAACGCATCGAATTCCCGCTTAGCCGCAAACATATAACGTCCGGCTTGTTCATAGTCAGACTGCAGCAAGGCAACACCACCTAATCCAGCTAAACAACGCGCTTTCATTTTTCGATTATTTAATGTTCTGGCATCAGCCAGACTTTGGGTATAAAAAGAACTGGCCGCTGTCAGCCGCCCTTGTCGACGCGCTACTTGCCCAAGATGATGTAACACAATCATGATGCCGTCAGCGTTGTCTAACTCTGTAAAAATCAGAAAAGCCTCGTCATGATATTTCTGTGCTGTATCAAGCTTACGTTGAAACCATGCTGCCTCAGCCAGCAATTCTAGACCCCAAGCGAGCCCCAACTTATCGCCTATTTCGCGGTAGAGGGCGAGCATCTGTGCATAATAATGTACAGCTGAAGCATAACGCTGCTGTGCAACTTCTAAAGCACCATATTGCTGCAAAACAAACGCCTGCACATGCGGATCACTTTGACTATGCAGCAAAGCTAAACATTCCTCCAAATAAGCCGAGACCTGTTGCCGTTGCTCTGGAAGATCGCGCTGCCGATGAGCTAATCCTGCCAAAAAGAGAACAATGTTTGCTTCATTTTGCACAGAACGGGCTAAAGCCAGCCCTTTCTCAAAGTTGTGTAACGTTTGTTTATCATCATTTAAATCATAATAATACCAGCCGGCCTGGTGATAAAATTTGAGCCATAATTCCGAATTGTTTTGCATGGCAGCCAACCATTTCGCTTGCTTTAAGGAGTTAGCAGCACTGGCATAGTTTCCCAAACGACGCTCAGAAGAGGAGAGCGCCAGCAGCGCATTGGCACATTGGATGGATGGCTGTTTGTTGACTGCGACTGTTTTACGCAGCCACGCTACCGCCTCATTATCATAGCCACGCATAGACCAAAATTCTTTGAGCGCAACGGCTAAATTGAGTGCAGCCTGTGGGGCATGTGATACTCCCCAATATAATGCAGCGCGAATATTTTCATGCTCCTGCTCCAAACGGTCAAATAATTGAATTTTTCCTGATTTCTGTTTTGTTTTGGGCTGAATCAGATTGTATAGGTAAGCGATCTGTTTTTGGCGCACACTGGTTTCTTGATCTGACTGTGTCAACTGTTCTAAGGCAAATTCACGCAGCGTATCAAGGATTGCAAACCGCCTTTCATTTCCTTGTACCCTTGAATAAACAAGATTCTTACTCATTAAGGATTCCAAAAGTATAGGTGTGTGACCGAATAATTCCACGACATCCAAATAAAATCCACCCACAAAAACGCTTAAACCCATAAAGAGATGCTTTTCGTCTTTTCCCAAAAGTACATAGCTGCTCTGAATTGCGCTGCGTAATGTACGTTGGTGGGGCAGCAAATCGATTGCGCCATCCACAAGAACATCTAAGCGCTGTTTCTGCAGATGGGCTAACAAAGCCGTTAGACTAAAGAGGTCGACGCGGGCAGCTGCTAACTCAATTGCGAGCGGTAAACAATCGAGTTGTAAACATATTTGGCGTATTGTTATTTCAGCATCTGCAGTGCAAATAAAGTCAGGTTCGACGTTTTTCATGCGCTGTACAAAGAGGGCTACGGCCGCATCCACAGCAAGGGGTTCGACTTTGTAACGCTGTTCTGCCCGCAGATGGAGACGCTCACGACTGGTCACAATGATTTGCAAGGAAGGGCATTCGCGCAATAGAGTTGCCACTAATGATATTGCAGAATGCTTCTCTTCTTTATCTGCGATTAGATGTTCAAAGTTGTCTAAAACAAGCAAGATTTCGCGGCGGTGCAGAAATTCCACTAATTTCATCTCAGGCGTTTTGTTGCCGACGTTAGACAAACCCAAATCAACAATCATTGAAGAAGCTAATTGGGCGCTGCTTTGTATTGTTGCTAATGCTAAAAAACGCACGCCATCACGATTTAAGTAAGCTAGCTGCCCAGCTATCTCTAACGCTAAACGTGTTTTGCCAACGCCGGGTGGCCCGAGTAATGTCAGCAAGCGGCCCCTGTGTTGCACTAATCGATTGCAAATTGCCTTGATTTCCCCTTCTCTGCCAATAATATTCGTTGGTGGAATAGGTAAAGATGACTTCACTGCTGCAGCGTCACTTGCTATCTCCTGACCATTGAGTGGAATTTCAATTTCCGCAGCCATTTGTACACCGCGTGCTTCAGCAGCCAACTCTATCAATTTAGCTGCAAGCCGCTGTTCTTCCCGAAGTTCAAGAACGGGAATAAACTTTTGCGAAATAATCTCTATCTGTGGCAAGCGCGTGCCGCGTTCCAGACTTGAGATATATGAGATGCTGTAGTTAACGGCCGTGGCCAAATCTTCCTGATTCATACCGGCACGCTTGCGCAATTGACGCAGAAGTTGTCCAAAGCTACTTACAGACCCTTGCCGCATTGACACCTCCTTGGTGTGTTTGGTTTCTAATGGCGATTAATAAATCCGATCATACCACAAAATCGTATTGAATTTACTCAATACTGTACAATTTTTGTGTAAAAATCGCTTCTTTTTCCAAACCTCTACACATAAAATAATTGTGTCCAGCTTATGAAATAACCAGATTTCCCGTTTGCATGGGGAGTACTTTTCCATGAAAAAGGGATATCCAAAGCAGTATGGTTATACACGGAGCATTTCGATTAATTTATTTTGTTAAAACAAAAGAGGTGTATTCATGAATCGGTATTTTCGTTTATTCGCCGTTTTAGCGGCATTTGTGAGTTTAATGGCGGCAGGCATTGTCCTGGCAAATTCATCAGCCCAAATAGAGGATGAACCCATTGCAGCCGTGCAATCAGTGGCGATTGACCAGCAGCCAGTTGATACAAATTTCAGTTACCAAGGACGGTTAAAACGACAGGGTGCACCCTATACAGGCAGCTGCGCCTTTCAGTTTGAGTTGTGGGATGCGGCTGCTGGCGGCACACAGAAAGGATCAATGACGCTGAATGCTGTGGCCTTAACCGAGGGTTTGTTCTCTGTTGAGCTGGATTTTGGTGACCAATTTTGGGGTGATGCGCTTTGGTTGGCAACGGCCGTACAATGTCCAGGTGATAATGGCTATACAGATTTAGGGCGCGAACCGTTAACGGCCGTGCCTTATGCCCTCGGTTTACGCCCTGGCACCACCGTCCAAAACCAAAACGGTAATGCCTTGACCGGCATCTCGCAAGCAGAAAGTAAAGCGGGCTTAGTCGGTCTAAATTTGGGGCAGGCCGGATATGGTGTATATGGATCGGCTGTTGATGGCAGTGGCATATTCGGCAATAGTATAAATTGGATTGGTGTGTATGGCGAAACCGATGCTGTTGGCGGCACAGGAGCATCCGGCGTTTGGGGGCGTGCCAATAATTCAGGGGGTATTGGTGTTGTCGGTTACGCTCCTCAACCTGACAGCATTGGGGTCAAAGGGGCCGCCAACGCATCCGGCGGGGTAGGTGTCTGGGGCGAAAGCACCGCCAACACAGGCGTCTATGGCGTCAGTGGATCAGGTGTTGGCATTTGGGGTACAAGTACCAATGCAAGTGGTGTCTATGGCGTCAGCGGCGGCCAATATTCGGGCGGCGTCTATGGTTTAAATACAACCAACGGCTACGGCGTTTATGGAACCTCCGCTGATGGTATTGGTGTGGTTGGAAAAAGTGAAAACGGAACGGCCGTTTTCGGACGCAGCACCAATGGTCTGGCAGGTGATTTTAAGGGAACAGTTCGCACTGAGATATTACAAATTACCGGCGGCAGTGATTTGGCTGAAAGATTTGCTATCAGTGATGCAGAACAAGCCAAACCTGGTACCGTCATGGTCATCGACCCTGACAATCCCGGCCATTTAATGCCCAGCAGCGGCGCTTATGACCGCAAAGTTGCCGGTGTGGTCAGCGGTGCCGGTGATGTACAGCCCGGTCTGACATTGCATCAAGAAGGCGTATTAGAAGGTGACACAGTGATGGCCATTGCCGGCCGCGTCTATGTCTGGGCAGATGCATCCAATGCTGCCATTCAGCCCGGTGACTTGCTCACCACCTCGGCCACACCCGGCCATGCTATGAAAGTGACCGACCACAATCGCGCCCAGGGTGCTATCCTGGGCAAAGCCATGACCAGTTTGGAAGACGGGCAAGGCTTGGTTTTGGTTTTGGTTTCATTACAGTAAAAAGCTGGAGGCAAACAACCCATGAAAGCTAAAATTCCGCTTGTTCTTTTATGTCTGCTGCTGCTGACGGCTTGTGGACAACCTACTAAAACTAAAACGAATCAGTCTGAGAACAGCAATAATCAGCGAGAGTCTGTCCCTTACCATGTGGAGCCGGTCGAATTGGATTCACGTAAACAGGAAAGTCTGGCAACGGCCGCTGCCGGCAATTTCCGCCAAATCATCCACATGCCAGATGCCATCTGGCTACGGCTGCACTTTAGTGAATACAATCTGGGCCAAAACAGCTATATAACCATCACGTCCCTGCAGGATGGCGGCGATCAGCGTTTTGACAGCCACAGCCTGCCGCAGTGGGAAAACGCAACGGCCGTATTTAATGGTGATAGTGTAGAAGTTGAACTTCACATTGACGCTGACGATGAGGACATCTACTTTGTGATAGATAACTTGATCGCCGGCGATCCACAAGAAGTTTCAGATACTGCAGAACCAGGAATACGAACCTTGTGTGGAGCAGATGATCGCGCCCCGTCAACAGATGGACGGGTCGGTCGCCTGTTCTTTGGTGGCTGTACCGCGTGGTTAGTCTCAAACGGCCGTTTGTTAACCGCCGGGCATTGTGCTGATTCGGATCCCGATGGAACCGGCCCCATGGTACCGGATGGTGTATTGGATCTGGCCGGTGTCGTCGAATTTAACGTACCGGCATCCCAGGCCAACGGTAATACCGTAGCGGCAAATCCTGACGACCAATATCCCATCAATACAACGAATGTCGTTTGGCGCTTTGATGGTGAAGGGCAGGGCTTGGGTAAGGATTGGGCTGTGTTTACTGTCAACCCAAACGCCAATACAGGTCTCACCCCTTTTCAAGCCCAAGGTGCTTTTTTCCGCATGACCAATGAGAACCCCGTCACAAATAGTGTCATCCGTATTACCGGCATGGGTTCCGACAACACCCCGGCAGGTAGTACAGGGGGGGGCAATGCCCAAAACTTCACCAATCAAACAAGCTTCGGCCCATATGTGGCTGAAAACAGCGCCGGTAATGACATCTGGCACAGCTACATTGTCGACTCGACTGGGGGGAATTCCGGCAGCCCCATTATTTGGGAAGGGCTTGACTTCACTATTGGCATTCACACAAATGGGGGTTGTAATGCAGATGGCAGCGGTGCAAACAATGGCACGTCGTTTGAAGTAGATGCTTTAGAAGCTGCCATCGCGAACCATCCCGGTGCCAATACGATTTATGTCGATAAAATCCGTTTTGGCGCGGCTGAAAATGGTACCATTTTCCATCCACACGACACAATTGCCGAAGGCGTCAACACCGTGCCTTCTGGTGGTAATTTAAGCATCGTGGCAGGCAGTTACAATGAGACTGGCACATTCAACAAACCCATGACGATCAGTGCACCAGCCGGCACCGTCATCATTGGAAACTAGAGGAACAAAACCAAAGGAACTTAACCATGAAATTGAATTTCAAGCATACGGCCGCTGCCACATTAATAATCATTACTTTGGTTGGGACAGTTGTATGGCAAGCATCTGCCCAGCAAGACGCTGCCTCTGTGCCAGCCATTGGCAATACAGCAGCACTGGCAGATTATGAATTGGCGGGCAGCGTGGGCGCAGGCGGTACGGCCGCTGCCGGCAGCTACCAAACAGATGTGATTATCGGACAAACGGCCGTTAGACAACATGCCAATGGTGACTATGAATTGGGCAGTGGTGTTTGGGGCGGCGGTATCGTTTCGCAAGTATCAGCATTGCTAGAATTGTATCTGCCCTTGATTCTGCATTAGGTGAGGTCAACGTTCAACCAGTCAACCTGCGGATGCCTGGCTGCATGCGCCATGGGCGAATGGTTGGGATTCAAACGGGTATTTGACAGGTGTGTGAACGGCCGTTTTAATAGACGGCCGTTCACTTGTCGGTAGTGGGGAAAGGAATGAACAATGCAAAACAAACGTACTTTAATCATGATTAGTTTGCTGCTGCTTTTATCAACTGGGGCTGTTGTGACCTGGGCACAAACAGGCGGCGGTTATGACCTGACCTGGCACACGCTAGATAGCGGTGGTGGACTCAGCAGCGGTGGTGATTACAGCATAAATAGCACCATCGGCCAGCCGGATGCTGGGACATTAAGCGGCGGCGATTACAGTTTACAAGGCGGCTTTTGGCATGCAAACTGTGTGCCGCCTGCTGTGGTTAATCCCACAATTGCGCTGAGCAATAATGATGTCGAACTAAGCTGGCTGCCGGTGAATCAGGCGGACAGTTACAATATTTACCGCGATACAGTGCCGTATTTTGTGGCAGCGGCTGTTTACCAAAACAGTACCACATCCCCCTGGCTTGATCCTGGCGCAGTGGGCAATCCAGCCTTAAACTACTTCTACCTAATGCGATCCGTAAGTTGTGGCGAATCAGGCAATAGTCAGCGCAGCGGTGAATTTGATTTTGCACTTGTACCTGGCAGCTGAGAAAGTTACCGAAGCCACGGAGTTAATAATGAAATTCAATCACCAACTGATCCCAACCATTGGCTTCATCCTGGCAGTTATCTTGTTCGCCAGTTTTCTACCTGGCGGCGTTTTCGGTCAGGGTGAACCGTCTCCACCCATCGTTCAGAATACTTTATCACCTGACGCTGTTGAAACAACCCAGAGTTCAGCCTTCACTTATCAGGGCAATCTCGAAAAGAACAGCCAGCCCGTCAATGCCGCGTGCAGTTTTCAGTTCAGCCTGTGGGATGCACTCAACGGTGGAGCGCAGCAGGGCAGCACACAGACGCAGAATAATGTCCCAATACAGGTAGGCATTTTCACCGTGCAACTCGACTTCGGCAACCAATTTACAGGCGATGCTCGTTGGCTAGAAACGGCCGTGCAGTGCGTTGGCGACAATGGTTTCACCACACTTTCACCGCGTCAATCACTGGGCAGCACACCTTACGCTATCGGTTTGCGTCCTGGCGCTGTCATCGAAGGTGAAACGACACCTTTTACCGGTGTAGTCACCGGGCTCACCTCCAATCCCGACGGCGTTGGTATCTATGGTGAGTCAACCGAAGGCTTTGGCGTCTGGGGAACGGGTGCGGTGGGTCTTTATGGCAATGGTAACACGGACGGCATCGGCGTGTTCGGAACATCGCAGAATGGCAACGGCGTTTATGCGTCTAGCACAAGTGCTGATGCAGTTCAAGGAGTCAGCGTCAATGCCAACGGAGTGTCTGGCAGTTCAACGACGAAGAACGGTGTCCTGGGACAGTCCTCCGCCAATTCAAACACTCTTGGAGAAGCGGCCGGTGTAAAGGGCATATCCAATGGTGCGTATGCAGAAGGAGTCTACGGTCGTGGTTGGTCTGGTGTCATTGGAGAGGGTTACACTGGCGTGCAAGGCATCGGTCTCGAAAGTTATGGCTCAGATACCATTGGGGTTTATGGCTATGGCAGTTCGATGGGTGTGTGGGGAAGAAACGAGTCCAGTGCAGCCGGGGCAATTGGCGTATACGGCAATATCGGCACTGTGTATGCCGGTTCAAATTCTGCCGCCGTGTTTGGGTATAACTGGGGTACTGGATCAAGCGGCATCGGCGTATGGGGACAACAGGATGGCACAGGTTATGGCGTCTACGGCTATGCACCGCAGGGTGGCTACGCGGTGGTGGGTGAAACTCTCAATGGTGGCTACGCTGGCTTCTTCAAAGGCAATGTACATGTGGTCGGAACCCTGTCAAAGGGGGCAGGCTCATTCAAGATTGATCACCCACTGGACCCTGCGAACAAATATCTTTATCATTCATTTGTAGAATCACCGGATATGATGAATATTTACAACGGCAATGTGACTACCGATAGCGAGGGCCTTGCTACGGTAACAATGCCTGATTGGTTTGAGGCATTGAACCAGGAGTTTAGGTACCAGCTAACAGTCATTGGCCAATTCGCCCAAGCCATCGTGATAGATGAGATCGCCGGCAACCAGTTCCGCATCCAGACCGACAAGCCGCTGGTCAAAGTCTCGTGGCAGGTCACCGGTATCCGCCATGATCCCTTTGCCGAGGTCAACCGTATACCGGTGGAAGAGGAGAAGCCCGACGACGAGAAGGGGCACTATCTCTACCCTGAAGTCTACGGTAAGGATGTTCGGGAAGGTGTCTGGTATGCCACTTCACCGAATTACCGGGAATCAATCAATAACCCAGACACCACAACGCTTGAATCCATACATGGAGCAGGCAAATGAGATACGCACTTTTGCCCGCATTGATTGTCGGTGAATCTGACTTTACGTCTATGTAACCATTACGGAACCCGTTTCATGAAAATTCTTGAAAGCAAACGACTCATCTTACGCCATTTGGAAATGTCTGATTTAGCGGCGCTGTTTGCACTCTACCAAGATCCCGAGATGATAAAATATATTCCCGACGCTCCCTTGACGTTGGCTGAGACAAAAAGGGATTTGGAATATTTTGCCAATGGGCACCCAAAACTCCCAGAATTAGGTTTGTGGGCCACAATTCACAAAGAAACAGGTCAGTTTATTGGGCGTTGTGGATTACTGCCGTGGGAAATAGACGGGAACCACGAAACCGAAATCGCCTTTATGATTGACAAGCCATACTGGGGTCAAGGTTTGGGCACAGAAGTCGCCCAAGCGCTTTTGGCATATGGCCAAAATAAGTTAGGATTAACACGCATGGTGTGCCTGATTGAGGACGGCAATGCAGCCTCAATCAGAATAGCCGAAAAAATCGGCATGGCTTTTGAAAAAGAAGGGCGCGACGAAATAGGCCCATTTTTATTGTATACCATCGATTTGCCAGCCAATCCGTAG
>JAGRDI010000282.1 GCA_020432765.1 Anaerolineales bacterium | reverse complement strand
GGTGGTGTAGATCGTGATGAAATCACTGCCGACACGGCCGATTTTAGCCGAGAATGTTTTGATGGTCAGCTAGACCTTTGGGCTCATATTGCCAATGTCCTGGCGGCGATGCAAATTGCGGCGGCTGCTTTGGAACTAGACGGCCGTTTAGCGGAGTAAACAGATGGCAGCACAAGAATATTTGACAGTTAAAGAAGCACTCAATAACGTATTGGCAGGTGTATCAGTGTTGCCAGTCGAAACCATACCGTTGATGGAGGCGTTAGGACGCGTATTAGCCGCAGATGTGGTTGCTCATGACAGCCTGCCGCCTTTTGCCAACTCTTCAATGGATGGCTACGCTATGCGTGCCGAGGATATTGTTACAGCCTCAGAGACAAATCCGGTGACTTTGGTGGTGGTGGCGGACATTGCAGCGGGGACGATGCCAGATATTGATCTAACTGCCGGCACAGCCGCACGCATTATGACTGGTGCACCGCTGCCGCCCGGTGCCGATGCGGTTGTGCCGGTTGAAGATACGAATGAACCCTGGCGGGCAACGGAACGGCCGCTGCCCACTCACATACAAATCAAGCGTTCTGTACAAGCAGGTGCTTATGTGCGCCATCCCGGTGAAGACATCGTTGCAGGCACAATTGTACTCAACGCAGGTCATATCTTGCGCCCACAGGCAATAGGCGTTTTGGCGTCGTTGGGTGTTAGCCGTGTAGCTGTTTATAGGCGGCCGCGTGTCTGTATTTTGGCTACCGGTGATGAGTTGTTGGAGGTAGAACGGCCGTTGACCCCCGGCAAAATTCGTAACAGCAACGGTTATGCTCAGGCTGCGCAAGTTGCTGCGTTGGGTGCTGTGCCTGTGCAGTTAGGCATTGCCCGTGATACGGAAGCCGATGTACGTGCAAAGCTGCAGGGTGGCGTTGACGCGCATGTCGATTTATTTGTCAGTTCGGCTGGCGTTTCGGTGGGTGCGTATGATGTGGTTAAATCAGTGTTGGAACAGAGCGGCCGGGTCGGTTTTTGGCGCGTGCGTATGCGTCCCGGTAAACCGTTGGCGTATGGCACCTATGCTGGCATTCCTTATCTCGGTTTGCCTGGCAATCCGGTGTCGGCAATGGTCTCATTTGAACGCTTTGCACGTCCAGCCATTTTGAAAATGAGCGGCTACACCCAATTAGAGCGGCCACAGGTAACGGCCGTAGTTGATGAAGAAATTCATTCAGACGGCCGCGAAAGTTACATCCGTGCAATCGTTTCGCGCTCAGAATCTGGTTATCACGCAGTGACCACAGGCGGGCAAGGTTCCCATATGATGACCTCTTTGGTCAAAGCCAATGCTTTGTTGATTGTGCCTGAAACTGTCAAACATGTGCCGGTTGGCGCAAATTTACAAGCGATGATGCTCGACTGGCCCGAGACCGTTTTTTGATGATTGGGTTAATATAAATTGTAGGGAAACAACGCGATACTGTCAGCATGAATATAGACGTCAGCCTGATTTCCCGTATTAATTTTCAAATCAATCAGCGTTCTAGTCGTTTTTGGCTCCTAATTATGGGAGCTGTTTTATTGCTGTTTTATCTGACTGTCATTTTCCTGAATCAATCTGGCTTAAGTTCACAAGGTCGCATGTTTTGGCTGCATGATGACATGATGATTTCGATGCGTTATGCGCGTAATGCTGCACAGGGTAATGGTCTGGTATGGAATCCGGGTGGTGAACCTGTCGAGGGCTATTCAAATTTTGGCTGGGTATTGGTAATGACGTTGGTACATGAGCTGGGTTTGCCCTCTATCCACACAAGCGCAGCCATGCTGGCTATCAATCTCTTGTTGGCATTATTGGTGTTGATTTTACAAACTCGCCTGCTGCTGTTTTTGGAACCCAAGCCTGGTTTAGCTTTGCCCACAGCCTTGTTGGCTTTAATTATCAGCGTGGATTTAGCACGCTGGACAGTTATTGGATTGGAATCTGTCCTGCTAACTGTGGTTTTTCTTTGGTTGGTCTTGCGGGTATTAGGCGAAGCGCGTGCGGCTCAGCCACGGCCGTTAACCTTTTTTCTCGCTGGTTTCCTGGGGATCATTCGCACAGATGGCTTGATCTTAATTGCGATAGTGTGTTTGTTGGCCTTTGCCTTGAATCCGAAGCGCAAGCAAGTGTTCTTTTTTGCTTTGTTGGCATTAATTTTGCCGTTGGCGCATTTTGTTTTTCGCTGGAGGTATTACGGCCGTTTATTCCCCAACACTTATTACTTAAAAATTACCTCCTGGGAAATTCGTTTGCAGGCAGGGTTACGGTATATCGGCCGATTTTTGAAGGCCTACGGCTTGATCTGGCTGCTGGCAGGTATCGGCGTTTGGAAACATGGCCAACGTGAAGCGCAGGTCTTGTGGTTGAGTGGATTGGTTTTGTTGGGATACGCTTTTTATGTTGGCGGTGATGACTTTGGCGGCTTGCGTTTCCTGGCTGTCTGGCTGCCGATTCTTATTTTGCTGGCTTGTTTGACTCCGAAATGGTTGTTTGGCAACGGCCGTCCTTGGTTACGTGCATTGGTGCTTGGAGGCATCTTATTGTGGGTTGGCGTTTTTGCCGGGTATCGTTTTTGGAACACCCATCTTTACGAAGATCAGTTTATGCCTGTGGGGCAAGTTTTACGCAGTGAGACTTTGCCGGCAACCACAATTGGCCATTTTTTGGCAGGGACTAGCGCCTATATGTCGGAGCGAACGGCCGTTGACATGCTGGGCAAAAATGATGCCGTAATTGCCAATCAACCTGCCCATGCTGATGGTCTAAAGCCAGGTCATAATAAATATGATTATGATTATTCATTGGGCGTGCTGGCACCAGATTTATTGCTGGCGCCAAGCACGATGGAATTCATCTCTAACTCCGACAACTTCAAGTCTGTTCTGCAAGGAAATGATGGGTATGTAGGGCAGCTCTATTTGAATCCAATATTCCAACGTGAGTACGCGCCGAATTTATTCTATATTGGTAAGCTGGCACTGTTTGTGCGCCAAGATTCGCCAGAACTGACACGTATGATGACAAATAACTGTACTGACGTGCGTAGTCCCGAATTAAAATCTCTCGGCATGAGGCGGGTTTGTTGGCCGTTTGAGTCACAAGAATAAAAAAAGACCTGCACTAGGCAGGTCTTTTAAAAATTTAATTGTGATACCCAAGTGTGCGCTCGAGCAAATCATCCTGATCGTAGCGTCTGCGACGATTTTTCTTTTTCTTACTGCGCCCTTTCTTGTAACGTGTCGTTGAAATGGCATCAATTGAATCATCACCCATTGCTTGACGTAGAGCAAACTCCATAGCGGTTTGCATATCGTCAATTTCTTCTTCTTCATACGTGTCTGCAATAGCAGGTACCGAATAAGATTGTTCAGCAGCTTGTTGGGTTTCAGGTTTTTCCAGCAGATTCTTAATACTTAAATCAATACGGCGTTTACGTTTGCTGAAGCCTAAAACCTCAACTTGAACTTCATCGCCCACAGAAAGTACTTCGCTAGGCTGTTTTACATAATCATGGCTGATTTCACTGATATGAACCAATCCTTCACGTTCGGCTCCGATGTTGATAAATGCGCCATAACCTTCAAGTCGGGTGACAACACCAGTATAGGTTTGGCCTTTTTCCAGATCGCGCCACTCAACCCCAAGCGGCTCGATCATCGTCACCATAATCTGGTTGGTTTCCAGGTTCACTTTTTCCACCCAAACGTCAATTTCATCCCCGACGGAAAGGACATCAGAAACCCGGTTCACGTGGTCGGTGCCTAGTTTTGAGATATGTATAAGTGCATTGGTGCCAACGCCAATATCTATGAAAGCTCCATATAGTTCAAGGCGCTGAACTGTTCCTTTGAGCTTCATTTTTGGTTCCAGCTCGCTCACGCTGGTGGGTTGTGCGCTGAGGGGGGTCTCCTCTTGCACATCGGTGTTGGTCATTTCTTCCATGACAATCTTCTCCTACGCAGGTTATAATTACCTGCGCTCTGCTATTTTCAAAATATCAATTGTTCTACAGATGGGGGCAGAACATAGGTTTGTAACTTAAAGTGTCGAAATGCAATTATAACAAGCTGCCATTGACTGTCAACATATTTTAAGCTCGAATTTTGTACTTCTAGGATACCCTAAAGGTTTAATTTGTTTATGGTTTAATGTAAAAGGGTAAACTCTTTAGGGTCTTGAATCAAATCATGCCCTAATAAGGGTTATTTCTGTAATTTCTGGTGCACAATTATAGCGGATAGGTTCATTTGTAACACCTAATCCTCGATTGGTGTAAAGCCATAAATCTTTCACTTTATACAGTCCCATGTCATATTTCCAGGCCAGATAAGGCAAAATGATGGCGCCTACATATGGAAAACGAATTTGTCCACCATGACTATGTCCTGATAATTGCAACGCAATAGAATCATCTAGGGCATATTTATCTGCAAGGTCGGGCTCATGCATCAGCAGCACCGTAGCCGCATTCTTTTCGCGATTTGCCAATGCCAGCGTTAAATCAGGATTGCCAGACCAGCCATCATCTAGACCAGCCAGATACAAGGATTCTTTGCCGGCAGGAATAGTTGTGCCTTCATTGCGCAATATGGGTAGGTGGGCTTCTTCTAGCCCTTGCATGACGATGTCACCGTTTGTCCAGAGATCATGATTGCCCATGATGCAATAGATGCCATGACGGGCGTTCAATTTGCCTAAAGCTGGAGCCAGATCGAAGATGGCTTCGACTTCATGCCAAACGTAGTCACCTAACAGCACAGTGAGATCAGGATTGAGCGCGTTTGTCATCACAACGGCCGTTTCGATCAAAGGCAGTTGGGTCAATGGATATAAATGAAAATCACTCAAGATTGCGATTGTAAACCCTTCTAAAGATTCAGGCAGCGTACGAATTGGGATTTGTACCTTTTCGACAACAGGCTCTTTGGATTCATCATTTATATACAGGTAAGTGCTGCCGACTGCAACCCCACCTAAAAAGGCGGCCGCACCTAAGCCTAAAAATTTGCGGCGGCTGATTTTGTGATTATTTGAATCTTCAGTTTGTTTTTTCATAGCTTATAGGAAAATTGTCACATCTTCTGCGGTTACGGCCGACCTGATCCAACCAGCTTGTACTGAGTCAGCATTATCTGGTGCTTCAAATGAAAACTTTACATTATCATCTTGAGCTATTGCTGCTGCGGGTACTGCCCCCAAAAAAACGAGGGTCAATTTCTTTTCACCGGCGTAAACCCCAGCCAGGGTGGTCAACGTTGGTGTGTGGCCAGTTTGAGATTGGGTGGCTTGCACGGCCGTTGCCCACGGCGGCTGCTTCCCATTAGATAGTGCGCCCGGCAAAACCCATTGCTGCCCAGATTTAACCCACAACGTTTCGTTTTTGCTGTTCTGGATGCGTACGGCCGTTTCAATTTCCCAATCTGGTGCGGAAGCATTGGTATCGCCAGGTTGTTGCTTGCGTTTGCCAATACTGGTTAAGGCACGTTTGAGCCGATGTAAACGGTTGCCGCCATTTTCTTCAACATGCCAGACTGGAGGACCGCCTGCATGTGCCAAGGCACGTTCAACTCTTTGACGATGATACGATAACATCGAGCGCGGCAAGTCATTGCCTTTGACCCAACCGACCCGCAGCGACTCGCCGGATGTTTTGATTTTACCACCACGTTGTATGCAGCGGAAAGTCATCAAGAGTAAGGTGTCGTTTTTTCCTTTTGCAAAATCAAGCGCAACAAGACGTACCGGCGTAACCATCAAGCCAGTCTCTTCGCGCACTTCGCGCACAACACCCTCTGTGGGCAGTTCGCCGTGTTCTAAAATACCACCTGGCGGCGCCCACGTCAGTGAGTCATCCCGTTGGATGAGCAGCACATGGCCGTATTGATTGGTGACGATGCCGCTTGTAATTAGTTTCATGCATCAATCATTGCGTGCGAAATCGCATTGTGGCGTTCGATGTGGGGGGGGAGATCGAGTGTGGTTAAACGGCCGTTTTCCACCACAACCTGCCCATTAATCACCGACCAATCCACATTCGGCGGTTGGCAGAACACCACTGCTGCCACCGGATCATGCAGTGCGCCCGTATAAATCACTTGATTCAAGTTGATGGCGATAAAGTCCGCGCTCATGCCCGGTGCAAGGTAGCCAACATCATCACGTCCCAAAACGGCCGCACCGCCGCGTGTTGCTAATTCTAATGCCTGGCGTGCCGATTGGGTGCCCGCGTCGCCGGCAAAACCACCGCGTCCGCCCGGCGCCACACTCAAATATCGATCGGGCGCAATGCGCTGCAAAAGCATCGCCATACGCGCCTCATTGAGCAAATGGCTGCCATCATTGGAGGCTGAACCATCGACACCCAAACCGACACGCACGCCCGCTTGTTGCCAAGCGACAACTGGTGCGATGCCGCTGGCCAGGCGCATATTGCTGGTGGGACAGTGGGCAATGCCGCTGCCGGTGCGTGCAAATAAATCAATCTCTGCTGGATTCATATGTACACAATGGGCATGCCACACGTCATCTCCTGTCCAACCTAACGACTCTACATAGTCAACCGGCCGTTTGCCAAAGGTTTCCAGGCAAAATTGTTCTTCTTCGACCGTTTCCGCTAGATGGGTATGCAGGCGCACGCCATAGGCACGGGCCAGGTTGGCCGATTCACGCATTAAATCAGGTGTGACTGAAAAGGGAGAGCAGGGCGCTAACACGACGCGCAGCATGGCATGTCGTTGGGCATCATGATACTGCTCGATGAGACGCTGGCTGTCTTTTAATATGAAAGCCTCATCCTCAGTACAGCGGTCGGGGGGCAATCCGCCCTGACTTTCGCCCAATGACATCGAGCCGCGTGCCGCATGGAAACGCACGCCAATTTCTTGTGCGGCGCGAATTTGGCTGTCTAATGTGCAATCGTTGGGAAAAACATAGAGATGATCGCTGCTGGTTGTACAGCCGGAGAGCGCCAACTCTGCTAAACCAGTGAGGGTGCTCACATAAATCGCTTCATCGGTCAAATTGGCCCAAATGGGATAGAGGGTTTTGAGCCAGGTAAACAGGTCGGCATCCTGGGCGATAACGCGGGTCAGGGTTTGGTAGAGGTGGTGGTGGGTGTTGATTAGCCCCGGCAGGATGATGTGTCCAGAGAGGTCAAGGATGGTATCGGCCGTTGCCGGCAGTTCTTCTGTGACCCCTACTTGTTCGATCACATTATCACGCACAAATAACCCGCCATTTGCTATTTCTCGTCGCTTGTCATCCAGCGTAGCAAGCACAGCCGCATTCTTAACTAATAACGTACCCATCGTTTCCTCCTATCTGCGTGTAGGGCGATTTTGCAAAGGGTGTGTTTCA
>JAGRDI010000281.1 GCA_020432765.1 Anaerolineales bacterium | reverse complement strand
TGTCCAAAATCAATAAGCAATCGTAATCTGGATAACACATTGACCGGTAAGATTGTCACCAGCGTCAACGGCCGTTAAGCGCACCAAATACGGACCTGCTTCCCATTGACTCAAATTGGCTGACCCCAAAAAGCTATCATCTACCAGTTGGTCAATGCGTCGCCCCAAAACATCGGCCCATTGTCCATTGGTTTGGGGGCCATTCACTTCGAGCGTGTAATATGCCATGTTTTCAGTAGCGGCCGTACCAAAAAAGGAGATGTCACCAGAAGCGACAGCACCATTTGCTGGCTGGCTGATATTTAAATCGACATTACAAGCCGTGAAGGGTGTAGGTGGAACGGCCGTTTCTGTGGGTTGTTCAGTGGCAGGCGTTTCTTCTACTTCTTCAATTGATCCGGGTGGTCTCGGTAAGGTAACTGTCGCCACAAGCGGTGGTGTCGGTGTTGCTTGATCTACCATTTCTTCTAACGGTGTTGGGGATGAAAGGGGCGTATGGAAAATATCAGGGGTGGGGGTGGGCGGTTTGAGTGTTTCTGGTGGCAAAGTAGGCGCGATATTGCGATTGACGAAAAACACAATGCCAATTATTACGAGGAAAAGTGTTACGAAAAACAGGGCATTATTGCGCATGCGCACACCCCTTTCACGTTCTAACCCAAACATCGCACGGCGCAGCAAATTGCGTGAACGAATTAGTTCTGCAAAATACCAGGCTAAACCCAATAATGCCAGAATATAAATCCAGACATCATTGCGAATGAGAAAGACGTAGATTTGTTCCATACGGGTGATTTTGTAGTCCGACAAGGTTATTTTGTCGAATAGCTTGTGGCCAATCTTCTGACCGTTTTAACCCGTCAAAATTTATCTGTCGCACTACGAGTCGTCTTTTAAGCTTTCACCTTTTGTGGTTTGTTTACTTGGGCGTAGATTTGTGTTGTGGAAATATTTGCATGGCCGAGCAGCTTTTGTACTTCTTCCAGGTCGCTGCCCTCGGTCAATTTGTGTGCTGCAAAGCTGTGCCGCAATGTATGTGGGGTTACACCGGCATTTAAATCTGCTTCCTTGGCATAGGCTTTGATGATTAGCCACAAGCCCTGGCGTGTGAGTTGTTTGCCACGATGATTGAGAAAGAGGGCTTGTTCGTTGCGACTTTTAGCGAGATACGGCCGTCCATCGGCTAAATATTTTTCTAAAATAGCAGTGGTCTCATCATCAAGCGGTATCTGACGCACATCCCCTGTCGCGCCAGGGGAATTTAACAATTGGTTTTCTTTATCGACATCATCCAAGCGTAACGACACTACTTCAGTCACGCGCATCCCCGTTGCATAGAGTATTTGCAACAAAGCTGTATCACGTAAATGCTTGGGTGATGATTTTTTAGTAGGTGCTGCCAGCAAGTTTTCGACATCTTTTGCCGAGAGGGTTTGGGGCAGCCGTTTTTTGACCTTGGGGGAATCGATATGGGCACTTGGATTTTCTTCAATGAAACCACGTGCAAACAAAAAGTTGAAGAATGATTTTACGGCTGCGACCTTGCGTGCAATTGAAGACGATGCCAATGGTTTTTCACGATTTTTCATAAAATCAACATAATCATTGATCATTTCTTCATTAACAGCAGACCAATTTTGCAGGCCATTATACTTGCCGCTTTGTAGAAACCCGGAAAACTGCGACAGATCATTGCGGTACGCCGCGATTGTGTTTTGGGAATAATGATATTCTTGTTCTAGATAGTCTAAAAAGGCGAGCAGTTCTTTTTCCATTGCCAATCTCTCCTCTGTACTCGCGGACATTTTTGCCACGTGGCTCCGTATAATTCGTATAGTAATAAGTGTCTTGGCGGAAAACAGGCGATATTCAGAATAGAGTGTGCTGGGACTGATGCACTGAAATCGGCCAATAAAGGCGGCTATGGCCGATTACACCTTCTGGTTTTTCATAATCTGTCAAATTGTTAACTGATTATGTAATTATAGCTGCAAGTGCATTATAACATTACTTTGCATAAGATCAATATCAAATCGACATAAATACCTGATTTTATGCAAAATTCATTATGGTAAACTTGTTGTTTTTCGTGTAGAAAAATGATATATACGGTTACGTCTTTTTTAATCCTTAAAACGTGCCAATTCACAGTATCAGAAAATGGTCAATAACTCTTTTCATGCAGCTAAAAAGTGATAAGCTAACACTTGGTGCCAAGAATCAATTCGCATTTAACAGCATCTTGGCAAGCACTACAATCCCACTTTTAGAAAATTGGTAGTGAGACCTCCAACCTATATCTTGGATTTTCATTGCCAATTCAGCTAGGCAACTGCACACTTCTCAGCAATTGTTTTTTTTCGAGAACGTTCTGTGGTTTGCCAAATAGGAGAATATCTATGCAAGCTACTCATTCAACCAATGTTATTATTGCCGGTGCGGCCGGTCGTGATTTTCACGATTTTAATACCTATTTTCGCAAAAACGATCATTTCCACGTGGTTGGTTTTACGGCGACCCAAATTCCAAATATCGAGGGCAGATTGTATCCACCATCCCTTTCTGGCACGCTTTATCCAGATGGCATTCCCATTTATCCGGAAGATCAACTTGAAGAGATTATTGCTAAAAATGAGGTTGATGAAGTGGTGTTTTCATATTCTGATGTTTCGCACGAATATGTAATGCATTTGGCATCACGTGTGTTGGCAGCCGGTGCTGGTTATCGCTTCTTGCCACCGCGGCAAACGATGCTCAAATCTAAAAAGCCGATAGTATCAGTCTGTGCTGTGCGTACCGGCTGCGGCAAAAGCCAGACTTCGCGCCGTGTTCTCGAAATCTTGCAGAAAGAGCTGGATTATAAACGTGTGGTTGCGATCCGTCACCCAATGCCCTATGGCGATTTGGCGGCACAAAAAGTACAGCGTTTTGCATCCTATGATGATATGGAACGGCATAATTGCACAATTGAAGAGCGTGAAGAGTATGAGCCTTATGTCGAACGTGGTGCTGTGATTTATGCGGGTGTAGATTATGCTGCAATTTTGCAGGCAGCCGAAGCAGAGGCTGACATCATCATTTGGGACGGTGGCAATAATGATATGCCTTTTTACAAACCAGATTTGCAAATTGTGGTAGTTGATCCGCATAGACCTGGACACGAACTGCGTTATCATCCAGGTGAAACAAATTTGCGGATGGCGGACGTGGTTGTGATAAATAAGATTGACACGGCCGTACATTCGGACGTGATTACCGTGCAGCAAAATATCCGTAAAGTGAACCCCGGCGCAATCATTATTAAAGCGGCTTCACCCTTAACTGTGAATGATCCTTCTGCGATTCGTGGCAAACGTGTGCTAATTGTTGAAGATGGGCCTACCCTCACACACGGTGAGATGGCTTATGGCGCAGGCGTCATGGCGGCTGACTATTTTGACGCCGCCGAGATTATTGATCCGCATCCTTATGCTGCCGGTTCAATCGCGGCTACTTATGAAAAATATCCAACTACTGGCGCTGTTTTACCTGCAATGGGGTATGGTGCAGAGCAGATTGCCGATTTGCAAGCAACTATTGAAAACACACCGGCCGATATGGTGATTGTCGCCACGCCAATTGACCTGGCACGTGTCTTAAAAATTAAAAAGCCGTATCAGCGTGTGCGCTATGATTTGCAGGAGATTGGTCGGCCAACCTTAAGCACCGTGTTGGCTGAACAGTTCGCAGCTTAGGAGTCACTTTTTGCATTTTTCACCATTTCCCCCGCATTATGTTGATGCCCTTGGTATCCATACCGCTTATTACACGGCTGGCACGCCCAATGATCATCCAATCGTGATGCTGCATGGCATGACCAGTTCGGCAGATACTTACCGTGAGATGATGCATGCGTTGGATGATCAGTTCTGGCTTATTGTCCCCGATATTCCCGGTTTTGGCCTCAGTGAAACGACCAAACCGTTTACCTTGCCACACCTGGTAGAATGGCTGGCTGCATTTTGTGATGCCTTGGATTTACCGCCCATACTGTTGGGCGGTCATTCATTTGGTGGCGCTTTGGCAACCAGTTTCACGTTGGCAAATCCTGAAGATGTAGAGCGCCTGCTGTTAATTTCGCCCGCCTTATTAGGGATCGCCGAGGTTCCAGATTTATTGAAGCGTATTGGGATTAATTCGGGTTTATTGGAGTTGGGAACGGCCGTTTCGCAATCACCTGCTTTTGTTAAACGTCAGGCTAAAATTTCCTTTTATAAGCCCGATCGTTTTGATGATACTGTCTGGGAACGTCAAATTCGCGAATATGAACTGGCACGCTCATCAGCCGATGTATTGAAAGCGTTGGCTTTTCAAGATTTTGAGGCGCAGCTAAAGAAGATCGACCAATCTGTTTGTGTTGTTTGGGGGCAGCAAGACCCTGTTTTACCGATTTCCCATGCGCAGAAAATTGACTTGATTTGTACTGATTGGCGTGTGTTTGAGTTGGATGAATGTGGTCATATTCCAATGCTGGAACAAGAGCAAAAATTCAATCTGATTGCCCGTCAATTTTTTAGCGGACAAGCAGTCGTGCTGCCGCCAGATCGTAGGGTGATTGCTGTGTTTGGCAGTTCGGCGCCGGTCAAAGGAGATGAATTTTACACCTTGGCCTATCAAGTGGGTAAACAATTAGCTGCGGCTGGTTTTGCTGTGGCGACGGGTGGATATATGGGTACGATGACGGCCGTTTCCGAAGGTGCGTCTGCTGCAAATGGTCATGTCATTGGTGTGGTGAGCGATCAAATCGAACGTTTTCGTCCGATTGGTCCCAATCAATGGATTGAAGAAGAAATCCGTTATGATTCTTTGCGCGATCGCTTACTCCACCTGGTCAGAGAGAATATGGGCATGATTGTTTTGCCTGGCGGCATTGGCACGCTTTCGGAGTTTTCGTTGGCCTGGAGCTTTTTGCAGACGGGAGAAATCGAACCGCGACCATTAGTCTTATTGGGTGATATGTGGCCGCTGACAATCGAACCATTTATTGCGGCCGGCTATGTGCGTCCCGACCATGTAAAACTGCTCCATTTTGCGGATACTGCGGAAACGGCCGTTCGCTATATCATCGAAAATGTTAAATAATTTCACCACAGAGAACACAAGGATTCATTTAGGTGATTTGTGCATAGACTTACTATGAATACAATTTTTTTGAAGCTTGGCGGTTCATTGATTACGGATAAAACCGCGATTGAATCGGTACGTGAGGATGTGTTAGTGCGAGTGGCGGCAGAAATTGGGCAGGCGCGTGCGGCAAACCCGGATTTGCGATTGGTGTTGGGACATGGCAGCGGTTCATTTGGTCATGTCGCTGGTGCAAAATTTGGCACAAGACAGGGGGTGGCAACGCAAACTCAGTGGCGCGGCTTTGCCGAAGTTAGTGCTGCCGCTTCGCGCCTGAATGCTATTGTTGTCAATGCGCTGCTGGCAGCAGGTGTACCTGCGCTGCGTTTGCAGCCGTCAGCTTCAGCAATATGTTTTGATGGGCAAATTCAAACCCTGGCTGTACAGCCGGTGCAAATGGCGCTGGCTGCGGGTTTGGTGCCGGTTGTATTTGGCGATGTGGCTTTTGACACATTCCGCGGTGGCACGATAATCTCGACCGAAGAGGTGATGATGGCATTGGCAGATGTGATACGGCCGTCTTGGCTGCTGCTGGCGGGTGAAACAGCAGGTGTTTTAGATTTGCAAGGGAATGTTGTGCCTTTGATTACAGAAGCAAGTTTGCCAACAATTGCGCCTGCCTTGAGTGGTTCACGCGGAACTGATGTGACCGGTGGCATGGCCAGTAAGGTGCGCAGTATGCTCGATCTGACTGCCCAACAAACTGAACTTTCGATACGCATTTTCTCAGGTTTGCCGGCGGGTGAAATGAAACAAACACTTCTGGAGCCTGCGACTGCTTCAGGAACGGTTTTGCGGAAATGGGTGGCTGCAGCGAATTAGGGAAGGGACAAATTTCTACTCAAAGCTCAATTTGTTCATTTCTTAATTTGTCATAGTGACCTTGACCTCTCTCTCCTCTCGGCAATAACAGGTGCCATCCAAAGTGCTAGCGTAGAAACACCAATGGCCAGACCAGCAATTAAAAAAGCGCGATTATAATCACCATTGACATCAAAAATCCAACCAGCCAGCCACGGAAAAAAGGCGGCACCTGCGCCAAAAGCGGAGCCGACTGCGCCATTGATCGCACCTAAAGATTGGCCAGGAAATAGATCGCTGGCAACGGCCGTTACCAACGAAGAGCGCGATCCTTCCCCCAAACCTAGAAGCACACCATAAACCAGCAGCCACCCCGGCTGGGGGGGTGTTTGTAATTGGCTCAAAACAACAATTGCCCCTACAAGACAGATTGAACCAATCACATATGTCTGGCGACGGCCGATCCGATCGGATAATGTGCCAAATAGAATGAAAGCAATGGCGGTTACCAGACCTGCTCCGCCAATCACTGTTGCCGCATACAAACTGTTAAAACCAGCATCAACCATGACCGCCAATTGATGGACAGTCAACATTCGCAAAGGACCGATTGCAAACAGCGCGGCCACGATTACCAACCAAAAAGACAGGGTATGACTGGCAGTTTTTATCGTCCAATTGGTTGTTAATGGACTGTTTTGATGGAGCGATGCGGAGGGTAACGGCCGTATGCCATCGACATACAAACCCATCACTGCTGGACTTCGGCGCATAAATATCAATATGATTGGAATTAACAGCAAGGCTAGAGCTGCCAGCATTTGGTAAGCAGTCTGCCAGCCTGTGTTAGAAATCAGGAATTCAATGTAGGGTGTGAGTAACAATGTGCCCAAGCCAGTCCCCGCAAAAGCGATACCAATTGCCAAGCCTAATCTTTTCCGAAACCAATTCGCCAACATCCCTGCTTGGAGTCCCAAACCCAAGATAGTAATACCCAGGCCGACAACCACCCCATATGTGAAAGCCAATTGCCACAGGGAATCAATTTGGCTGCTCATAAATAATCCCAGTGCCAAAAAGCCGGCCCCAACCGCAAAAACAACGCGCACTCCCCATCTGTCCAAAGCCAATCCTGCAGCGATTGACGTGATGGCAAATACAATCATGCTGACTGAAAAAATGAGTGCAGTATCCGCACGCGCCCATCCAAATTCGGCCGTAAGAGCGACAAAGAAAACGGTAAAGGAGAGGCGCGTACCAAAAGCAACCAAAAGCGTAAGTGCGCTGACGGCCACAATGACCCAACCATAGTAAAAGGGTGTTGGTTTTTTCTTGATTTTTGGGCGATTTGGCATGGCAAACAAAAAAGGGTGCGCTAGTTAGCAACACCCTATTAATTTGTTATTGTAACCCAATACCATCGAGGTTTAACAGAGTAAAATTCTCGTCGTGTTGAGCGCAAACCCCGAGATTTTTTACAATTACATTTTTTCAGGTTCTATATCTTCGTTGAACCATTCGATAAGTACGCGGAAAACATCGGATTCTGTAATGATGCCTTGCACGATATTATGATCGTCCACAACAGGTAATGCCCCGATTTTATTGGCATTCATTAGTTCAGCGGCGGTTTTAATCGTATCATCAGCGTGAACTCTGAGTGGGTCTTTGGTCATAATGTCGCGAAGCTGTAATTTGGCCAGCAAATAATTCATTTCCCACACATTTAATGTGGTTGCTTCCGATGGTTCGGCCTGGCGCACATCACTACGTGTCACGATCCCGACTAATTCGCCATTTGATTTTGTTATGGGAAGACGCCGAATCTTATTACGCCGCATGAGTTTGTGTGCGTCCAACATGCCCATCTTAGGTTCAGCAGTAATAACATTGGTTTGCATCCAATCTTTTACCAAATAATGTTTCATCAACCTGTCTCCTCTTATTTATTAGCGCCCTCCTAAAAATGCGCGGCGCACTTCAGCATTACTAAGCAGTTCATGGCCTGTGCCTTCGTAACTGTTCTTCCCTAATTCTAACACATATCCGCGATTACTGATCTCTAATCCCTGACGGGCATTTTGTTCAATCATCAAAACAGTAAGGCCAATTTCACGGTTCAGCCGCTGAATATTGCGAAAAATCATTTTTGTGATTAAGGGAGCTAAACCTGCTGACGGTTCGTCCATCAAAACCAACTTGGGTTCCCACATCAGAGCACGTCCAATTTCCAACATGCGCTGCTCACCACCACTCATTGTGCCGGCTTTTTGGCTGGTACGCTCAGCCAGGCGGGGGAAAAGATCATAAATGTAATTGATGCGACGTTTAATGCGTTCTTTATCTTTTTCGAGGTACATGCCCATTTCGAGATTTTCATAAACGGTCATCTGGGGGAAGAGGCTGCGCAGCTGGGGCACAATTGTAATGCCTGCTTTCAAGGCGTCCTGGGGACGAATGTCAGAAATATCTTGGTCATCAAAAAGCACACGTCCTTGTCGAACATTCAAAAAGCCATACAATGCTTTAAACACGGTGGACTTACCTGCGCCATTTGGACCAATCACACAGACAATTTCGCCTGGTTTGACATGCATGCTGACACCTTTTAAGATGTCAAAATCAACATTATAACCGGCATATACATCATGGATTTCAAGAAGGGGACGGCCGGCTCTGGCGAGCTTAGTCGAGCTGCTGCTTGTTAAACCATTACCAGTCATCGTCATCACCCCCGTCCGCACCAAAATATGCCTCAATCACCTCTTGATTTTCCATGATCTCCTGTGGCGTGCCCTCAGCCAGCTTTTGTCCATAGTTCAATACAAAAACGCGGCTGCACAAATCTCCGATAAATTGGATATTATGTTCGATTAGCAAAAATGTCTTGTTGTAATTCTGATTTAGTTCCATAATCCGATCTTTAATTGTCTCAATCAAAGTTGGATTGACACCAGAAGTAGCCTCATCTAAAAGGATTAGTTCAGGATCAGGCATCAAAGCCATACCGATCTCTAGAAGGCGTTTTTGCCCGCCGGATAAATTACCTGCTTTCTCATTCACAACCCGATCTAAGAGCAGAAAATGGATAATTTCATGCGCACGTTCTTCAAGCACATCAGGGTAAGGACGGAATAATTTGCGTATGCTTGTATTGCCATATTGTCGACTCAGAAGCATATTTTGCAAGACCGTCAGCTTGTTATAAACTCGAATCACTTGGAAAGTGCGTGCTAAACCCATGTGAGCGACTTGAAACGGTTTTTTATTGGTGATATCTTGACCCTTAAAGAAAACTTCCCCTGCGCTGATTGTTTGTACGCGGCTCAGACAATCAAATAATGTTGTTTTTCCACTGCCGTTAGGACCAATTAAACCTACGACTTCACCTGGGTAGACTGCAAAATCAACCCCAGTTAAGGCCGCCAAGCCACCGAAAAATTTACTTACATTGCGACCCTCAAGCAGCGGTTGTTGTGTGTTCATGCTTGCGGTAGTCATGTGCTAACCTCCGCTTCTTCCGTACTTGCTGCATCAGTTGGTTCATGGTCAGGGAAATATTTTCCCCACAAGCGGCCTAACGATGTGCCGGTTTTATCACCAAGAGATCCGACAATACCTTCCGGTACGAAGAGTACAATCAAGATAAGCAATATGCCTTGTGCAATCAAATGGAATTGCAGCAAATTGGCCCATAGTACATCGCGCAGCCAATATAGCACGGTGGCGCCAACAATAGGACCGGCTACTGTGCCCAGGCCGCCCAACATGACCATCATTACCAATTCAACTGTGCGTGATTCGAAAAAGACGATATCGGGATCGATGAAGGTATTTTGGTAGGCCCATAACCCCCCGACGATGGCGGTTAGACAGGCACCAATCGTGAAGATTGTAATTTTATGTAAAGTTGTATTGATGCCGCGTGTTTCGGCACCGATTTCATCCTCACGAATGGCGATTAAAGTGGAGCCAAATTCGGTGCGATTGATCAGCCACCAGACAAAGGTGACGACAATAATTGTCATCGCCAACATCACATAATAAAACAACGGCCGATTCAGATAAGGCGGCAAAGTTAGACCCGTGCCACCGCCGGTAAGTGGTTTGAGTACACGCACAATTTCGCGCATAGCCACAAATGTCCCCAACATCGCAATTGAAAAGTAAGGCCCTTTTAAACGTAAAGTTGCTGAGCCAATTAGGATGGCAAATGCTATGGAGGCAATGGCGCCGACTAACAATGCAGGCACGAATGACCAACCAGCTTTTGACATCATGATGCCTGTGCCATAGGCACCGATACCAAAGAAAACAGCATGCCCAAAGTCAACATAGCCTGTAAAGCCGCCGGTCAAATTCCAGTTGCTGGCCAGGGTGATGAGCATAAACAGCTGTGTGAAAGAAAAGAGCAATGAATTGGTGACGAGTTTTCTGTCTGGGGTAAATTTTTGTACGATTGGCAGTGCAATTAAAATTAGAACTAGCAATAGCAGCAGCCAGCGTCCGAGTTTGTATTGCCGCCAGGCATGTGCGATGGCTTTCATCTTACTGTGCCTCCGCTGCTTTGAGTCCGCCAAATAAACCTTGTGGTCGTGTCACGAGGACGATCACGAGGATGACGTATGAGGATACGATGCCTAGATTTGTGCCGACTCCAGAGACATAGGTGGCGATGAAGGTTTCGATCAGCCCCAGGAAAATGCCACCTACAAGTGCACCTGGAATGCTGCCGAGTCCTGACATGGCGGTGATGGCGAATGCTTTTAATGTGAGCGATGCGCCCATAAAAGGGTAAATGGCTTGGATGGGGCTGATGAGCGTGCCCGAAGTGCCAGTGATAGCGATACAAATAGCAAAGGTAATCGCATAAACAGCGCCAATTTCAATACCTACGATGCGTGCTGCTTCCCGATTTTGGGCGGCTGCGCGGATGCTTTTACCTAGACGGGTGCGTTGCAAGAAAAGATGCAAAGCACCCATGATGATGAGCGCGGCGACGATGAGATAAGTTTTGGTGATTGGAACGGTGACACTTTCGCCAACACGCCAGAAACCACTGAGCATGGTGTCTACGGTACGGGGTGTGGCGGTAAATATGAGTTTGAATGTGTTTGATATGATGATGGAAAGGCTAAATGTAACGAGGAGCGAGATGAGATACGGCCGTTCAATGACACGATTGATTAATATCTTTTGTAATATATAGCCCAGTAAAAACATGACGGGAATCACTACCAATAAGGTTGCAAATGGTTCCCAGCCATACGTCTTATTCAAATACCAGGTGATATACGCACCGATCATCACAAATTCGCCATGTGCCAGATTAATAACGCCCATTACTCCCCAAATGATAGAAAACCCGAGCACCATCACAGCATAAAACCCACCGAGCATAATGCCGTTGATTACAGCTTGCATAAATTGATCCATATTATTTTTCCTTGTTTTGGAGTTTGTTGTATCTATTTATGTGGTTGTTGAAGAGGAATATGGAGTAGGGAGTAAGGAGTTAGGGAACTTTGTTCCTTTACTTCTTACTCCTTACTCCATGCTCTCGTTATTTTAAAATTACCGATCTTCCCACGCAGGCATGGGATATTGCAGGTCGGTAACGGCCGCTTCTGCTGGCGCTACTACATTGATGACACCATCCTGAATTTGGATTGTGCCCATTGGTTTGGCGACATTTTTACCGGTCTCGTCAAAATTGATAGGTCCATAGAAGGTGATTGCATCCAGGTCAAACAAAGCCTGCCGCACCGCGTCCATATCAGTTGAACCGGCCGCTTCGATTGCTAACTGCAAGGCTAAGGCGGTGGCAGTGGATTCGGCAGCTTGGTAAGTTGGTGGTTCGCCCCACATTTCTTCATAGCGTTGGGCGTAATCAGCGGGCGTGCCGAAATATTCATCTTCCCAAGACATGGTTGCCTCCCATTGAGTTGGTCCTAAGATGTAGTTGGCAGCATCGCCCATCTCGCTGACAAATTCAGGATTGCTGGGGCCGACTGTGATGACCATCGCGCCGGGTGCAAAGCCGAGCTCTTGGGATGCATTCATAAACAAAAGGGCATCATTAAAATGACCACCACCAACGAAGACATCGGGATTCAAATCGCGGAATTTTGTCATAATTGCCGAAACGTCGGCGATATCGGTTGGATAGGTCTCGACGGCTAAGACTTCCATGCCATATTCTTCAGCCCATTTCCTTGCACCCTCACCGACTGAGGTCGGGAAAGCGGTGTCTTCGTAAGCGATGACCACTGACTTTGCCCCTTGATCGGATAATTCTTTAAGGGCTGATTGGGTGTAGTTGCCGGCGGGGGTTAAGACGGCAAAGATGTTTTGGAAACCACGCTCGAAAATTGACTCTGATGCACCGTTGCCTTCGACCATGATGGTGCCATATTTTTCAGCGATGGCACTGGTTGACATGGTTAGACCGCTGGAGTAGGGGCCTAACAGATAGTTGACTTCATCTTCAGTGATTAGACGTTCTACTAAGTTAGCGGCTGTATCCGGATCGCCCTCATCATCATAATAAACGATTTCGACATTATAACGCTCGTCACCAACTTTAATGCCGCCGTATTCGTTGTTGACCCAATCGAGCCAGGTATTGTAACCCTGGCGGGTGTCTTTACCTTCACGCGCATAGTTTCCGGTTTCAGATACGGCCGCACCTAAAACAATTGTACCGGCAAAGTCTGAGGCGGCTTCCTCACTACTTTCCTCTTCCATAGCCTCGCTTTCTGCTGCGGCCGGCTCAGCCGCCTCAGATTCTGCTGGTTCTTCCATTGGGGTTTCTTCAGTGGGTGCTTCCTCAGCAGGCGCATCGGCAGCCGGTTCGGCTGTGCTGCCCCCACAGGCTGCCAGGAGCAGCATAAAAATGACTAAGAGCGATATTCCAAAAATAATACGACGATTTAACATTTGATCTCTCCTCTTAACTAAGAAAATAAAGTGGGTAACTTACCAGGTTTTCATGAGTATGACTGCATGGATTCCTGCTTGCGCAGGAATGACCGGGCAAGTTATTAAACAAAGTGAAGGAA